>NZ_JARE01000005.1:0-13353 GCF_000708325.1 Microbacterium sp. Cr-K20 | reverse complement strand
GACGAGGTCGCCGACGCCGCGTCCGACCGGCTCCGGATCCCTCGGGGAACACTGCAGACGCTGCTGGCGGGACCTCTTCCCACCGACGACGCCGCCCTGGTCGACTTCGCTCGGCGTCTCGACGAGCTCGAGGCGGCCGTGGAGACCAGCACCCGCCGACCGACCATCCATCCCACAGAAGCCGAGGGAACCACGTGACCGTTGAGAACCACTCCACCGACGACGCCGCGCTTCGTCAGGCCATGCACCGGGTGCGCACCGAGGTCGACAAGGCGGTCATCGGCCAGGCCGGCACCGTCACCGGCCTCCTCGTCTCGCTGCTCGCACGCGGCCATGTGCTCCTGGAAGGAGTGCCCGGCGTCGCCAAGACGTTGGTGGTCCGCTCGTTCGCCCGCGCCCTCGGCCTCGACACGAAACGCGTGCAGTTCACGCCGGACCTGATGCCGGGCGACGTCACGGGTTCCCTCGTGTACGACGCACGCACGGGTGAGTTCGACTTCCGTGCCGGCCCGGTCTTCACGAACATCCTGCTCGCGGACGAGATCAACCGGACGCCGCCGAAGACGCAGGCCGCCCTCCTCGAAGCCATGGAGGAGCGCCAGGTTTCGGCCGACGGCGTCAGCCGCTCGCTGCCCGACCCCTTCCTCGTCGCCGCGACGCAGAACCCGATCGAACACGAGGGCACGTACTCGCTGCCGGAAGCGCAGTTGGATCGCTTCCTGATGAAGCTCGTCGTCGGTATGCCGGAACGCGATGCCGAGGTGTCGGTGCTCCGCCGGCACGCCGAGGGCTTCTCCCCGCGCGAGCTGACCGGCGTCGAGGCCGTGGTCTCTGCGGACGAGATCCGCGCGGCGCAGCAGGCAGCCGCCTCGGTGGACGTCACCGACGACGTGCTCGGCTACGTCGTCGATCTGGCGCGAGCGACGAGGCAGTCCCCCTCCGTGGAACTCGGTGCCAGCCCGCGTGCGTCGACCGGCCTCCTCGCCGCGGCCAAGGCCTGGGCGTGGTTGAACGCCTCCACCGCGGTGACCCCCGATCATGTGCAGACGATGCTGGTGCCCGTATGGCGGCACCGGCTCCAGCTGCGGCCCGACGCCCAGATGGAGGGCGTCTCCGCAGACGCGGTGCTCACCTCGGTGGTGCAGCAGACCAGGGTGCCGATCTAGGTGTTCATCACCGGTCGTCTCGCCGTCGCTCTCGCCGTCGGCGTCGTCCCGCTGGTCCTCGCCGGGCTCGCGGGCTACCCGGCGTACGCGGTGCTGGGCGCCTGGATCGGCCTGTGCCTGCTGCTGGTCGTCGTGGACATCGCCCTCGCTGCCAGCGCCCGATCGGTGACGGTGAGCCGCCGGGTTCCGAAGCGCGCCCGACTCGGCGAACAGGTCCCGGTGAGTGTCGCCGTGCACAACCACGGCACCAGGGCGCTGCACGCGGTGCTCCGCGACGCCTGGCAGCCCACGGCCGGTGCTCCTGCAGAGAGACAGCAGCTGCAGGTCGCCCCGGGCGAGCGAGGCCGCGTCGCCATCCCCCTCACCCCCCGCCGACGCGGCGAACTGGTGAGCGAGTTCGTGATGATCCGCTCCCGCGGGCCCCTCGGCCTCGCCGGTCGGCAGGCACGGCATCCGGTCCGCGGCGCGATCCGGGTGCTTCCCGCCTTCACCTCGCGAAAGCACCTGCCCTCGCGCCTGGCGCGACTGCGCGAGCTGGACGGCAACACGAGCATCCAGGTCCGCGGCCAGGGAACCGAATTCGACTCGTTGCGCGAGTACGTCCGGGGCGACGACGTGCGTTCGATCGACTGGCGCGCGACCGCCCGCGCCGGCACCACGATGCTGCGCACCTGGCGCCCCGAACGCGACCGGCATGTCGTCATCATCATCGACACCGGTCGGACGGCGGCCGCACGCGTCGGCGACGGCACCCGCGTCGACGCCGCTCTCGAAGCGGCGCTGCTGCTGGCTGCACTCGCCGCTCGCGCGGGTGACCACGTGCATCTGCTGATGTACGACCGCGTGGTGCGCGGCCGGGTCACCGGCGTGGACGGCGCGGCACTCCTGCCGGCGATGAGCGACGCCATGGCGCCCGTGGACGCGCGCCTGGTGGACACGGACTGGCACGGTGCCTTCGCCGCCGTGCGCACGCTCACCACGCGGCCTTCTCTGATCGTCGTGCTGACCGCGCAGGACGCGGCAGAATCCGCTCGAGGGTTCCTCGGCGCCTTCCCGAACGCGTCACGTGCGACCACCGTGCTCGTCGGATCGGTCACCGATGACGGCATCGCTGCGCTGGCGCGCGAACGCGGTTCCCGCGAAGAGGTCTATCTCGCTGCCGCGGCGGAGCGGACGCTTCGTGACGCCGAGAACGTCGCGGATGCGATCCGCAGAGCCGGTGGCGAGGCGATCGCCGCCGACCCGGAACAGCTTCCGCCCCGCATCGCCGACCGCTACCTGGAGCTGAAGGCGGCGGGCCGGCTCTGACGACTGCTGTCCTCGACCCGTCCGCGGTCAGCCGGCGATGAGGCGCGGCGTCCCGGCTTCGTACTCGACGAGGTCGCCCGTCTCGCCCCGTCGATGCGCGCGGCCGCCGACGACGAGCATGTAGATGAGGAACACGGCCAGGGCGGCAGCGCCGATGCCGATCTTCACCGGCCACGGCAGCCCCCAACCGGTGACGAAACCCTCGACGAGTCCGGCGAGGAACAGGGCGAACACGAGGCCGAGAGCGACCGTCGCGAGTGAGCGCCCCTCTTCGGCCAGCGCTTCCCCACGGGTACGGTGCCCCGGAGCCACCCAGGCCCAGAACACGTGCAGACCGGCGGCCGCTGCGACGAAGATGCAGGTCATCTCGAGCATGCCGTGCGGAAGGATGTAGAGCACCATCAGATCGGCCTTGTCGTGCGCAGCCATCACCGCGCCCGACGTACCGAGGCCCATGGCGTTCTGCACGAGCATGTACACCGGCCAGATCCCCGTGACGCCGAAGAGCACGCACTGCATGGCGATCCAGGCATTGTTGGTCCAGACCATGCCCATGAACTCGGCAGCGGGGTTCTCGGTGTAGTAACCGGTGAAACTCTCGTCGGCGTACTGTTCGAGCAGGTCGGGCGGGCCGAGTGTCGCGATGAGGGCAGGGTCGCTCGCGATCCACGCCGCTGTGCCGACCGCGACGGCGATGAAGGCGACCGCGATGACCAGTGTCGTCCACCGCAAGCGGTACAGGGCGGCCGGAAGCTGCAGACGGAAGAACCGCGCGGTCTGGGTCAGGATGCTGTCGGATGCTCCGGTGAGGCGCAGCCGGGCGCGGACCAGGATCGTGGAGAGGTAGGCACCCTGCGGAGAGTCGCCGACCGACGTCTTCAGCTCGGCGAGATCTGCAGAGGCGGCGCGGTACCGCACGATCAGTTCGTCCACCCCGGCGCCGTCGAGCCGGGCGCGGCTGAGTTCCTCGAGCCGTTCCCATTCCGCACGGCGAGCATCGGTCAGCGCATCGGCATCCACCTGATTTACTGTACTCATGTCCGTCCCGATCGACGTCTCCGACGAGGTGCTCTCCGGCGAGGCCGTCGCGATCGACGTGCAGCCGGTCGGCTTCCTGCTCCGCGCGCTGGGTGCCGCGATCGACATGCTCCTCGGATATGCGGTGTTCATCCTCTGGCTCTTCCTGCGCATCTGGCTGCTCGATGCCGGGGTGCTCAGCGATGCCACCGACCGCATCGCCACGGTCGCGGCGATCGTCGTGAGCTTCGTGGTGCTTCCCATCACGATGGAGGTCACCCTGAAGGGCCGCAGCCTCGGCAAGCTCGCCGTCGGAGGGCGGATCGTCCGCGTGGACGGCGGCGCCGCCGGGTTCCGGCACGCGTTCATCAGGGCGCTCCTCGGTGTCCTGGAGATCTACATGACCTTCGGCGGCATCGCGGTGCTCACGGGTGCCTTCACGGCGCGATCGCAGCGTCTGGGCGACCTGGTCGCCGGCACCTACAGCCAGCGCGTCCGCACGCCGGCACTCCCCACTCACGTGCCGGTGCTGCCCCCTGCCCTCGCCGGCTGGGCGCAGATCGCCGATGTGGCGCGCATGCCCGACCGGCTCGCGCGCCGGATCTCGCAGTTCCTCGTGAGCGCGCCGCGGATGGTCCCCGCCGCTCGAGCGCGGGTGGCGCACGACCTGCTCGCCGAGGCCACACCCTTCGTCTCCCCGATGCCGAGCGCGCCACCGGAACAGGTGCTCGTCGGCATCACGGTGCTGCGGCGGGAGCGCGAGCGCCGCGCGCTGGAGAACGCCGACCGTCGAGCCGAGCGGCTCACCGGCCGACGCGTCGGGGTCTGATCCGTCGCAGCGCGACCCTCGGTCGCGCGATCGATCAGTAGCGGTAGTGCTCGAGCTTGTACGGTCCGTCCACCGGAACGCCGATGTACGCCGCCTGCTCGTCGCTGAGAGTCGTGAGCTGCACTCCCAGTGCGTCGAGGTGGAGGCGTGCGACCTTCTCGTCGAGCGCCTTCGGCAGGACGTACACGCCCGTGGGGTAGGCGGCGATGTTCGTGTAGAGCTCCAGCTGGGCGAGCACCTGGTTGGTGAATGAGGCGCTCATGACGAACGACGGATGCCCCGTGGCGTTGCCGAGGTTCATCAGTCGCCCCTCGCTGAGCACCAGGACGCTGCGTCCGCTCGGCAGACGCCACTCGTGCACCTGCGGCTTGATCTCGATCTTCTCGACGCCCTCGATGGCTTCGAGGCCCGCCATGTCGATCTCGTTGTCGAAGTGGCCGACGTTCGCGACGATCGCGAGGTGCTTCAGCGCCTGGAGGTGCTCGGTCGTGACGACATCGCGATTGCCGGTGCCGGTCACCACGATGTCGACCTCGCCGGCGACGTCGATCAGGCGTGCCACCTGGAAACCGTCCATCGCCGCCTGCAGCGCGCAGATCGGGTCGACCTCGCTGACGATCACCCTGGCGCCCTGTCCGCGGAGCGCCTCGGCTGCGCCCTTGCCCACGTCGCCGTACCCGCACACGAAGGCGACCTTGCCACCCATGAGCACGTCGGTCGCGCGGTTCAGCCCATCCGGGAGCGAGTGACGGATACCGTACTTGTTGTCGAACTTGCTCTTGGTCACCGAGTCGTTGACGTTGATGGCCGGGAAGAGCAGCTCCCCGGATGCGGCGAGCTCATAGAGACGATGCACGCCGGTGGTGGTCTCCTCCGTCACCCCGATGAGCCCCGCCGCGACCTTCGTCCAGCGATCGGTCGACGACGCGAGCGACCTGCGCAGCAGATCGAGGATGACCGAGTACTCGTGCGAGTCGGAGTCCGTCGTCGCCGGGACCGCGCCCGCCTTCTCGAACTCGACGCCCTTGTGCACGAGCAGCGTGGCGTCGCCGCCGTCGTCGAGGATGAGGTTCGGACCGTCGAATCCCGTCGACGACCAGGCGAAGATGCGCTCGGTGCACGCCCAGTACTCCTCGAGCGTCTCCCCCTTCCAGGCGAAGACCGGCACGCCCGCCGGGGCGTCGACCGTACCGCCCGGGCCGACCACGACGGCGGCGGCCGCTTCGTCCTGAGTGGAGAAGATGTTGCAGCTCGCCCACCGCACCTCCGCGCCGAGCGCCACGAGCGTCTCGATGAGCACCGCCGTCTGCACGGTCATGTGCAGCGAGCCGGCGATCCTGGCGCCCTTCAGCGGCTGCGCCGCACCGAACTCCTCCCGGAGGGACATCAATCCCGGCATCTCGTTCTCGGCGAGGCGCAGCTGGTGACGGCCGGCTTCGGCGAGGGACAGGTCGGCGACGCGGTACTCGAGCTCAGGCATCCTCACATTCTTCCACCCGACGCCGCCCGCCCGGTGTGTGCGTCAGAAGCGGATCGCGTCGATCACCTTCACCCGCAGCGCGACGAGAGCGGGGATGAAACCCGACACCGCGCCGACGATCACCGAGGCGACGAGTCCGATGAGTGCAGCCCGCATCGGGAACGGCGGCACGTCCTGGATGCCGTAGAACATCGAGGTGACTATCCAGTCCGAGCGCAGCACCGCGACGACGATCGCGATCCCGATCACTCCGGCGACCGTCGTGGCGACGAGACTCTCCAGGAACACGGCGAAGAACACCCGCCCCGAACTGGCGCCGAAAGCACGTCGGACCCCGATCTCACGCACGCGCTGACGCATGGCGACCAGCTGGATGTTGATCAGGCTCAGGGCCCCGAGCGCGAGGATCAGGGCGGCGATTCCGCCCGTGATCATCTCGAACGTGGCCTGCGCATCCATGGCGCCCGATTGAGCCGCCCAGTCGGTGCGGCTCACCGAGATCGTCTGCCCCTCCGGCAGCCCTGCGCGCAGATCCATCGCCAGCACCGGTCCGATCTGGTCAGCCTGCTGAGCGCCCACCCAGACCTCGTACTGGGTCGTCGCATCCGGCGGCAGGGCGTCCACGCGAGAGCGATACGCATCGTAGAGCAGGTCGACCCGCAGTTCCTCGTCGCCGAAGCCCTGCCGCGGGACGATGCCGATCACCTGATAGGTGCCCCCGGCCGGACCATCGAACACGACGGTCGGATGCTGCGTCAGGGGCACGCGTCCCAGACGCTCCCACAGCGCCTCCGTGATGACCACCGGCGGGGCCATGGCCTCCAGATCGGAGTCGAGGAACCAGCGCCCCTCGAGAAGCTGCTCGCGGTGGATCTGGGAGTAGGCGGGGTCCATGATGCGGGCGGGTACCGGAGTGACGCCCTCTGGCAGCTGCGCGTCCAGCATCACCCCCTGCGCGATGCGCGCCGTATGGCTGAAACCGAATCGCTCCGAGACACGGCTGAAGCGGGCGTCGAAGTCATCGGCGTCCACGGGGGTGCCGTCGGCAGTGCTCGCGGCGACGACGATGGTGGCCGCGCGCCCTCCCCAGCGGTCGGACTGCTCCGCCTGGAACTGGCGCTGATACTCCGAGATCGCCACGACCGCGGTGAGCGCTCCGACGGATACAGCGATGCCGATCAGACTGAGCAGCACACGGAGCTTGTGCACCCGGATCTCGGCCCACGCATCGGAGAGCGCGCCGAGGAAGCCGGTCACGACACGACCTCGGATGCGGGCGCCGCTGCCACGGGCGGCGCCGGCGCCACGGTCACGGGCGGTGCCGGAGCGGAGGGCACGGAAGCCGCGAGGGTCGAGGCTTCGAACGCGCGACTGAGGTCCGCGGTCTCCAGGCGTCCGGCATCCAGGCGGTAGTGCCGGCGCGCGCGGGCCGCGACGTGGAGGTCGTGCGTGATGGTGACCAGCGCGGCGTCCGTCTCCGTGGCGACCTCGTCGAGGAGCGACATGACGGATGCGCCGGTGTCGATGTCGAGCGCGCCCGTCGGCTCGTCCGCGAGGATCAACACGGGCCTGCGCACCAGTGCCCTGGCGATCGCGACCCGCTGCTGCTCACCGCCGGAGAGCTTGTCGGCGATCTGCCCGACCCTGTGCCCGAGTCCCACCCGCTCGAGCATGTCCGCGGCGATCTGCCGACGGTTCCAGAACACCTTCCCCTTCGCGTGGCCGAGGGGCATCATCACGTTGTCGAGTGCGGTGCGCCCCGGCAGCAGGTTGAACTGCTGGAAGACGAAGCCGACATTGTCGCCGCGCAGCCGGTCCAGACGCCCCGACCGCATGCGACGAACCTCCCGCCCCTCGAACGACACCGAGCCCGACGTCGGCGAGTCCAGCATCCCGAGGATGTTGAGCAGCGTCGACTTGCCGGAGCCGGAGCGGCCGACGATCGACACATGGTCACCGGCACCGACCTCGAGCGTGATGCCGCGGAGGATCTCGAGCCGCGAATCGTCTGCCAGGAGGACGCTCTTGGTGACGTCCTCCAGAGCGACCAGACTCACCAGCTCATCCCGCTGTCGCACTGCTCCACGCCCGGCGAGACCTCGTAGCAGAACTCCTCGACCGGAGCGACGAAGCCCGGCACGAACTGACGGATGCTCTCGCCCTCCTCCAGACCCTCGGTGACCTCGACGATCGTCCCGTCGTTCACACCGAGCTTCACCGCGCGCTCCTCGGGTTCTGCCCCGTCGGCCGCATCGACCCACACGTTCCCGGAGCCCGCGCCGCCCTGGACGGCGGTGACCGGGATCACGAGCGCGTCCTCGACCTGGCCGAGGGCCAGGTCCATCGTCGCGGGGAGTCCGGCGAACACGGTCTGGCCGGCGGGGATGGCGCAGCGCACGCTCGCGGTGCCCTCTGCCGTCACCTGCACACGGACGCCGGTGCAGGCGAACGGTGCCGGACCACCCGTGATGGTGACCGTGCCCTCGGTCGGCGCGTTGACGAGGCGGTACAGCTGCACAGGGTCGACGGTCGCGAGGAGGTGGTACCGCGCGGGGGTGAGACTGAAGATCTCGGTGCCCACCGAGGTCGGCTGCCCCTTCACGAGCGCGATCTCGGACACGTCGCCGGCCTCGGGCGCGAGCACATCGATGTCCTTGCGGGGATCTTCCTGACGGATGGTGAACAGCTTCTGGCCGGCCGACACCGCGGCGCCCTCACTCACGTGGACGGCGGTGACCGTGCCGTCGATTTCGCTGCGAACCGCGAAGATCTCATCGCGCGCGACGTTGCCGGTCAGGCTCAGCGCATTCACGACGGATCCGCGCTCCACCGCCACGATCGGGTCGGTGATCGTCGCTTCCGGGCTGACCATGCTCTCGGCTCGGTCAGGGAAGAAAGCGATCTTGACGAGTGCTGCGGCGCACGCGCCGATGACCACGACGAGAAGCAGGGGGAAGATCCAGCGACGCCAGACGATCACGAGTGCCTTTCCGGCAGCGCCGCCCTGGCACGCCTGGAGTCAGCGTACCCAAAAAATGATTTCCGGGTATAGCAAAGGTGACCGCGTGTCGGGGGCCTTCGTCAGGCCCGAAGCGCCTCGTGCCGCACGACGAGCCAGCCCGCGGGCACCGAGAGCCGATCGGCGTGCGGGGAGCACAGATCATGCGCCTGCGGGTCGTTCGCGGCGCCGAGCGGACCGAGCGCCGCCATCTTGTCCCCATAGTCGTAGGTGAGGGTGGCCACGGCTTCTCGCGCGCAGCCGACCTTCGAGCACAGTCGTCCATCCATCTCCGCCAGCGTACGGTCGTGCGCATCCGAGCCGGGGATGCCGCGCCGCACACGTCGGCACGGCCTAGACTTTCGACATGCCCCGTCGCCGCACCGCTCACGCCCCCGCCGCACCACGGCGCGGCGCGCGGCACGGCCGCCACGGGCGTCTCGGTCGCAGCGAAGTCGTGCGCCCGCCGCTCGCGCCGCTCGACGGCCGTCTCGATCGCTTCGACCTGACCGTGGGCACTGCCGTCGAGTTCCTACGCGGGACGTGGCCAGAGCTGCAGGACGTCAGGTTCGAGATCGGGGCGATCCCCGCATTCGACGCGGCCGATGCGGTACCGCGCTGGTACCTCGATCGGGAGAATCGGCGCATCGTGCTGTTCCGGCTGCCCATCGAGCGGCTCCTGCCCCCGGGGCACGACGACGCTCCGCACCGCCGGATGGCGATCGAGAGCGCCGTGTTCCGGGCCGCCGCGGAGTACGTCGGCCGTGAGCCGTGGGACCTCGGCCACGAGCACTGAGCTCGCGGGGTCTTCACCCCCGGGAACTGATCAGGGGTAGACCGCGATCGCCTTCTCGACACCGGCACTCGGCTGCACCGGCAGCACGGCGAGCGCGCCCGGAGCGGTGAGCGCGACCGCGGCGTGCACCGGGCCCGTCGACTGCATCCGATAGGTCGCACCGGGCTCGACATCGATCCCGGCCGTCGCGCCTGCGGCGATCAGGACTTCCTGGGATGCTCCGCCGTCGAGCGGCTCGATCGTCACCGTGGCGTCCTCATCCGACGAGTTCGCCAGCTGGAGTCGTCCCGGCGGACCCGACGGCACCGCGAACACCACCTCGCCGTCGACCTCCGGTGCCGGGGTGACCCACGCGAAGTCGGCATCACGGCCGAAGCCGTCCTGCTGGCGCAGCGCGGCCACGACCGGTTCCTCCGAATCGACCTCGACGGTGTAGCGGCCGGGTTCGAGACCGCTCAGCGAGACCTGAGCGGGGAGATCGGGTTCGAGCGGAACCGTGAACTCGTCCGCTGCAGAACCGGCGCCCTCCGCGACGACCCGGACCTGAACACGTGCGTCCGCACCGGGCGAGAGCAGGCGCAGAACCGCCATCTCGTCGTCGTCCCCGTCAGAGGCGAACACCTCCACTCCGGTGAGCACCAACTTCTGCTGCGCGCCGGGCACCGCGTCCTGCAGGTCCATGCCGGCGGGGTCGAGCACCTGGGTGAGCGACGACTGCAGCACCGCACGGACCGGAGCCCCGGTCGCATCGACGCGGACGACGGGCGCGGTGTCGCCGGCGGCGATCGACGTGAGCGGCAGCGCGGTCTGCGTGCGCGCGGGCACGATGACCGTGCGTGCGCTTCTGGTCTCGCCGTAGACCGACAGCGTCACGGTCGAGGGGACCTCCGCGGCATTGGTCAGGGTGACGATGTCCTCGGTGCCGGTGGCGGTGCTCCCGCCGACGAGCCAGGAACTCAGTCGGGGAACTCCACAGGCGGCGGCCGCGAATCCGGAGAGGTCGTCCGTGGCGAGAGTGATCGACTCCGCGGCGGCGATCAACGGTGCTGAGCGTCCTTCCACAGCGCCCGTGAGAACGCGCACCTCGCCCGCGTCGGGAAGATCCTGCACCGTCAGACCCGCCGAGGACGGATCGCCCGACGTTCCGCCAGCCGTGAGGGTCGGCGACCCCGCAGAGCTCAGCGCCAGCGGATCCATGGCGTCCCGTCCGAGCGCGCGCAGGTCGCCGTTGCACACCAGGACGCTGTCTCCGGGGAGCGGCGTGACGTCGACGCGAGCGGCATCATGCCGGATGACCGGCCACGGTGCGTGGACCGCGGCGACGATCCCGACGACGCAGGCGGCGATGACGGCGACTCCGGTGGCGAGGCGAGCACCCGTCGCGGCGACCTTGAATGCACGCGAACCACTCATCGGTCCCCCTCCCCTGTCGTCTCGGCTCTCTCGTCGTCGCCCCCGTCGGATTCCGCGTCGACGGATTCCGAAGGCTCCTCGGCAATGGGATCGGGCTCGGCGATCGGAACCAGCGCCTCGTCGTTCAGCGCGGCCTCGTCCTGCGGCTCCTCGATCGCTCCGACCGGCGTCTGCTCCTCGAGCGAGACCTGGTCCTCCGCGTGCCGAGGCAGGATCATCGGCTCATCCGGCGCGCGGCCGACGATGCGGGATTGCGCTCGCGCCGCGCGACGCGAAGCCCTGGTCGGGATCGACAGCAGCAGCGCCACGAGGACGGCCAGCAGCTGGATCGTCAACACGAGGCGAGCGGTTCCCTCCTGAGCGGGAGTCAGTGTCGGTGGCGCAGCGATCTCGGCCTCCAGACGCCAGAGCACTCCGCGATCGCTCTCGCCTGCATGAACCAGGCCGGCACGCTGATCGATCGAGGCGACGGCCGCGGTGCGCAGAGCGCGAGCCTTGTCTCCTTCGCTCCCGGACAGCTCCGAGAGCAGCACGTAGCTGATCCCCTTCGCAGCCAGCTCGCCCGGAGCATCGAAGTCGCGGGCGGAGAGGAGATCGACGGCGAGCGTCGCGATGTCGTCCCCCTGCGGCTCGACGGCGGTCGAGACCATCGTGGTCTGGGATCCGAGCGTCTCGCTCGCCCCCCAGACCACCTCGACCGCGAGTCCTCCGTCGTTCTGCGGAGTCATCACGAGCGTCGCGAGAGGACGGTCCCCTGCGGCTTGGGCGGCGACGTAGGCGGGCAGCGTCGATTCGGGGCCGTTCGTGAGGACCGACCGACCCAGGTGGAGGGCGCTGAGCGCCGGTACGGCACAGATTCCGAGCGCCACCGCTGCGACGACGGCGGAGAGGACCCGCAGCCTCGGAAGCGTGATGGCGGTGTCCAGCGTGACGAGCGCGGCCCCCACGACCCCGACCCAGGCCAGGCTGAGCCCTGCGCCGGGCCAGATCGCCACTCCGGTGCCCTGCGCGAAGCTCACCGTGATGCCGACGGCGAGGAACGCCGTCGCGAGGCCTGCCAGAGCGACGACGAGCAGTGTGATGCCCGCGCGCCACCGGGGGGCGACGGCCGCGCCGAGGGCGAGCAGAGCCATCGGCGCACACAGCACCGGAGCCCACGCAGCGATCGGCGCGGGAACGAACCACGACCACCCCGCGAGGTCCATGGTGGGGAATCCGGTGGCGAGCGCCAGCCGACCCGCGGCGTCGGCGGACGCCTGTGGTCCCGCCCACACCAGTCCGGGATCGCCCAGGATCGCCAACGGCGTCCCGTGTGCGAGCTGCCAGAAGACGAGTGGAGCGAACAGTGCGGCCGTCGGCACGAGGAGCCACAGCAGACGTCCGGCCCCACGGAACTGCGCGGTGCCGAGCACGATACCCACCGCCACGACCCACAGCAGCGCGAGTGCGGGCGCCAACGACGGAGCGCAGGCGATCACGGCGGCGAGCAGGAGGGAGGCGCTTCCGGCCGCACCCCAGGAGCGGTGCGCCACCACGGCGGAATGGAAGAGCCATGGCAGCAGGAGGTGCACCAGCACGGCGCTCGGGCGGCCGTCGACGAGCGCAGTGAGGAAGGTGGGCGCCAGCGCCCACGCGACACCGGCGAAGATACGAAGCCCCGACCGGTCGGTCACTCGCGTCGCAGCGAACCAGCCTCCGAGGACGGCGAGCGGAAGCGCGAGAATCCACAGCAGCACCATCACGAACGACGGTCCGGCCGGCCACAGAGAGCCGAGCACAGCCACGACCGCGGCGAACGGGTCTGCCGGGCCGACGAGGCCGATCCCCGTGCCGCGAGCGCCCCACGCCGCATCGCTCCAGAGCGCCGAGACGGTCTGACGCAGCGGCAGGAGCGCGCCGCCGCCGAGGGCCGGCCACGCGAGCAGGGTCGTGAAGGAGGCGATGCTCACGACGAGCGCCGCGAGCACGGCCCAGGCACCGCCGCCGGAGAAGAAACGGAGTTCGCTGACGGCACCGCCTTCACTGCCATGCCCGTCATCGAGACGCCGGCGCAGATCGGACGACGTCACCCGCAACGGCGCGATGCTCGCCCAGGTGGAAGAGCGGAAGGCGCGGATGCGCGAGCGGGACCGCGCGACCGCACCGACGCGCAGCATCGCGGTGAGGGCCGCCCCCCACTCGGGGAGCACCGCTTCCGGCCGCTTGCCGACGAGATGCGTGATGGAGCGCCACAGCGCGAGCGGGAGCAGACTGAGCCAGTGCAGCGGCACCGCGCCCGCCGGGGCGTATGCGAGTCGCCGGTGCAACTGCGCCAGCCGGGTGACGTAGGCGCGACGGGATCGGCCG
>NZ_JARE01000004.1:0-205606 GCF_000708325.1 Microbacterium sp. Cr-K20 | reverse complement strand
CACCGAGCAGGAGCGCCAGCACCACGGCGGGCAGCCCGAGAGCGAGTTCTGCGGCGACGGAGCCTCGCTCCCCCGCCCCGGCGCGACCGGCGCCGCTCCTCCGGGGGCGCATCACGACACGGTGAGGGCTCGCCGGACGAGATCGGTCAGGATGCCGCGAACCTCGTCGGATCGCATGATGACGACCAGGAGCCCTGCGAACGCCACGGCGGCCATCGTGGTGATCGCGTATTCGGCCGTGGCCGCGCCGGTGTCGTCGCCGAACAGCGCAGCCGCGCGGCGCCGGTCGAGTCGGGGGATGCGGATCATGATGTACCTCTTTCTCTGTGATGCCTTCGCATCGGTTGGTCGGTCTCAGCGGGTCGCTCGGCACGTCGCTCACAGGGGCAGCGGTGTCGAGGCCAGGACGCTGAGCAGCATCGGCGCCACACCGAGCAGGAGGAACGCAGGCAGGGTGCACACACCGAGCGGGATGAGCAGTCGTGTCGAGAGCTTCGCCGCACGCAGGCGGCCGTGCACCCGCGCGGCATGCCGATCCTGCGCTGCGGACGCTCGAAGGAGCTCCACCGCGGGCACGCCGGCTGCACGGGACAGCTCGAGCACGGATCGGATGCCCTCCTCGGTCCCCCCGCCGGCCGAGCTCTCGGCGACCAGACGGAGGGCGCGGTCGATGGAGGCGCCCCCGGCGAGCGCGACGGCCACCAGTTCGGCTCGCATCCCGGGCGTGCCCGGCTCGGGCGCAGCGCGGCGGAGCAGCCGCCGCGTCCACAGCCGAGCTGCGAGCACGAGGAGAAGGCCCGCGACCACGCAGGCGGCACCGAGCGGATTGCCGACGATGACGCCGACGGTGTCGAAGCCGAGCGCGAACCCGAGAAGAAGTCCCGCGAGCGGCATCCACAGCAGCAGGCGCGCTGTTCCCGCGGGCTCGGCGAGTGCGATGCGCACATCGTCGGCGGCGGACGCGGCGTCGCGCAGAGATTCGGCGATGATCCGGAGCACCTCAGCAAGCGGGGCACCGACCGTGGTGGCGATCTCCCATGCGGCCGCGAGGTCGACCCAGGCCCCACCCTCGGCCTCGATGGCGTCGAGCAGGGGAACGCCTCCCTCCACCCGCTCGGTCACGGCCAGCGCATGCGGGTCGCCGATGTCGGCGAGGTGCCGCCAGGCGACGACCGGCACCGCTCCCGCCTGCAGCAGGACGGCCAGGGTCTGCACCGAGGTCGCGGCATCGCTCGCCCCCGTCTCACTCGCAGGGGGCGCAGGGCGTCGCCGGATCACCACGGCGTGACCTCCTCGATATCCAACCGGTCGCCCGCCATCACGAGTCGTCCGGCCTGCCGGATCCGACGGACGCCCCCGGGAGCACGGTCGAGATGCAGCACCACCGTGAACGCACTCACCGCCTGCCGCGCGAGGGCGACTGCATCCATCCCGGCCAGCGCACCGAGGGCCTCGAGTCGGGCCGGCACATCGCGGAGCCCGCTGGCGTGCATCGTGCCGGCGCCACCGTCGTGTCCGGTGTTGAGCGCGGTGAGCAGCTCTCGGACCTCTTCCCCGCGGCATTCGCCCACCACCAGACGGTCCGGCCGCATCCGCAGTGACTCGCGCACCAGCCGAGCCAGCGTGATCCCTCCCGCTCCCTCGACATTCGCCTGACGCGCCTCGAGGGCGACGTGATGCGGGTGGCGCGGACGGAGCTCTGCGACATCTTCGATCGTGACGATGCGCTCGGTCGCCGGGACCTCGGAGAGCAGCGCGGACAGGAGCGTCGTCTTGCCCGTTCCGGTGCCGCCGGTGATGAGGATGTTGGCCCGTTCGGCCACCAGCCCGAGGAGCCAGGCCTGCTGACGTGCGCCGAAGGAGCCGAGCGCAGCGAGCGCCTCGAGGTCGGCCGCCCGCACCCGAGGGATGCGGATCGAGAGCGCGGTGCCCATCGTGGACACCGGAGCGAGGACGGCATGCACGCGGATGCCGGAATCGAGACGGACGTCGACGCACGGAGCCTGGTCGTCGAGATGGCGCCCGCCGAGACCGACGAGGGCGACGGCGAGGTCGCGGACCTCCCGCTCCGACGCCCGCCATCCGCTCACCGGATCGGCGCCGCTGCCCCGGTCGACGAACAGACCCGCCGGGCCGTTGACGAAGACATCGGTGACGGCGTCGTCGATGTGGGCGATGAGCGGACCGAAGGCGGGGTCGAGGCGCAGCGGCTCGGGAGCGGCATCCATCGCGCCCGTCACCGGTGCCGCACCACGGGGCTGGATGACGAAGGAATCGGGCATACCGCGAAGGTAGGCGGCCGGGACGGCGCGAGCGATCGGATACGCCACCGCGGCTCAGGCGCTGTGCAGAAGAGTCGCAGTCGCCGACCGGTGCAGGAGACGGACGGGGTCGGGGCGCCAAGAACGGGAGCGCTCCCAACGGAATGGGCGGCATCTCACGGGGGGAATGAGATGCCGCCCACGGCGATGCACGATTGGGGGAATCGGGCATGCCAAGGCCGGAATGAGATTTCGGCTGTCGTCGAGTGTACGCAAGGCAACCGTCCTGACAAAACCGGTGCGACTACCGACTTTCGGCAGTATGCGATGTGTGGCCCCGCGGATAGATTCACCCTGACCGCGCCGTCCACCCCCACGGCCAGGTTCGAACGACCCGAATGCCGCAAAGGAGCGCCTGCCGATGAGCAGCCAGATCGACCACCTTCTCGACGAGACCCGGCGGTTCGCACCGTCGGAGGAATTCGTCGCCCAGACCATCTCATCGCCCGAACTCTACGAGCGCGCCGCTGCCGATCGCGAGGCGTTCTGGGGCGAGCAGTCCCGCGACCTGGTGCACTGGCACAAGCCGTTCACGCAGGTTCTCGACTGGACGAACCCGCCGTTCGCGAAGTGGTTCGACGACGGCGAGCTGAACGTGGCGTACAACTGCCTCGACCGGCACGTCGAAGAGGGCAACGGCGACCGGGTCGCTCTGCACTGGGAGGGTGAGCCCGGGGATTCCCGACGCATCACTTACGCCGAGCTGACCGCAGAGGTCAAGCGGGTCGCCAACGTCCTCGAAGGGCTCGGCATCGGCCAGGGCGACCGCGTCGCGATCTATCTGCCCATGATCCCCGAGGCGATCGCCTCGATGCTCGCCGTCGCCCGCGTCGGTGCGATCCACTCCGTGGTGTTCGGCGGATTCAGCGCCGACAGCCTCCGCTCACGCATCGACGACGCCGGAGCGAAGCTCGTCATCACCGCTGACGGCGGCTACCGCAAGGGCCGGGTGTCCGCTTTGAAGCCGGCGGTGGATCAGGCGCTCGCCGACCGTGGCGAGGGCGAGCAGCAGACCGTCGAGCACGTCCTGGTCGTCCGGCGCGGCGAGAACGAGGTGGACTGGGTCGAGGGACGCGACCTGTGGTGGCACGACGTGGTTCCCGCGGCGTCCGCCGAGCACACGGCCCAGGCCTTCCCCGCGGAGAACCCGCTGTTCATCCTCTACACGTCGGGCACCACCGGGAAGCCCAAGGGCATCCTGCACACCTCGGGCGGTTACCTCACCCAGGTCGCGTACTCGCACAAGTACGTGTTCGACCTGCATCCGGAGACCGACGTCTTCTGGTGCACGGCCGACATCGGATGGATCACCGGACACAGCTACGTCACCTACGGTCCGCTCGCGAACGGCGCGACCCAGGTGCTCTACGAAGGCACGCCGGACGCTCCACACCCCGGCCGCTGGTGGGAGATCATCGAGAAGTACAAGGTCTCGATCTTCTACACCGCGCCGACGGCGATCCGTTCGTTCATGAAGATCGGCCGCAGCGTGCCGAAGAAGTTCGACCTGTCGTCGCTGCGACTGCTCGGTTCGGTGGGTGAGCCCATCAACCCCGAGGCGTGGATGTGGTACCGCGAGGTCATCGGCGCCGGCAAGACGCCGATCGTCGACACGTGGTGGCAGACCGAGACCGGAGCGATCATGGTCTCGGCCCTCCCCGGCGTCACCGAGACCAAGCCCGGATCCGCGCAGGTTCCGCTTCCGGGGATCTCGATCGATGTCGTCGACGAGCAGGGTGTCGAGGTCGGCAACGGCAACGGCGGACTCCTCGTGATCACCGAGCCCTGGCCGAGCATGCTGCGCGGCATCTGGGGCGACCCGGAGCGCTACCGCGAGACGTACTGGGAGAAGTTCGAGGACCAGGGCTACTACTTCGCGGGTGATGGAGCCCGACTCGACGAGGACGGCGACCTGTGGCTGCTCGGCCGCGTCGACGACGTCATGAACGTCTCGGGGCACCGTCTCTCCACCGCCGAGATCGAGTCGTCGCTGGTCGCGCACGAGGCGACGGCTGAAGCCGCCGTGGTCGGCGCATCGGACGAGACGACCGGACAGGCGGTGGTGGCCTTCGTCATCATCAAGGAGAGCTACCTCGCCGAGCATGAGCCCGCGGGCCTCGCCCAGCTGCTGCGCCTGTGGGTCGGAGAGCAGATCGGGGCGATCGCCCGCCCGCGCGACGTGTACATCGTGGGCGAGCTGCCGAAGACCCGCTCCGGCAAGATCATGCGACGTCTCCTGCGTGACGTCGCCGAAGGCCGCGAGGTCGGGGACACGACGACGCTGGCCGACACCGCGGTGATGAGCATCATCTCGGCGCAGGTCAAGTAGGACTCCCCCGTAGACGAAGAACGCGCCTTCCCGATCCGGGGAGGCGCGTTCTTCGTGTGCGGCACGGACGTGCCGGATGGCCGAATGCTCAGGCGAGGATGAAGGTCACTTCGACCTCGACAGGGCTGCCGAGGGGAAGCTCCGCCACACCCACGGCCGCACGCGCATGACGCCCGGCGTCGCCGAAGATCTCGCCGAGGACCTCGCTGGCGCCGTTGATGACGCCCGGCTGCCCCGTGAAGTCTGCGGCGGAGGCGACGAAGCCGCCCACGCGGAGCACTCCGCCGATGCGGTCGACGCCGCCCGCGGCATCCGCTGCCGCGGCAAGGGCGTTCAACGCACAGGTGCGCGCATACGCCTTCGCGTCTTCCGCCGAGACCTCGGCGCCGACCTTGCCGAGGGCAGGGAGCGCACCGGAGACGAACGGGAGCTGGCCCGAGGTGTAGACGAGACCGTCGTGCACGACCGCCGGGACGTAGGCGGCGACGGGAGCGGCGACCGCGGGCAGCTCGATGCCGAGTTCGGCGAGGCGGGCGGAGACGCTCATGCCTGGCCTCCCTCGAACTGACGGGCGGCCTGCTCCGCCGCGGCGAGACCGGCGTTGGCGGAGGCATCCGCGTTCACCGGACGCTTCAGGTAGGCGACGAGACCGCCTTCGGGACCCTGCACGACCTGCACGAGCTCCCAGCCCTGCTTGCCCCAGTTGTTGAGGATGGCTGCCGTGTTGTGGATCAGCAGCGGCGTGGTGAGGTACTCCCACGTGGTCATGGCACTCCTGTCGATCGGGGCGCGACACCGTGATTGCGGGCCGGCTCGTCAAAGGTGGTATTCAGGGAACTCCCCTACGATCAAGCGTATGCCCCAAAAGAATCGCACGGTGAGAGGCGTGCTCGGCGGTCTCGTCGGGCTCGTCGGCTTGAGCGCCGTCGCCGGCCTCCTGGTCGCTGCCAGCGTCACGCCCGTCCTCACCATGACCGGTCTCGCCGGCGCCCAGGCACTGACTCTCTTCGACCAGCTCCCCGAGAACCTCAACCCGGGTACACCGATGGAGCAGTCGACGATCTACGCCACAGACCCCGACGGCAAGCCGGTCGAGCTGGCCTCTTTCTACGAGCAGAACCGCATCCCGGTCACGTACGAGCAGGTGGCCCCCGTGCTGTACGACGCCATCCTCTCCAGTGAGGACAAGAGCTTCTACAGCCACGGCGGCGTCAACCTCGGTGCGACGGTGAAGGCGCTCGTCGACAACGTGCGCGGCACCTCCAGCCGAGGCGCTTCCACGATCAGCCAGCAGTACGTGAAGAACGTGCTGATCCAGGAGTGCGAGCAGGACGTCGACCGCGCCTCCGAGACCTACACGGACGACCTCCGCAAGTGCTTCGAAGACGCGACCAACGCCAGCGGCAACGAGGGCATCGAACGCAAGCTGCAGGAGATGCGCTACGCGATCCAGGTCGAGAAGGACTTCTCCAAGAACGACATCCTGCTCGGATACCTGAACATCGCGAACTTCGGCGGCACGGTGTACGGCATCGAAGCCGCATCGAAGTACTACTTCAGCACGAGCGCCGCGAAGCTCACGGTCGCGCAGGCGGCGACCTTGGCCGGCATCGTGCAGAACCCCAACACGTACCGCATCGACATGCCGCAGGGCACCACGACGAACGAGGCCGGTGAGGCGCTGAACACCGCCGACAGCGGCTACTCGCTCACGAAGGACCGTCGCCACTACGTGCTGGGCCGCATGCTCGCCGACGGCAAGATCACCCAGGCGCAGTACGACGAGGCGGATGCCTCCGAGATCACGCCGACGCTGAAGCAGCCCACGCAGGGCTGCGCGGCGGCCGGCCTCAACGCCTACTTCTGCCAGTACGTGCGGTCGATCGTGCTCGACGACGAAGCCTTCGGCAAGACTCCCCAGGAGCGCGCCGATCTGCTCCGTCGCGGCGGCCTGAAGATCTACACCTCGCTGGACTACCGCATTCAGAACCCGGCCGCACAGACGATGAGCGAGATCGTTCCGGCCAACTACGACAACGACTACTTCGGCGCTGCCGGCGTCTCGATCGAGGTCGGCACCGGTCGCATCCTGTCGATCACGCAGAACACGCGGTTCGACGAGACCACCACCGATGATCTCGGGAAGACCTCGCTCGTCTTCGCCGGCGACCAGAAGCACGGCAACTCCGGTGGCTTCCAGGTCGGCTCGGTGTACAAGCTCTTCACGCTGATCGACTGGCTCGAGAAGGGGCACTCCGTCAACGAGGTGCTGAACGGTCGCGTGCAGACGAACTTGAAGATCCCCGTCTGCGAGAGCCCGCAGAGCACGAACACCAAGGAGATCGGCAACTTCGGCGGCGGCGGCGGCAGGACCGGGAACGTGATGGACTTCACACGGCAGTCCCTGAACAGCGGTTACTTCGCGATGGCCTCGAAGCTCGACATCTGCGACATCAACAAGGTCGCCGATCGGATGGGTGTCACGCTCGCCAGTGGCAAGAAGGTCACCGAAGAGAACGTGCCGTACGACGTGCTCGGCCCGAAGAACATCTCTCCCATCGCCATGGCGAACGCCTATGCCACGGTCGCGAGCGGCGGCAAGTACTGCACCCCGCGCGCGATCGACCGCGTGGTCGGCCCCGACGGCAAGGACCGCGAGCTTCCGGCCGCCTCGTGCACCGATGGCGTGCTCTCCCCTGAGGTCGCGGCGACGGCCGCGTATGCGCTCAAGGGAGTGATGGATTCGGGCGGCACCGGTCAGAACGCCAACCCGTTCGACGGCACGCCGCTGATCGGCAAGACCGGGACGCACGACCGCTGGTCGACCATGATGATCGAGTCCAGCACCAAGGTCACCACGGCGGTCTGGGCAGGCCGCTGGAAGGGACAGTCGGACATCTACCAGAAGTGGGCCGGGAACTACCAGCTCAACAACATGCGCTACCCGTTGGCGAAGGCCGCGCAGGCCGCCGCCAACGAGGTGTACGAGGGAGGCGCCTTCCCGCGTCCGGACGACAAGCTGATCCGTCGGGTGGTGGTCGACGTCCCGAACGTCGTCGGCATGACGATGGAGGAGGCGGAATCGACCCTCAAGAGCAACGGATTCGGCGTGACCGTCGGTGCCGCCGTCGACAGCGACAAGCCGACCAACATCGTCGTCGCGCAGGATCCCTCCGGACAGACGGCGGGCGGGTCGACCATCACGATCTCACCCAGCAACGGCCAGGGCACCACGGTTCCTGCCAACCTCGTTGGCATGTCTCGGCCCGATGCGTCGGCAGCGCTCACCGCTGCGGGATTCACGTCGATCGCCATCGACAACTCGTGCAACCCGCCGACCGCGGTGGTGTCCTCGACGGACCCGGCACCCGGCACGGCGACCAGCAAGTCCACTCCCGTCACCGTGACGTGCAAGTGACCGCTCGCGGCGCTGCGCACCCGGCCCTCATCGCGCTCGGCGCGGTGGGGGCCGTCGGTGCCGCCGCAGCAGTCTGGGGCATCGGCATCGAGCGCTACCTGTTCACGGTGCGCGAGGCGACGGCATCCGCGCTCCCTCCCGGTTCGGCCCCCTTGCGCATCCTGCACGTGTCGGACGCGCACATGGCGCCCTGGCAGCACCGCAAGCAGGACTGGCTGGCCTCCCTCGCCGAGCTGAAGCCCGATCTCGTCGTCAACACCGGCGACAACCTCGGGCACGCGAACGGCTTGGAAGGCATCCGCCGCGCGTTCGACCCGCTCGCGGGCATCCCTGGAGTGTTCGTGCACGGGTCGAACGATGTGACCGCGCCGTCTCCGCGCAATCCTCTGCGCTACTTCCTCGGTCCGTCCAAGAAGCAGCCCGAGCCGGAGCACCTCGACACCGCGGCAATGGACCGGTACTTCACCGACGAGCTCGGGTGGACCGACCTGAACAACGCCGCGGCGCGACTCACCCTCGCCGGCACTCCGGTCGACCTCTTCGGCGTGAACGACGCCCACCGCGACTGGGACCGCCTCGATGTGCTGCCGGACGCCATCGGCGCGCTCGGTCCGCGCGACGCCGGCACACCGATGCTGGGCGTCACTCACGCGCCGTACCAGCGCGTGCTCAACGGATTCATCGACCTGGGCGCCGACGCGATCCTCGGCGGTCACACCCACGGCGGCCAGGTCTGCCTCCCCGGTTACGGCGCGCTCGTGGCCAATTGCGACATCCCCCTCAAGCAGGCCAAGGGACTGAGCGCGTGGTCGCACGACGGCCGCACGGTGCCGCTCAACGTCAGCGCCGGTTGCGGACACTCGATCTACGCGCCGGTCCGCTTCGCCTGCCGCCCCGAGGCCACGCTGCTCACGCTCACCGCGCGGGACTGATCGTCGGCTCGATTCGGCGCACGGAGCATTTCCCTGTAGACTCGGAGGGTTGCAAACGGGGTGTGGCGCAGCTTGGTAGCGCGCTTCGTTCGGGACGAAGAGGTCGCAGGTTCAAATCCTGTCACCCCGACCAGTGACACCGGAAGGCCGCCCCCACAGGGGCGGCCTTCTCTGTATGGGGAACACGCAGAAGGGGAAGGGAAAGCATGGGGTCTCTGCTTCCGCCCCCGCGCCGGTTCACCCGCGTGTGGGCTCTCGCTCTCGGCATCCCGTTCCTCATCGGCCTTGCGGCTCTCACCCTCACACCGTCTCGGGTCGAGCAGGTCATGCCCAATCTCCTCGATCTGACCCTCCACGCCGCGCACCGCCTCGGCTGGGATTCGCTCGACTTCACTCGACTCGAGATCATCGCGAACATCCTGGTGTTCGTTCCCGTCGGCATCCTCGCCTTCGTCCTGCTCCCCCGCCGGGTGTGGCCGCTCGCCCTGCTGGTCGGGCCGCTGTTGTCGCTCGGGATCGAGACCGCGCAGCGCGTGGCGCTGCCGCATCGGGCGGCCACCGTGACCGACGTCGTGGCGAACTCGACCGGCGCGCTCGTCGGCGTCGTGTTCGCCGTCCTCTGCACACTGCTGCTTGCTTCACGACCCTCCCAGCGGCCACCTTCTAGGCTGGAGACATCATGACCGCGCCCACACTCGTCGCCTTCGATCTCGATGACACGCTCGCCCCTTCCAAGGGCCTGATCGACCCGCGAATCGCGGCGCTACTGCGCAGCCTGCTGCGCTCCGTCGACGTCGCCATCATCTCCGGCGGCAACGAGGCGCAGTTCCGCAGTCAAGTGCTCGCACGCCTCGGCGATGCGGATGCCGCCGACCTCGCCCGCCTGCACCTGCTGCCGACCTGCGGCACCCGCTACCTCCGGTACGACGGCTCCGATTTCGCCCCCGTGTACGCGCACGACCTCAGCGACGAGGACAAGCAGGCCGCGTTGACAGCGCTGCGCGAAGAGGCCGAACGCCTGGGACTGTGGGAGGCCGAGCCCTGGGGAGAGATCCTCGAGGACCGCGGCTCTCAGATCACGTTCTCCGCATTGGGGCAGCGCGCACCGCGCGAGGCGAAGCACGACTGGGATCCCGCGGGCACCAAGCGTGCGGCTCTGCGCGCCGCCGTTGCCGCTCGCCTTCCCGGACTCGAGGTGCGCTCCGGCGGATCGACGTCCATCGACATCACGCAGGCCGGCATCGACAAGGCCTTCGGGATGCGGCAGCTCGCCGAGCACACCGGCATCCCTCTCACCGAGATGCTGTTCTACGGCGACCGCCTCGACGAGGGCGGGAACGACTACCCGGTCCTCGCCATCGGCGTGCCCTCCGTGGCCGTCGACGGCTGGGAAGACACCGCGGAAAAGCTCGACGGTCTCCTGCTGACGCTCTGACCTCGGAGGCGTCCTGCGACGCTCTGTCGCGCCCTGGTCCTAACATGGCGTCATGGATGCCCTGCTGATCGTCATCATCACCGCCGCGGCCGCCAGCGCCGTGTGCTGGATCCTCTCCCTGATCACACGCGACACCTCGTGGGTCGATCGGGCATGGTCGATCGTTCCCGTCGTCTACGTGTGGATCTTCGTGGCCGGCGCCTTCGCGAACGGCGACGGCTCCGCGCGTATCGTGCTCATGGGGGTGCTGGCGACCGCCTGGGGCGCACGCTTGACCTTCAACTTCGCGCGCAAGGGCGGCTACACGGGCGTGGAGGACTACCGGTGGGCGATCCTGCGTGGACGCATGCGCCCGTGGCAGTTCCAGGTCTTCAACGTGCTGTTCATCATCGGCTACCAGATGACGCTGCTCGTACTCATCACGCTGCCCGCCCTGGTCGCGGCCGAGCATCCCGCAGCACTCACCGGGTGGGATGCACTGTTCGTCGCCGCGTTCCTCGCGTTCCTCATCGGCGAGACCGTGGCCGACCAGCAGCAGTGGCGTTTCCACCAGCGCAAGAAGCAGGCAGGCGGCACGCTCGCCCCGGGATTCCTGACGACGGGGCTGTTCCGCTTCAGCCGCCACCCGAACTTCTTCTTCGAGCAGGCGCAGTGGTGGGCGTTCTACGCGCTCGGGGCGACGGCTGCGGTCGCCGGCGGTGCGGGCTTCGTCGGCGGGGCGCTCAACCCGACCATCGTCGGTCCCGCCCTGCTGACGGTGCTGTTCATCGGGTCGACCATCTTCACGGAGTCGATCACCGCATCCAAGTACCCGGCCTACGCGGAGTACAAGCGCTCGACCTCGATGCTCATCCCGTGGCCGCCGCGTGCGCCCGCCGTGGCCCCGCAGTCCTGAGACGGAGAGGCCACTGCGCGGCCGCCGCGATCAGCGCGTGCGCGCCTCGGCGTTCGCGCGGGCGACCGGCACCAGACGGGTGAGCTGGGTGACGTGACCCGGCTCGAGCTCGGCCAGCGAAGAGACGCCCAGCAGCCGCATCGTGCGTTCGATCTCGCTGCGCAGGATGGCGATCGTGCGGTCGACGCCCTGGCGCCCACCGGCCATGAGCCCGTAGAGATACGCGCGACCGATGAGCGTGAAGTCGGCGCCGAGAGCGACCGCGGCGACGATGTCGGCGCCGTTCATGATCCCGGTGTCGATCATGACGGTGAAGTCGTCGCCGACAGCCCGCCGGACCTCGGGCAGCAGGTGGAACGGGATGGGCGCGCGGTCGAGTTGGCGCCCACCGTGGTTCGACAGGACGATGCCGTCGACGCCCGCATCACGCAGACGCACGGAGTCCTCGACGTTCTGCACGCCCTTGATCACGATCTTGCCGGGCCAGATGTCGCGGATGACGGCGAGGTCGTCGTAGCTGATCGTCGGATCCATCGCCGCATCCAACAGCTCGCCGACTGTGCCGCCGGTGGTGCTCAGCGACGCGAACTCCAGCTTGGGCGTCGTGAGGAAGTCGAACCACCACCAGGGGCGCGGGATCGCGTTGATGATCGTGCCGAGCGTCAGCTGCGGCGGGATGCTGAAGCCGTTGCGCTTGTCGCGCAGACGAGCACCGGCGACGGGGGTGTCCACGGTGAACTGCAGGGTGTCGAAGCCGGCCGCGGCCGCGCGGCGGGTGAGCTCGTAGGAGATCTCGCGATCACGCATCACATACAGCTGGAACCAGTTGCGCCCGTCCGGGTTCGCAGCCTTCACGCCCTCGATCGACGTGGTGCCGAGAGTGGAGAGTGTGAACGGGATACCCGCGGCAGCCGCCGCACCGGCTCCGGCGACCTCGCCCTCGGTCTGCATCAGGCGCGTGAACCCGGTGGGCGCGATGCCGAACGGCAGGGCCGACGGACCTCCGAGGATCTCGGTGCTCGTGTCGACATCGGGTGCCGGACGCAGGATGCCGGGGTGGAACTCGACGTCCTGGAAAGCCTGACGCGCTCGGGTGAGGGAGAGCTCACCCTCGGCCGCACCGTCCGTGTAGTCGAACGCGGCCTTGGGAGTGCGCCGCTTGGCGATCAGACGCAGATCGTCGATGGTCAGCGCGGCGTCGAGGCGGCGCTTGCGGCCGTCGAGCTCGGGCTTCTTGAACTTCATGAGATCGAGCAGTTCGACGGGGTTGGGAAGCTGGCGCTGCACCATGATGTGCCTCTCAGTTCTGGGGATGGATATCGCGGGTGAGCCCCGCGGACGTGTAGTAGCCGGTGATGTGCGTGCGGACGAGGGTTCGAGCAGTTTCGACATCGGTGGCATCGATCGCGGCGACCAGTGCGTGGTGCTCGGCGCGGAGCCTGATCGCCATCGCCGCCCAGTCCGGGATCGCCGCGGCCCCCGCCTGCACGTAGGACTCGATCGAGGAGCGCAGGCCCGCCATCATCGCGGCGATGACCGTGTTCCCGCTGGCTTCCGCAAGCGAGAGGTGCAACTGGGCGTCGAGGGCGAGGAACTCCCCGGCGGACAGGCCGACGGCATCCATCGCCTCGAGCAGCTCGTGAGCTCGTGCGGTGTCGCGATCGGGCGAAGTGGCCAGGGCGGTGACGACCGCGTCTTCGAGGACGAGGCGGGTGCGCACGACATCATCCAGCGCGAAACCCTGAGCCGCCACCTGCAGCCGCAGCAGCGCCGACATGCCACCGGTCGGCGTGGCGATGACGATGGCGCCGGACTGCGGACCGGAACCGGTCGCGGTGCGGATGAGTCCCATCACCTCGAGCACGCGGAACGCCTCGCGGACGCTGGACCTGCCGACGCCGAGCTCGGTCGCGAGATCTCGCTCCGACGGCAGACGGTCACCGGGCCCGAGTCGGCCGTCGAGCAGGTCGCGCTCGATGTGCTCGAGCACGAGTTGCCAGGCGCGCGCCGGCTGGTCGCTCATCGATCCTCCTGTGGTCTGACCACAGGTTAGCGCGTGTGGTCAGACCACGCAAACGAGCGCGCTCGATCGCCCCGCTGCACGCACTGCGGGCCGTGTGCCGGGCGATCAGCCCAGGCGTCCGCCGGACTCCTCGAGATAGCAGGTGCCGCACAGGGACTCGTACGTCGTCAGCTCCGGCGAGGCCGACCCGATGGCCCCCTCGTCGATGGCGACCTGATCGCCGTCGAACACGAAGCGCCCGCCGACGACCCGGCCGTTGAAAACGGCCTTTCGCCCACACCGACAGATCGTCTTGAGCTCCTCCAGCGAGTGCGCGATCGCGAGCAGCCGCGCGGAGCCGGGAAACGCATGCGTGAGGAAGTCGTTGCGGATCCCGTACGCCATCACCGGGATGCCGTCTTCCACCGCGATGCGGAAGAGGTCGTCGACCTGAGTCGGCGTGAGGAACTGCGCCTCATCGATGAGAAGGCAGGCGACATCGGTGGGTCCCGCCGGGAGCAGCTCGTCGTCCGACGAATGCTGCATGCGCGCGCGGTGCTCCGCGAAGAGCGCTCGCGCGTCGTCGTCGGGGCCGATCAGGAAGTCGACCGGACGGGTGACGCCGAGCCGACTCTCGATCTCGGACGCCCCCTTGGTGTCGATCGCGGGCTTCGCCAGCAGCACGTGCTGGCCGCGCTCCTCGTAGTTGTACGCGGCCTGGAGCAGCGAGGTCGACTTGCCCGAATTCATCGCGCCGTAGCGGAAGTAGAGCTTCGCCACGGTCCGGACTCAGACGTTGATGCCGAGGGTGGCGGCGGTCGCCTCGGTGTACTGCTCCGCCAGCGCCGCATCCTTGTTCAGCTTCTCGCCGAACGTGGGGATCAGGGCGCGGAGTTCCGGCTCCCAGTGCGGATACTCGTCCGGGAAGCAGGCCTTGAGCAGCTCGAGCATGATCGGGACAGCGGTCGAAGCTCCCGGAGAAGCACCGAGGAGCCCGGCGATCGATCCGTCTGCCGACGAGACGACCTCCGTGCCGAACTGCAGGATGCCGCCCTTCTTCGGGTCTTTCTTCATGACCTGAGCACGCTGACCGGCGTCGATGAGAGTCCAGTCCTCGTCCTTGGCCGTCGGCATGAACGTGCGCAGGCTGTCGACCTTCTTGGCGTGGTTCTTCAGCAGCTCACCCACGAGGTACGTGATCAGATCGGGGTTCTTCACCGCGACCTGCAGCATCGGCAGCAGGTTGTGCGGGCGCACCTGGGAGACGATGTCGAGCATCGATCCGTTCTTGAGGAACTTCGGGCTGAACGTCGCGAACGGCCCGAACATGAGCGAGGACTCACCACCGACGACGCGGGTGTCGAGGTGCGGAACCGACATCGGCGGAGCGCCGACGGATGCCTGCGAGTAGACCTTCGCCTTGTGCTGCGCGACGACCTTCGGGTTCGTGGTCTTGAGGAACTGGCCGCCGATCGGGAAGACGCCGTAGCCCTTGATCTCAGGAATGCCGGAATTCTGCAGCAGCTTGAGCGCCCAGCCGCCCGCACCGACGAACACGAAGCGCGCCTTGATCTCGTTCGGCGTGCGACCGATGGTGGTGCGGTACTTGACCAGCCAGCCGCCGTCCTTCTGCTTCTTGAGGCTGCGCACCTCGTGGTTCGTGCGCAGCGTGACACCCGACTCGGTCAGGTGGTCGAAGAGCTGGTGCGTCAGGGCTCCGAAGTCGACATCGGTGCCGGCCGGCACGCGCGTCGCGGCGAACGGCTCACCCTTGCGGCGCTGCTGCATGAGCAGCGGCGCCCACTTGTTGATGACGCGGGAGTCCTCGCTGTACTCGATGCCGGCGAACAGGGGCTGCTCCCTGAGCACCTCGTAGCGGGCCTTGAGGTAGGCGACATCCTTCTCGCCGCGGACGAACGTCATGTGCGGAGTCGCGTTGATGAACGTCGACGGCGCGTCGAGCACACCCTTCTCGACCAGCGACGACCAGAACTGACGGCTCTGCTGGAACTGCTCGTTGATCGACACGGCCTTCGCCGGGTCGAGCGGAGCATCGCCCTGCTGCGGCATGTAGTTCAACTCGCACAGGGCGGCGTGCCCCGTGCCGGCGTTGTTCCACGGGTTCGAGCTCTCCTGAGCCACATCGGAGAGTCGCTCGAAGGCGACGATCTTCCACTCCGGCTGCAGCTCATGCAGGAGAGTACCCAGGGTGGCGCTCATGATGCCACCGCCGATCAGGACGACATCGACGTTTTCTGTCACCGAACCAGTCTAGTTCGCGGGCACGGGGTCGCAGACCATGCGTCCGACCCTGCCAGACCGGTTCGACATGGCGGGGATACCGTCAGGCTATGACCAGACGCTCCGCGAGGACCTCGGCGATCTGCACGGCGTTCAGCGCCGCACCCTTGCGCAGGTTGTCGTTGCTGATGAAGAGGACGAGACCCTTGCCCTCAGCTGCCGACTGGTCGGCACGGATGCGGCCGACGAAGCTCGGGTCCTTGCCCGCCGCCTGCAGCGGGGTCGGAACCTCGTCGAGTACGACGCCGGGAGCCGCGCTCAGGACCTCGCGGGCACGCTCGGGCGTGATGTCCCGAGCGAACTCGACGTTGATCGACAGCGAGTGACCGGTGAAGACCGGGACGCGCACGCACGTGCCCGCCACGCGGAGGCCGGGGAGTTCGAGGATCTTGCGGCTCTCGTTGCGGAGCTTCTTCTCCTCGTCGGTCTCGTTGTCGCCGTCGTCGACGAGGTTGCCGGCGAACGGGATCACGTCGAACGCGATCGGTGCGACGTACTTCTCGGGCTCGGGAAAGTCGACCGCCGAGCCGTCGTGCACGAGACGCAGGGTGTCGCCCTGAGCGAGCACGCCCTCGACCTGGCCGAGCAGCTCCTGCGCACCGGCGAGGCCGGAGCCGGACACGGCCTGGTACGTCGACACGATCAGACGCTCGAGGCCGGCCTCGGCATCCAGCGCCTTCAGCACCGGCATCGCGGCCATCGTGGTGCAGTTCGGGTTCGCGATGATGCCCTTGGGGCGCTCATCGATCGCGTGCGGGTTCACTTCGCTGACGACGAGCGGAACCTCGGGGTCCATACGCCAAGCGCTGGAGTTGTCGACGACCACGGCACCGGCAGCGGCGAAACGCGGCGCGTAGGCACGGCTCGCGGTGGCCCCGGCGGAGAACAGGGCGATGTCGATGCCCGCGGCATCCGCCGTCTCGACGTCTTCGACGATGACCGTCGCCCCACCGAACTCGATCGCGGTGCCGGCGGAACGTGCGGAGGAGAACAGGCGCAGGTCGCGGATCGGGAACGACCGCTCGGCGAGAATCTCGCGCATCACGGTGCCCACCTGGCCGGTGGCGCCGACGATGGCGACGGAGAGTCCTGATTCGGAGATGCGGGTCATGATGTTCCTTGGCGTCGTGCGGTGCGGCGTACGAGGCTTCGGGCGCGGCGTCGGGATGCGGATGCTGCGCCTGGCGCCGGTGTCAGGGTTTCGGTGAGTCTACCGCGGTCCGAGGCGATGCGGCTTCCACGCTCCACACGCCCGCGCAGTCGGCAGGAAAGCGAAGGCGGATGGCAGAGATCAGCGTCCGGTGCCGGCGTGGACCGTGGCGTCGGAATCCCCGTCGAGTCCGTAGGCGGTGTGCACGGTGCGCGCGGCCTCGGTCAGGTCGGTGTCGCGCAGGACCACCGAGATGCGGATCTCGGACGTCGAGATCATCTCGATGTTGATGCCGCCGGCGGAGAGCGCCTCGAACAGCGTCGCGGAAACGCCGGAGTGAGTGCGCATACCCGCACCGACGACGGAGAGCTTGCCGATCTGGTCGTCGTGGATCAGATTCTGGAAGCCCACCTCGGTCTGATCCCCCGCCAGCGCCTTGAGCGCTGCCGCGGCATCCGCCTTGGGGACGGTGAAGGAGATGTCGGTGCGCCCGGTGGCCGAGACGTTCTGCACGATCATGTCGACGTTCGCGCCGGACTTGGCCACGATCTTGAAGATCTCGGCGGCCTTTCCGGGGACGTCGGGCACGCCCGCGACCGTGATCTTGGCCTGGCTGAAGTCGGTGGCGACTCCGGCGACGATCGGTTCTTCCATGACTGCTCCCTCGGCTTCGCGAGGGTTCTTCATACCCTCGCCCAGAACGTACGTGCCCTCGGCCGACGAGAACGTCGACCGAGCGTGAATGAGGACGCCGTGACGGCGCGCGTACTCGACGGCGCGGATGTAGAGCACCTTGGCGCCGTTGGCGGCGAGCTCCAGCATCTCCTCGCTCGAGACGTGATCGAGCTTCTGCGCCTTCGGGATCACGCGCGGATCGGCGGTGAAGATGCCGTCCACGTCGCTGTAGATCTCGCACACGTCCGCGTCGAGCGCGGCGGCGAGGGCGACGGCCGTGGTGTCCGACCCCCCGCGCCCGAGCGTGGTGATGTCGCGGGTGTCGCGGTTGAAGCCCTGGAATCCGGCGACGATCACGATCGCCCCCTCGTCGAGAGCCTCGCGCAGACGCACGGGAGTGACATCGACGATGCGGGCGGCACCGTGCTGCGAGTCGGTGATCATGCCCGCCTGGCTGCCCGTGAAAGAGCGCGCCTCGAAGCCCATCGAATGGATCGCCATCGCCAGCAGGGCCATCGAGATGCGCTCTCCGCTGGAGAGGAGCATGTCGAGCTCGCGCGGCGCGGGAATCGGGGCGACCTCGTTGGCGAGCTCGAGCAGCTCATCGGTGGTGTCGCCCATGGCGCTGACCGCCACGACCACGTCGTGTCCGGCACGACGGGTGTCGACGATGCGCTTGGCGACGCGCTTGATGCTCTCTGCGTCGGCGACGGACGAGCCGCCGTACTTCTGCACGATGAGGGCCACGATCACTCCCTGGGATGTCGGGCGGATCCGCCCACGCTCATTCTACGATCGGCGCGTATGCCCCGTTGTGCATGTGTCACGGGGCGCGCGTGGGTCAGAGTGCGGGAGGGAGCGCCTGCGGAGAGACCGGACGCAGACGGCCACCGGTGGCGGCGAACCAGCAGCCGACGATGATCAGCGGGAAGCCGAGCAGCAGCCCCGGCGTCAGCGGCTCGGCGAGGACGATCGCCCCGAGGATGATCGCGACCACCGGATTCACGTAGGTGAACAGCGGGGCGCGCACCGGTCCCACCTCGCGGATGAGGGCGAAGAACGCGAGGAACGCTACGGCCGTGCAGATCACGGCGAGCGCGAGGAGCGCGGCGATCGAGGGCAGTGTGGGGACCTCGTGCTGCGTGAGGAGACCGATCGGGAGGTAGAAGATGCCGATCATGAGCAGCGACAGGGTGATGGTGCCCAGCGAAGGGACGTCGTTGAGCTTGCGCGCCACGATGAACGGGGCGATCGCGTAGAGCACCGCCACCAGCAGGACTTCGCCGGCCGCCAGCAGGCTGACCTCGCCACCGAAGAGACCGGGACCGGCGACCACGATCGCGACGCCGATGAAGCCGACGAGCAGGCCGATTCCGCGAGTGGGCCGCAGCACCCCACGGTCGCCGCCGCCGAGAGCGATCAGCGCGGCGAAGAGCGGAACCGTCGCCACCAGCAGACCGGTCATGCCGGAGGGCAGCGTCATCTCGGCATGTCCGAGCAGCAGGAAGGGACCGGCCATCTCGACGGCGCCGAAGGCCAGCACCCACGGCCAGTGCTTCAGCGCAGCCCGGAGCGCGCCGCTGCGGATGGCGAACGGCAGGAGCAGCAGGGCGGCGATGAGAGTGCGCCCGGCGACGATCGCAGGTGGAGAGAACGACTCGACCGCGACGCTGATGAACAGGTACGGCACGCCCCACAGCAGGGCCATGGCCCCGAAGAGAAGCCAGCCACGACGCGAGAAGCCCGCGTTCGGGGTCACAGGATGCGCCGGCCCTCGAAGGCACGACCGAGGGTGACCTCGTCGGCATATTCGAGGTCGCCGCCGACCGGGAGCCCGGAGGCGAGCCGGGACACCGTGATCTGCATCGTCGTGAGCAGCCGACTCAGGTAACTCGCTGTCGCCTCCCCCTCGAGGTTCGGGTTGGTGGCGAGGATGACCTCCTGCACCGTGCCGTCGGCGAGACGTGTCATCAGCTGCGCGATGCGGAGGTCGTCGGGCCCGACACCGGCGATGGGGCTGATGGCCCCGCCGAGCACGTGGTAGAGCCCGCGGAACTCGCGCGTGCGCTCGATGGCCGCGACGTCTTTGGCGTCTTCGACCACGCAGATCAGCGTCTGGCTGCGGCGCGGGTCGCGGCAGATGGCACACCGCTCCTGCTCGGCGACGTTGCCGCAGATCTCGCAGAACCGCACACGGGTGCGGATCTCGCTGAGGAGTTCCGCGAGACGGGCGACGTCGAACGTCGGCGTCTGCAGGATGTGGAACGTGATCCGCTGGGCGGACTTCGGGCCGATGCCGGGCAGGCGACCGAACTCGTCGATCAGCTCCTGAACGATGCCGTCATACATCAGTTGAACCTCGTCGGGGGCTCGTAGGGCTCTTCACGCAGGAACGTCGCGCCGAGCACCTGGCGGATCACGGCCTCACCGTAGCGTTGAACTCCCCCGACCGAAGGAGCGCGCTCGATGACGACCGGTGGGGCTGCTGCCGCGCGCTGCGCCTGCGGGGCGGGCTGCTGCTGAGGAGCAGCCCGTGGAGGCACTGGCTCCCGCGGAGCAGGCTGCCGCGAGACCGGCGGTTCGTACGAAGGATCGTAGGGCGGCTCGTCATCGAAGGCCGGAGCCTCATCGTCGCCCGGAAGCGGAGGTTCGTCACGATCGACCGCACCATCGGATGGCGGGACGGGAGCGGATGCCGCTGCCTCGACCTCTTCGGGCTCCTCGTCGACGGGGAGCGGCGAAGACGGCGCGGGCGGGGCGCTCGCCGGCTCTTCCTGCGCGGTGGGGATCGGTGCGACCGCCCATTCGGTCACCGCGGATGCCGACGAGTTACGGACCTGCGAGCGGGAGGAACTCGCTGACGCAGGCTCCGATGCGGCAGCGGAATCGGCGGGCGCCGAGGGACCGGATGCCGCCGACTGGCGTGGAGCACCACCGGCAGGCATCGGTGCAGGAAGGTACTTCACCCGCACCCCGAGCTCGTGCTCGATCGCGGACCGCAGGTGGTCGGAGGGACCGGAACCGGGGGTCGTGCCCTTGAACTTCGCGACGTCGTGCTGGCTCGTGAAGCCCAACGTCAGCACCTCGGTGTCGGTGACGTAGGCGAGCGGCTGCACGGCCGTGGCCAGCAGCCAGGATGTGCGGCTGATGCCTTCGAGCCGGGTGAGGACAGCGGGCCAGGACGCACGGATGCTGTCGAACGTGACCGGTCCTCGAGGAGCGGGAGGTTCGGTGGCAGCGGGTTCGGTGGCAGACGGTTCGGTGGCAGCCGGCCCTGTCGCAGTCGTTTCCGGAGCGGGCGCTTCGGCCGCGGCTGAACTCGGCGCCGCGGGTGTGGCGACGGCAGGCGCGGACGCAGGTGGCGTGTCCGACACCGATGGAGCGGGAGTGGGCACCGAGGCCGCAGGCGCCGAAACAGGCGCCGACGCTGCCGTGGGCCGCGTGGGCGCCGGGGCGCGCTCGGCAGTGGGAGCCACCGGAGCTGCAGCAGCAGCATCCGTCGCACTGGCGAGGACGCGCGCCACCATGAGCTCGAGATGCAGGCGCGGGGATGTCGCCCCCGACATGTCGTCGAGGGCTGCGCTCACCACGTCGGCGGTGCGGGACAGGCGCGCGGCACCGAAGACCTCTGCCTGGCCGCGCATGCGCTGCAGGTCGTCTTCGGCGATCCCACGCAGGACGGCCGAAGCACCGGCACCGACGGCCGCGATGACGATCAGGTCGCGCAGCCGTTCGAGCAGGTCGTCGACGAACCGCCGCGGGTCTTGACCGGTCTGCACGACACGGTCGATGGCGGGGAACGCGGCGGCGGCGTCTCCGGCGGCGAGCGCGTCGACGATCTCGTCGAGGAGAGCACCGTGCGTGTAGCCGAGCAGAGAGACGGCGCGCGCGTAGCCGACCGTGACGGTCTCGGAACCGGCGGGTGCGTCGGATCCGGCGATGAGCTGGTCGAGCAGCGAGAGCGTGTCTCGCGGAGAGCCGCCGCCCGCGCGGACGACGAGCGGCAGCACGCCCTGCTCGACGATCACGCCCTCTTCGGCGCAGAGCTTCTCGACGTACTCGAGCATCGCTGCGGGCGGCACGAGACGGAACGGGTAGTGGTGCGTGCGGGAGCGGATCGTGCCGAGGACCTTCTCGGGCTCGGTCGTCGCGAAGATGAACTTGACGTGCTCCGGGGGCTCCTCGACGAGCTTGAGCAGCGCGTTGAACCCCTGTGGGGTGACCATGTGCGCCTCGTCGAGGATGAAGATCTTGTACCGGTCGCGGCTGGGCGCGAAGGTCGCCCGCTCGCGCAGGTCACGGGCGTCGTCGACGCCGTTGTGGCTGGCCGCGTCGATCTCGACGACGTCGAGCGATCCCCCGCCGGCGCGCGACAGCTCGACACAGCTCGGGCAGACGCCGCACGGCACGTCGGTCGGCCCCTCGGCGCAGTTCAGGCAGCGTGCCAGAATGCGCGCCGAGGTCGTCTTGCCGCAGCCGCGAGGGCCGGAGAACAGGTACGCGTGGCCGACCCGATCGCCGCGCAGCGCCGTCATGAGCGGGTCGGTCACCTGGGACTGCCCGATCATCTCGCCGAACGTCTCGGGGCGGTAGCGGCGGTAGAGGGCTGTGGTCACCTCAACAGCCTACGGCGTGCCACCGACCTTCGGCGGGTCGGCCGATCCACGGCGTCCGGAAGCGTCAATCGGTCGACTCGATCACCGGGATGGCGGTGGTGATGACGGGGACGGATGCCGACATCCGGGTGCCGTCGTCGCGGCGGGCGTCGGCGAACTGCCGCAGCGTCGGACGCCCGGGGATCAGTGGTCCCTGGTCCGCCAGCGGCACGACGACCTCGTCCTCCACGGTCGCGAAATACGCGGTGTCCCGCACGCTGAAAGGCACCGGGGGGCCGCTGCGCACCTGCACGCGCAGCTCGTCCTTGGTGACCGAGACGTGCAGCGTGGATCCCTGCCACTGCAGCGGGAACGACAGCGACGGCCAGTCGGCCGGCAGGCGTGGATCGAAGCTCAGGTCGCCGGCATAGTCACGCATGCCGCCGAAACCGCACACCAGCGCCGTCCACACTCCACCGGCGGAGGCCACATGCACGCCGTCGGCCGCGTTGTGGTGCAGGTCGTGCAGGTCGACGAACAGCGACTGCTCGAAATACCTCTGCGCGAGATCCTGGTACCCGACCTCCGCGGCGAGGATCGACTGCACGACCGCCGAGAGCGTCGAGTCACCCGTGGTCAGCGGATCGTAGTAATCGAAGTCGGCCTTCTTCTCCTCGGGCGAGAAGTGGTTCCCCTGCAGGAACAGCGCCAGCACGACATCCGCCTGCTTGAGCACCTGGAACCGGTAGATCACCAGCGGGTGGAAGTGCAGCAGCAGCGGTCGCTGCTCGGCGGGCGTGTTGGCGAGATCCCAGACCTCGCGCTCGAGGAACAGCGAGTCCTGCGGATGGATGCCGAGGCCCTCGCTGTAGGGGATGTACATCGCCTCCGCCGCGCGGTCCCACGCCTCGGCCTCTCCGACGCCGAGCCCCGTGCGATCGACGAGCTTCACATAGTCCTCGGGGTGGCTCTCCTTGATCTCGCGGACGATCTTCGCCGCGTAGCGGAGGTTGTAGCGCGCCATGACGTTCGTGTAGAGATTGTCGTTGACGACCGTGGTGTACTCGTCGGGCCCCGTGACGCCGTGGATGTGGAAGGTCTCGATCCCGTCGCCGGCATCCGCCTCCTCCACCAGTCTCGAGGCACGCCAGAAGCCGAGAGTCGCCCACAGCCGCGCGGTCTCGATCGCGATGTCGGCGCCCTCGCGCCGGAGGAACTCCTCGTCACCGGTCGCGCGCACGTACTTGCCGAGCGCGAAGCTGATGTCGGCGTTGATGTGGTACTGCGCGGTACCGGCCGCGTAGTACGCGGAGGCCTCCTCGCCGTTGATGGTGCGCCACGGGAAGAGCGCCCCCGCCTCGTTGAGCTGTGCGGCCCGGCGACGCGCAGCCGGGAGCATCTTCACCCGCGCCCGCAGTGCGTTGTATGCCCACCGCGGCGTCGTGTAGGTGAGGAAGGGGAGCACGTAGATCTCGGTGTCCCAGAAGTAGTGTCCGCTGTATCCCGACCCGGAGACGCCCTTCGCGGGGACGCCGGCGCCGTCGGCGCGGGCGGAGGCCTGAGCCAGCTGGAAAAGGCACCACCGGGTGGCCTGCTGCAGGTCGTCGCGGCCACCGATCTGCACGTCGCTGCGCTCCCAGAACGCATCGAGCCAGGCCCGCTGACGCTGGAAGACCGTCTCGACGCCCTCATCGGCCGCGCGGTCGAGCGAACGACGGCAGCGATCGACGAGCTCACGCGGCGGTACGCCCCGCGAGGTGTGGTAGCTGACGAGCTTCGTGACCGTGATGGGGACGCCGGCCTTCGCCTGTACGCGGAACACGTTCTTCGCGATGTCGGGCTCCACGAGCGTGCGGGCGTTGTACTCGTTCTCGGTCTCGACCACGTGGTCGGCCACGACGGCGACCGTCATCCCGGAGTCGGCGACCCGGTACGACAGCGCGGAGCGCAGCCCGTCCTGCCAGTGCTCGGCAGGCTCCAGCACGCGGTCGGCGATCTTCTCGGCCTTGCGAGGATCGAAGGCAGCGGCCTTCGTGCCGATCGGAGTGCCGGCGTACACGCCCGCACCGTCCTGGCGGTTCAGCAGCTGGCAGCTGATGGTGACCGGGGCATCGGCGTTCTCGACGACGACCTCGAGCCGCAGCACGGCGAGGTGCCGCTCCTCGAAGCTCACGATGCGCTCGTCACGCATGCGCACACGCTTGCCCGACGGGGTCTCCCAGACCACGTGACGCTCCAGCACTCCGGTGCGCAGGTCGAGCGTGCGGCGGTACTCGCGCACGTCGGCGTCGTCGAGGGAGATGGGTTCGTCGTCGACGTAGACGCGCATGACCTTGGCGTCGGGAGCGTTGACGATCGTCTGCCCGACCTCGGCGAAACCGTAGGCCTGCTCAGCGTGCCGGATCGGCCAGGTCTCGTGCAGCCCGTTGATGAACGTGCCGTGCTCCTGCGCGCCGCGGCCCTCGATGTGGTTGCCGCGCAGGCCCAGGTAGCCGTTGCCGACCGAGAACAGCGTCTCGCCGACGCCCTCCTCCGAGTAGTGCGTGTCGATCAGTCGCCAGGGGTCGACGGGGAAGCGGTCGCGGTCGATCATGCGGTCTCCGGGATGTCGGTGCGGGTATCGGGGACGAACACGGCCAGGTCGTCGACGACGACGGTGGCGCCGGCGGCACGGAGCGCATCGGCACCGGCACCGCGGTCGACGCCGATCACGCTCGCATAGCCGGCGGCAGCGGCGGAAGCGGCCCCGGAGGTGGCATCCTCCACGGCGACCGAGCGGGCCGGGTCGACACCGAGCGCCACCGCGCCCGCGGCGAACATGTCGGCGGCGGGCTTCGACGCGAGACCGTCGCGCTCGGCCACGACCCCGTCCACGACGATCCGGAAGAAGGAGCGGATGCCGGCGGCGGCCAGCACCTCCTCGGCGTTCTTGGAGCTCGACACCACGCCGAGCGGGATGCCGGCGGCATGCAGAGCCTCGACGACCGCGAGTGAGCCCGGGTACGGCGCGATGCCCTGCCCGCGCAGCGACTGCGCGAAGGCGGCGTTCTTGCGGTTGCCGATCCCACAGATGGTCTCGGCCGAGGGGTCGTCATCGACCTCGCCCCAGGGCACCTCGACGTTGCGACTGCGCAGCAGACTCGCCACTCCGTCGTAGCGCTTCTTGCCGTCGACGTAGTCGTAGTAGTCGGCATCGGTGTACGGCGACGTGATGCCCCAGCGGGCGAACACGTCGTCGAACACGACCTTCCAGGCGCGCATGTGCACCTCGGCGGTCGGAGTGAGCACGCCGTCGAGGTCGAACAGTACGCCGTCGGCGTGGAACAGGTCGGGCAGTGCTTCTGGCACAGAGCCTCCAGGAGAAGGGCGATCGTCGGGCCGGCACCTCTCCGTGCCACTGTGCAAGCGTAATGCGGTGGCGCTTCAGGAGGTAACCCCGGCGGACGGATCAGAGCAGTTCGGCCGTCTGCCGGGCGATCTGCAGTTCCTCATCCGTCGGCACCACGAGGACCGTCACCGGTGAGGTGTTCGTGGAGATGCGCCGGATGCCGCGTTCCCTCGCCTCGTTGCGGGCGGCATCCATCTCCACACCCGCGAATCCGAGGGTCGCCATCGCGGCCGCCCGCACCGGCGCCGCGTTCTCGCCGACGCCGGCGGTGAAGGAGATGACGTCCACTCCCCCGAGCTGCGCGATGTACGCGCCGGCATAGGCGCGCAGGCGGTGCACGTACACGTCGAAGGCGAGCATCGCGGCGTCGTCCCCCGCCTCCACCCCGGCGAGGATGTCGCGCATGTCGCTCCGACCGGCGAGGCCTGCCAGCCCGCTGCGGGTGTTGAGCAGCGAGTCGAGGTCGTCGATCGAGAGGCCGGCACGACGCGACAGGTGCACGAGCGCGGCGGGGTCGATGTCGCCGGAGCGGGTGCCCATGACCAGGCCCTCGAGCGGGGTGAGACCCATCGAGGTCTCGACCGAGCGACCGCCGTCGATCGCCGTCACCGACGCTCCGTTTCCGAGGTGGAACACGAGCTGTCGGAGGCTGCCGAGGTCGCGGCCGAGGAACGCCGCCGCGGCCTCGCTCACATACTGGTGGCTCGTGCCGTGGAAGCCGTAGCGGCGCACCCGGTGCTCCGCGGCGAGCGCGGCGTCGATCGCGTACGTGTACGCGGCGGGCGGGAGCGTCTGGTGGAACGCCGTGTCGAAGACGGCGACGTGCGGAACCTGATCGAACACGGCGCGGGCGGCGCGGATGCCGGCCAGGTTCGCGGGGTTGTGCAGCGGCGCGAGCACCGCCAGCTCATCGATCTGCCGCTCCACATCGGCGTCGATCAACGTCGGGGCGTAGAAGCGGGCGCCGCCGTGGACCACGCGGTGCCCCACGGCGACCGGGCGGTGTTCCTCGAGTGACGGGCCGTGCGCGGCGAACTGCGCGCGCATGATCTCGAAGGCGGCGGCATGATCGGCGATCGGGCGCTCGTCGCGATACGTCGCGTCCAGCATCGTCGGCATGGCCGTGCCGTCGGACTCGGGGCGGACGGTGTGGGCGACCGGGCTGGCGTCCTGGCCGATGCGCTCGATGAGCCCGCTCGCCAGCAGGTTCTCCTGCTCGATGTCGATCAGGCTGTACTTCAGCGACGACGAACCGCTGTTGATCACCAGGATCGCGCTCATGCGTGCTCTCCCTGCGCCTGGATCGCGGTGATCGCGACGGTGTTGACGATGTCGTCGACCAGGGCGCCGCGGGAGAGGTCGTTGATGGGCTTGTTGAGCCCCTGCAGCACCGGTCCGATGGCGACGGCGCCCGCCGATCGCTGCACGGCCTTGTAGGTGTTGTTGCCGGTGTTGAGGTCGGGGAACACGAACACCGTCGCCCGTCCGGCCACGGCGGAGCCGGGGAGCTTGGCCTTGGCGACCGCCGCATCCGCCGCCGCGTCGTACTGGATGGGGCCCTCCACCGGCAACTCCGGTGCCCTCTCGCGCACGAGGGCGGTCGCCGCGCGCACCTTGTCGACGTCGGCGCCGGTGCCGGATTCTCCGGTCGAGTACGACAGCATCGCGACGCGCGGATCGATCCCGAACTGGCGGGCGGTCGTCGCCGACGAGACCGCGATGTCGGCGAGCTGCTCACTCGTCGGGTCGGGGATCACCGCGCAGTCGCCGTAGACGAGCACCCGGTCGGCGAGCGCCATCAGGAACACGCTGGAGACGACGTTCACGCCGGGCTTCGTCTTGATGATCTCGAACGACGGGCGGATGGTGTGCGCCGTCGTGTGCGCGGCGCCGGAGACCATGCCGTCGGCGAGGCCGAGGTGCACCATCATCGTGCCGAAGTACGACACGTCGGTCACGGTGTCGGCCGCCTGGGCGAGCGTGATGCCCTTGTGAGCGCGCAGTCGCGCGTATTCCGTGGCGAAGCGCTCGACCAGTTCGGGGTCGGTGGGGCTGAGCACCTGGGCCGCCGCGATGTCGACGCCGAGCTCGACGGCCCGCGCCCGCACCGCGGCCTCGTCTCCGAGGATCGTCAGGTCGGCGACCTCCCGGGCCAGCAGCGTGGCGGCGGCGCGGAGGATGCGGTCGTCTTCCCCTTCGGGCAGCACGATGCGGCGACGGTCGGACCGGGCACGCTCGATGAGCCCGTACTGGAACATCAGCGGCGTCACGACGCGCGACTCCGCGAGCCCGAGCTTCTCCGTGAGCTCGGCGATGTCGACATGCGCCTGGAACAGGCCGAGCGCACGGTCGTACCGGCTGCGGGAATCGGCCGAGATCCGGCCACGGGCGCCCATCACCCGTACCGCGGTGTCGTACGTGCCGAGGTCGGTGGTGATGATCGGAACCGTCGAGGCGAATCCGTCGAGCAGCTGGAGGATCGGCTCCGGCAAGGGGAACGGGCCGTTCAGGATGATGCCGGCGATGCGCGGGAACGTGCCGGAAGAATCGGCCAGCAGCGCCGCGAGGAGGACCTCGGTGCGGTCGGCGGGGATCACCACGACCGCCTCTTCGGTGAGCCGTGGCAGCACGTTGACCATCGACATCCCCGCGACCACGATCGTCAGCGCCTCTGCCGCCAGTCGATCGTCGTCGCCCTTGAGCAGGGTGCCGTCGACGGCGGCGAGGATGCCGCGGATCGAGGGCGCGACCAGCGCGCGGTCCTCGGGGATCGCCCACACCGGTGTGCGCTCGTCGTGGAGGACCGCACGCACGGCATCGATCACGGCGTCGAGCGCGTCGGGGTCTGCCCGATTCACGGCGACCGCGAACAGCTCGGCGCGCTCCGCCGCGAGCTCCGACAGCGCCAGTTCTGCGATCTGTCCGACGGCAGCGGCTGCGCGAGCGGTCGTCGTGCCCAGCTGCTCCGCCTGGCGCTGCTGATCACGACCGCTGAGCACGAGCATGACCGGCGCCCCCAGGTTGGCGGCGATCCGGGCATTGAAGCCGAGCTCGGCGGGGCTGGCGACATCGGTGTAGTCGCTGCCGATGATCACCACGGAGTCGCACTGCGCCTCGACCGCCTTGAACCGCGCGACGATCGTCGACAGCGCCGCTTCCGGGTCGCTGCGCACGTCGTCGTAGGTGACGCCGATGCAGTCCTCGTAGTCGAGCTGCACACCGTCGTGCGCGAGCATCAGCTCGAGGATGTCGTCGCGTTCGGTGACGGACCGCGCGATCGGGCGGAACACCCCCACCCGCGGCGAGACGCGCATCAACGCGTCGAGCGCCCCGAGGGCGATCGTCGACTTTCCGGTATGGCCTTCGGCCGAGGTGATGTAGATGCTCTGCGCCACGGCTTCAGCTTAGGCGCGGCATCCGTGAACCCACCGGGCATCCCACCGGAACTATTGCGCCGGCGTCACTCGCACGGGCCCGACAGCGCGTCGACGACCGCCGTGGCATCCGCCTGGAACCGCGAGTAGTAGTCGCGGTCCATGTTGATCTGCACCCGGTGGATCGCGTGCGACGGCTGCATGCTCTGCCAGTCGGGAAGCCGGCCGAGGCGGTCGAAGAACAGGGTCGTGGCGGTCGCCGGATCCATCCGCTGCTCGGCACTCCCCCACCAGTCCTGCTGCTGGAACAGCCCGATGCTCGTGGTGCGCGAGCCGTCGGGATTGGTGAACCCGCTCGTCTCCCAGTCGCCGTAGTCGATGTTGCGCAGGCTGCTCTCGCCCATCGCCGTCATCACCCCGAGGATCTGCCCCTCTCGCGGGAAGCCCAGCCGGGCCGCCGTGCGCACGATGGTCGCCGCATTCTCGAGCTGCTCTCCGCTCCACCCCTCGATGCCCGCCTCCGGGAACGTCTGCGGCTCGTCGATGCAGATCGGTGCCGGGTCGCGCGCGAGCCCGAGCGGGATGAGGGCCAGCAGCCCGCCGAGCACCAGGACGGCGGTGGTCGACACGAGCACCCGCTGCAGGATCTTCCGGCGGCGGAGCCGGATCGCCGCCTGCCGTCGCGTGCCGGGTTTGCGCCGCCGCGCCGTGCTCTTCCGCTTCGATCTCGGCTTCGTCGTCGCCCGCCTGCGCTTCGCCGGCGACGCCGCGCGTCGAGGACTCATGCCGCGAGCGCTCCGCGCTCTGTTCGCGGGCGACGGCCGATGAGGGCGGCGAGTCCGCCACCGATCGCACCGAAGAGGTGACCCTGCCAGGAGATCCCCTCGGCGACGCCGAACACCCCGGCCAGCATCGTGGCACCGTACAGGGCGAGCACGATCAACGCGATGACGGCGTAGAGGATCCGGTGGGCGACCCGGCCCGGCGCGAACACCCGCATCACGACGTAGCCGAAGTATCCGAACACGAGTCCGGAGGCGCCGACCGTCAGCGTGCCGGGAGCATTGAAGAGCCACGTGCCGATGCCGCCGACGACCGCGACGATCGCCGTGACAGCCCAGAATCGGCGGGTTCCTTCGACCGCGACGAGGCAGCCGAGGACGAGGAACGGCACCGAGTTGCCGATGAGATGCTGCCAGTTCGCGTGCAGGAGCGGACCGAGCACGATGCCACCGAGACCGGACACATCCCACGACCGCAGTCCGAAACCGGTGAACGATCCCGGCAGGATCGCATCGGCGAACTGCACGACCCACATCGCGACGAGCAGGAGCACCGGCGAGGCGAAACGGCCGAGCGGATGCTGCGCCTTCGGTGGCTGGGTGACGGTCACGGGATGATTGTCGCAGGTGCAGCCAGGAGACGACTGAGCATCCGGCGGATCACCCGCAGAAAAAGAAAGTGACTCTCCGCGCACCCAGCAGAGCCCGGTTACCCTTGCTGCGTTTCCGCCCTGGGGGAATTGGCCTGGATGCCGCCACGCGGAGAGCCGTCAACCATCCTAACCCGATGCGCCGGCTGGTTCGAACCGTCACCGCGGATGGCGGCGAGCTCAGGGGAACCTGCCAGAGCGTTACCCCCGCCACAGGGTTACGATCGAGTAACGCGCACCGCAGCGCCGATGTGAGAGGGAACGCATGCCCGAGAACGCCCCCCTGGTCCCGGTGACGATCGACGCCGAGCGGTTCGCCGCGCAGACCTCCGCGATCCTCGGCTCCATCGGCCAGGTCATCGACGGCAAGCCCGATGCCGTGCGCAGCGCGCTCGTCTGCCTCCTCGCCGAGGGGCACCTGCTCATCGAAGATGTACCCGGCGTCGGCAAGACGATGCTCGCCCGGGCGCTGGCCGCGAGCGTGGACGCGACGGTGCGCCGCATCCAGTTCACCCCCGACCTGCTTCCCGGCGACGTCACCGGCGTCTCGGTCTACAACCCGGTCGATCGGGAGTTCGAGTTCAAGCGCGGCGCGGTGTTCGCCCACATCGTGATCGCCGACGAGATCAACCGCTCCTCCCCGAAGACACAGTCTGCGCTGCTCGAGGCGATGGAGGAGGGACAGGTCACGGTCGACGGCGCCACGCACATGCTCCCGAAGCCGTTCCTGGTCGTCGCGACCCAGAACCCGCTCGAGATGGAGGGCACGTACGCCCTGCCCGAGGCGCAGCGCGACCGCTTCATGATGCGCATCTCGATGGGATACCCGGATGCCGCAGCCGAAGCGCTCATGCTCCGTCAGCGCGACGTGGTGAGCCCGCTCGCCGCGGTGACGCCCGTCGCCGATGCGGCGTCCATCTCGCAGCTCATCGCGTGGGCGCGCTCCGTCCACGTGGCCCCTGCGCTGGAGGAGTACACGGTCGCCCTCGCGCAGTCGACCCGTTCCGATCCGAACCTCCACCTCGGGGCGAGCCCCCGCGCGACGCTGCAGCTGATCCGGGCGGCGAAGGTGTGGGCCGCCCTCGACGGACGCGACTACGTCATCCCCGACGACATCACCGCGCTGCTGATCCCCGTGCTGGCGCACCGGCTGCTTCCCGCACGCGGCGCCCACCGTGCCGGCGCACAGCCGGTCGAAGCCGCACTCACCCAGATCGTCGAGCGGGTGCGCGTTCCCGTCGCGACCCGTTCCTGACCGAGACCCTCATGCGACGACGCCGATCCCTCACCAGCCGCGGCGCTGGTGCGCTCATCGCCGCGCTGGGCTGCATGATCGCCGCCAACGTCCTCGGCGCCCGCATCCTGCTCTACATCGGGGTGCTGCTCGCCGCCCTCACCCTCTTCTCGCTCCTCGCCGTGCGTCTCCCCCGCCGCTCCGGGACGGTCACCCGTCAGATCTCGACCGACCTGCTGACCGTGTCGGAGACCTCGAGGGTCACGGTGCGCTTCACGTTGCGCGCCCTCCGCGTGCCACGGGGGCTCTGGCACGACGTGCTGCCCGACGCCGTCACCGGCGACTCGGGCGGCGAGTACCCGCCCGAGACCGGTCAGCTCACCTACCTGATCACCGGCGTCCGACGCGGCGTCTGGCCGCTCGGGCCGCTCATGCTGCGCACGGTGGATCCGTTCGGGCTGGCGCAGCGCGAGCAGCCGTTCGGCGACAGCCGCAGCGTCACCGTCGTGCCCGAGGTCTTCGCCCTCGCCCCGCTCGCCGTGCGGGTCGGAGCCGCCGGAGGAACCGCGCACACCTCGTCGACGAGGCTGGGGCAGGGCAGCGACAACCTGTCACCGCGCGGCTACATCCCCGGCGACTCGATGCGTCGCATCCACTGGAGGGCGACCGCACACCGTGGGCAGCTCATGGTGCGTCAGGAAGAGGAGGAGTCGAGCCCTGACGCGGTCGTCGTGCTCGACCGCAGCAGTCGCCACTGGGATGCGCCGGGCGTCCACGCCGATCCTTCCTTCGAGACCGCCGTTTCCCTGTGCGCATCCGCCGCCATCCATCTCGCGTCCGAGGGCTACAGCGTCGACGTGATCGACGGCGCGGGAACTCTGCTCGGCGCCCTGCGCGGGCACGAAGACGACCGTGACGGACTGCTCGTGGCGCTGGCGATGGTGACACCCCGCGGCGAGAGCCGGGACCTGGCGTCGCTCATCGGCGGCACGCCTCCCGGCCCGCTGGTCTTCATCACCGGGCGCCTCGATGAGGAGGACGCCGCCCTGCTGCGTCCGGCGGGAGCCACCGCCCCGATGCTGTTCAGCACCGAGCTGCTGCCCGGTGCCGCCGAGGCCTCCGTCCCGCACGGCTGGACGGTCGTGGAGATCGGCGAGGACATCGCCGAGGCGTGGGAGGATGCCGTCTCGGCGCGGATCGGGGTCGGCGATGTTCCGCGCTGAGCAGTCACCCGCGACCGCGGCCGCCCCCGCGCCGACCGCGCCACGGTGGCATCGCGACCGTGAGGAGACGACCGGTGTCGTCGGCCCCGGTGCGATGGCGGCTGCGGCGACGCTGGTGGCGACGTGGCCGTACACGTCGGTCATCTCTCCGGGCACCTGGTCGGGCACGGTCCTCGTCGTGGTTATCGTCGTGGCTGGCACGGGAATGCTGCTGCGGCACCTGCTGCGCCGACGGGCGGCATGGGTCCGGGACACCGGCACCCTCCTCACCCAGATCGTCGTGGCCATCGGCGCCGTGACGCTGCTCGTCGCGGGTGACACCGCGATCTTCGGGGTGGTCCCGACGACGACCACCCTCGCGGTGTTCGGAGCCCTCGGGGCCGCGGCCTTCGAGGAGGTCGCGTTCGGTTCCGCGCCGCTCGACGCCTCGCCCGGGCTCGCCGCCACGATGGGCGCCGGCTTCGCGATCGTCGCGATCCTCCTCGACCAGCTCGTGGCGCACCGCTCGGCCGTGCTGGCCGCGCTGCTGACCGGCGCCATCGGCGCGGTGCCGATGATCGTCACCCTGGGTGAGACGAACGTGATCTGGTTCGTGCTCTACGGCGTGATGGCCCTGCTCCTCTTCCGTTACACCGCGCGCCGGCATCCGGAATCGCCCCGGCGATCGTCGACGTCCCTCGCCGTCGCGCTGGGGGCGGCCGCGCTCGCCACGACCGTCGCCATCGCCCCCGCGCTGCCCGTGGCCACGAGCATGGCCGGCACCGGCGTCGGCGTCACGGTCGATGCCTCGCTGCGCCTCGGCGATGACCTGCGCCAACCGAACCCGGTCGAGGTTCTGACCGTGGCGGCGGACGGCGAGACTGCGCCCTACCTGCGGCTGACGACGCTCTCCCGATTCGACGGACGGGTCTGGCAGCCGGACCGGGGTGACCTGCAGTCGCAGGACGACGGCTTCGGCGCCGCGGAGTGGGGAGAGGAGATCGCGACGGAGGAGGAGAACACCTCCATCCGGGTGCTGCGGATGTCGAGCTCGTGGCTTCCGGTGCCGTACCCGGCCACCGCCGTGCAGGGTCTGAGCGGCTCGTGGCGGGTCTCCCCCGACAACCGCACGCTCTTCTCGCGCAGCGCCGATGCCGTCGGCAACGATTACACCGTCACCTCGTCCCGCCTGATCCCGACGCTCGAGCAGATCCGCGCGATCGACGCCGCGCCCCCCGTCGACGATCCCGAGGCGGAGCCCGTGGAGCTGCCGGGGATCATCGCCGAGACGGCCACCGACGTGACCGCGGCCGCGAGCACCGACTATGACCGACTCGTGGCACTGCAGAACTGGTTCCGCTCGCAGTTCGCGTACTCCCTCGAGACACCGGTGCAGGAAGGCTTCGACGGCACCGGGGCCGAGGCCGTGGCGCAGTTCCTCGAAGAGCGCCAGGGGTACTGCGTGCACTTCGCCGGCGCCTTCGCCCTGATGGCCGAGAGCCTGGGGATGCAGGTGCGCATCGTGGTCGGCTACCTGCCCGGCGCGCTCACCGACGAGAAACGGGGCACGGAATCGGTGTTCTCCGTGACCAGCGATCAGCTGCACTCCTGGCCGGAAGTGCTCTTCCCCGGCGTCGGCTGGGTTCCTTTCGAGCCGACCGCCTCCCTGGGCGTGCCGACCGCCTTCCGCGCAGGAGTTACGCAGGGCGGTGGCTCCGGAGACCCGTCCGTCCCCGTCCCCACCACCGCTCCGCAGAGCGAAGAGACCTCGGCTCCGGAGGTGGACCGTGACCCCGACGGCGGCGACTCGGCGGACGGCGGCGCACGGCGCACCCTCGACCCGATGCCGGTCGCGCTCACCGCACTCGGCGTCGTCGTGCTGCTCCTGTTGCCGGCGCTCATCCGCGTCGTGGAGCGCCGCGGTCGCATGAGCCGAGCGCGAGGCGGAGACCCCGCGGCGGCTTGGGCCGAGCTCCGCGACACGTTGATCGACCTCCAACAAGACGTGTCCGATGCCGAGACCCCACGTGTGCGTGCGGCGGGTCTCGTGCGGTCGAACCAGGTCGACGCGGCGGCGATGCGTCGACTCACGGATGCCGTCGAGCAGTCCAATTACGCCCGCTCCGGTGATGCGGAGACTGATCTGTCCGAGCCACTGGGCCTGGTGCTGAGGCAGTTGCGCGCCAGCGTCGATAGACCGACGCGGGTACGCGCCGCGCTGCTGCCGCGGTCGCTGTATGCGCCCCGGGCCGCCGAGCCGGGAGCGGCGGTCTGACGGCAGGGCTCCGGGACGCTCGGCTCGGGTCGGCTGGGTCGGGTCGGGTCGGGTCGACCTGCGTTCAGGCGGCGTGCGCCGTGCAGGGCACAGCCACGCAGTCCTCGCACACCACGAACTGCGAGCGGCAGGAGAGGTCGGGGCAGTTGGCTGTGCGCTTGGTGGGCGCTCCGCAGCCGACGCATTCGCCGATGACGCGGGCATGGTCGGAGAAGTCGACGGAGCCACGGCCGTCGAACACGTAGAGCGACCCGTCCCACAGGCCGTCGTCGCCGTACTTCTCGCCGTAGCGGACGATGCCGCCCTCGAGCTGATAGACCTCCCCGAAGCCGCGAGCCGTCATGAGACTCGACAGCACCTCGCAGCGGATTCCGCCGGTGCAGTAGGTGACGACGGGCTTGCCCTTCAGGTCGTCGTAGGCGCCGGAGTCGAGGAGCTGCACGAAATCCCGGGTCGTCTCGGTGTCGGGCACGACCGCGCCGCGGAACCGCCCGATCTGCGCCTCGAGGGCGTTCCGGCCGTCGAAGAACACCACGTCGTCGCCACGTTCCTCGATCAGGCCGTGAAGTTCTTCGGGGCTCAGCCGCGTGCCGCCACCGACGACGCCGTGCTCGTCGACCCGCAGCTCCCCCGGGGCTCCGAACGACACGATCTCGTCGCGCACCTTGACGCTGAGCTTGGGGAAGTCGAGGCTGCGGCCCTCGGCATCGAGCCCCGTCCCCTCGCTCCACTTGATGTCGGCGTCCGCGAACGGCGCGTACGAGCGAAAGGAACGGAGCCATTTCTTCAGGGCCGTGATGTCGCCGCCGAGCGTGCCGTTGATCCCGTCCTTCGAGATGAGCAGTCGTCCGCGCAGCCCGAGCGCCTCGCCGATGTCGCGCTGCCAGACGCGCACGGCGTCGGGGTCGGCGAGGGGCGTGAACGCGTAGAAGAGGACGATCTTGGGGGTTGCCACCCAGGAATCCTACGTCGGGTGCGGGTGGTGGGCGGAACTCCGCTCAGAGCCGGTCCCGGCGACGCACGACGAGCACGGCGACGGCGCCGAGCACGAGGAGCCACGCGCACGCGATCGCCGCACACGCCGCACCACCGAGCCCCTCGCGCGAGAGACCTGCCGATGACAGGAGCGTCTGCATGGGCAGGACGTCGGCCAGGGAGGGCGCGATGTCGGCGAGAAGGGCGGCGGGCACGAGCGTCGCAGGGACGACGAACAGCACGAAGATCGGGCTGCGGATCAGCACACCGACGAGGTATCCCCACAGCCCCGCAGCCCCGATCGCCGCCAGAGTCCGCCCGGCCGTCGCGGGAGGGAGCAGCTCTTGGCCCGATGCGACCAGGAAGGCCGTCTCGAGAGCGAGGGTGCCGACCGCGCCGAACAGCAGGCTCGTGAGCAGGGTCGTCGAGGCTCGCGCACCGAAGACGGCGACGGGGCCGCCGTAGAGCTGTGCCCTGGCCAGCACACCCGCCTTGTCGGCGAGCGTCACTCCGAGCGCGCCGAGCACGGCGACGACGAGGATGAGGCTGCTGAACACGGATGCGCTCAATCCCACGGCGACCTCGGCGATGGCGTGCGCGGGGGCGATGCCCAGCTCGGCAGGAAGCGAAGCGAGCAGGGACACGACGAGGAACAGCATCGCGGGCAGGAACACCCACGGCAGAGGGTCGCCTCGCACCCGTCGGAGCTCCGCAGCGATCGTGCGGACCATCGGACCGCGGTCGACCGTCGGCATGGCCGGCGCCGACGTCATCGCGCACGCTTTCGCACGACCACCACGGCGAGTGCGGTCACGACAGCCGCCCACCCGAGCAGCACGGCGCAGCTCGCACCCGCTGGCAGGAGACCGTCGATCGGGGCGCCCGTCGCTCCCGCGAACGCGCCGACCGGGAGGAACCTCTCGATCGCCGGCACCGTGAACAGCAGCGGCAGCTCGATCATCGTCGGCAGCAGCAGCACCACGGCGGAGACACGTAGTAGTTCCGGAAGATCCACCCCAGCGAACCACCGATAACGGCCCCAGTGGCTGCCACGAAGATCGAGCCTCCCACGATGCCCCAGAACGCGCCGTCGAGCTGCAGGTGTCGACCGTATGTGGCGAGCGCGAGGCTCGTGACACCGGCCCAGATCGCCGCACCGACCAGGCAGAAGACGATGCTCGTGGCCACGCTCGACAGGAGCTTCGCGAGGAAGACGCGACGCAGCGAGCCGATCACGATCGTGCGTGACATCGAACGGTAGTAGAACTCCCGCGAGACGGAGTAGCTCCCGAGATACATCGCGGTGATCCCGATCGAGGCGATGAGTCCGAAGACCATCCTGGTCGCCATGCCGTCGTCGAGTGCACGCACTCCGTCGAGCGACGGCCCCATGGTCAGCATGAGGGCCGGGATGAGGATCACGAAGGAGCCGACGCCGAGCATCGCGAGGCCGCTGACGCTGCGGAGCAGTTCGCTTCTGAGCACGTCAGGCATGGCGACGACCCCCTGCGGCGGTGTCGATCAGATCGAAGTACCCCTCCTCGAGGGAGGAATCGCCTCCGCGGGTCAACGAGTCCAGCGGCCCCCGGAACAGCACGGTGCGACGCATCACGACGACCTCGTCGACGCTCTGCTCGAGTTCGGCCAGCTGATGACTGGAGACGAGGACGCTGCCTCCACGCGCCGCGAAGTTCCGGAGGAATCCACGGAGCCAGCGGATCCCGCCGGGGTCGAGGCCGTTCGCCGGCTCGTCGAGCACCAGCAGCTCGGGATCGCCGAGCAGGGCAGTCGCGAGTCCCAGTCGCTGGCGCATCCCGGTCGAGTACTTCTTCACCCGCTTGCCGGCGTGCGCCGTGAGGTCGACCTGCTCCAGCACCTCGTCGACCCTCGAACGCGGCGCGCCCAGAGCGAGCCGGTAGATGTCGAGATGCCGCGCGGCGGTGATCCCCGTCTCGAAGCCCAGCCCGTCCATGTGCACACCGACTCGCCTGGCGGGATTGGGCAGCGCCGCGAAGGGCTCCCCGAACACTCGCGCCGACCCCGCTGTGGGATGAAGCAGTCCGACCACCCCCCGCATCGCGGTGCTCTTCCCGGCCCCATTCGGGCCGAGCAGTCCGACCACGGATCCGGCCTCCACCGTGAAGGTCAGGTCTTGCACGACGGTATCGCCGCCGTAGGACTTGGTGAAGCCGTCGAAGGACACGACTGCGGTCATGGGTTCACTCCTTGCGTGAGAGGACGGGAGATGGGGATACGACCGATCAGTCGATCCGCGTGGCGGTGGATGGGGGTGATCAGCTCGGGATGCGCGCCTCCGTCGGCGCGGGTAAGGAGCTTGGTGAGCGCGTACAGCTGGGCGACGACGCCGTCGTCGGTCTCGAGGTCTTCGCGGAACCGTCGTGCGATCTCGTCCGCGACGGCGGGCACTCCGAGCGAATGGGCGAGGAGGAAGGCGGCGTCGTATCCCCGCGGCGCAAGGCCCCATGCTTCCCAGTCCACGATCGCGAGCGGGCCCCTGTGGATGTTGTTCCAGTGGAGATCACCGTGACACGACACCCAGCGCCCCGGGTCGGTGTCGACCTCGTGGCCGAAGAAGACGGCGATGCGTCGGCGGATGCCGGCGGGGTCGAGGGACATGCGCGTCGTCGGAGTGGCGGCCACTCCGGCCAGTGCCTGCTCCAGATCAGACCACCACCCCGTATCCACAGCCGGGTCGTCGCGCAGTTCCGGCGTCGCCGCCGACGGTGTGCCCGGCACCACAGTCATCAGCTCGGCCCGAAGCACGAGCGCGCCTTCGGTCTGCTCTCGTACATCCAGGAACAGGGGTTTGACGCCGATGTGGATCGCTCCGGCATCCTGGTTCCCCGTCCACCACGGTCCTCGAGCCCACTCGGCGCGCGCCCACACGATGCGGAGCCAGAGCACATCGCCTCCGCGTTCCACCGCCGAGCCGATCGAACGGTCATGCCAACCGTGGACGGGTTCACCGATCGCCCGTACCTCCAGCTCGGTCGCCATGCGCGCCAGCGCCTGGCGCAGCATCCGGCGCACATCATTCTCCGGCGCGCTCGGCGGGATACCGGCATTCATCGGTGCTCCGATCCGAGCGCGGCCGCCGGTCGGGCCAGGAAGGCTTGCCAGAGCCAGACGGCGATGTTCGTCGCACGTGGGTCAGAGAACGTCGCCCTCCCGTACGGGGGCAAGGTCTCGGCCGTTTCGACTTCTGTCAGGCCCCTCGTCCAGGCGGGCGTGGTCAGGCCGGAGTCGCTCACGGGCACGAGTGCCGCGAGGTCGACCCCGTCGTCATGCTCGGCGGATCCGCTGCCGACGGTCGCGCTGCCCAGTGGATGGCGGAGGACGATGCCGTTGCTCTCCAGCGTCACCGCCGTGCCCGCCGCCGGCAGTTCCGCGGAGGTACCCGCCACCAGACGGACGTCCTCGCCATCGACCGCGAACCCGACCTGATGAGCGGGCTGGATCGGGACGACGAACAGGATCGCTCCTGCCACCGCGATGATCGCCCCGAGGGACGCGGCTGTCCGCCGCGCATCCGGCCGGCGGCCGTGGACCGCACGGACACCCCGGATGAGCGCGGCGGCGGCCACGGCGATCACCAGTGCCACGGTGAGCAGATAGGCGATGGCGGGCACGACCCCGAGGCCGGCGACCATCGACGAGGAGCGGTAGAGCACCAGTCCGACCAGCACGACCGGGAAGAGCCGACAGGTGACGCCGTACGCGACCAGCCAGCCTCGCCGCGTCGAACCTGGCCCGCCGACAGTCGTCGACCGGTCAGCCTTCATCGTCCCGAACAACATCGCGCCGAGCGTCTCTCCCGCCGCGTGCATGGCGTGGCGCCGCAGATGCGGATGGTCCAGCGCGGACATCAGCGCCAGGTAGCCGTCGAGCTGCACGAAGGGCAGCAGGTTGAGCACGGTGATCACGAGGCATGTGAGCCCGTACAGCACGAGCGCGGCGTGCAGCATCGGATCTGTGAAGAAGCGCGCGAGGACGATGCTCGCCGCTGCGCAGAGCAGGTGCACCGCGGGCCCGGCGAGCGCGACGGCCACACGCCGTCCGCGCCGACCCAACCGCCAGCCGTCGGTGACGTCGCAGAAGAAGGCGGGGGCGAGGTAGAACAGCATGGCTCCGATGCGCCGGGGAGACCCGCCGAAGTGGCTGAGGACGGCACCGTGCCCGAGCTCGTGCACGACCGTGGTGAGGACGATCGCCACGCTCAGTCCGATCACGACGGGCAGCGGCACGGGATGATCGAGAACCCCGACGATGTCGTCGGTGCTGAGGAGACCGACGACGAACCCTGCGAGCACGATGGCCAGGAACACGACCGCGCCGGGAGCCTCGACGGCGAGTCGGGTGATCGGGCGGAGCGCGGCGAAGAGACGGGCCGGGTCTCCGATGCTGAACTGCACGGTGAGCGGGGGCTGGAACCGCCAACGGGAACCTCGGTCGAGCCGACGGTCGTGGTCTCCCCGCTGCGCGTCTGTGCGCAGGAGACCGGCGGCGGCGAGGCGACGCGCAACTCCCCCGACATCGTCAGACGTCCACGGTTCGCCGAGCTCCTGAGCGATCTGCGACACCGTCCGCACCCCGGTGAAGTGCCGTGCGACGGTGGCCACCGACTCGGAGATCCGGGCCTTTGGCACTCGGTCACGCGCGATGATCCAGGCGCCCTCCGCGTCTGCCGGCGCATCGACGGAGACGCGCGCCCCGAGCTCTGGTCGAGCCGAAGCCGGGAACACCGTCATCGGAAGCTCACTCGTCATCGGACGCACTCGAGCATGGACAGGCTCTGCGACCCGTCTGCGAGACGGACCGGGAAGGCATCGCGCACGCGCAACCCGGCGGTGCTCAGCTCTGCACGCAACTGCGTCTCGTCGAGAAGGTTCACCCTCGAGGCGAACGCCTCCGTCGTGCGCACTCCCGCCTGCCGACGCAGGTGCAGCACGCTCACGTCTCGGTGGCCGGCCGTCGAGTCGACCTGCTCATCCAGGATCACGATCTCGGCAGGGTCCGCGTTCAGCGGCACGAGCCGCGTCTCGGCTCCGCCCGTATAGGTACCGGTCGAGTGGACCGAGACGAGGAAGACACCATCGGGCGACAGGTGTGCACGCACAGCCTCGAGCATCGTCCGCCGTCGGTGCGGAGGCAGCAGAGTGATCGAGGTTGCCGCCAGCACGATGAGTCCGAACGACCCATCGACCTCGAACGCGCTCATGTCGCCGAGCACGGGAAGAACCGTCACCCCCGCGCGCTGCGCGCGTCCCTCGAGCAGCTCGAGCATGCGCGGAGAATTGTCGAGCGCGACCGTCTCACGTCGCAGGCGACCGAGTGCGACAGTGAGGCGACCACTACCGCACGCGAGTTCGAGAATCCTCCCCCCGGTGCGCCGGCCGACACGGAGGATCTCGCGCACCTCGCTGTCGTCGCCACGGGTCATCGCGTCGTAGACCTCCGACCCTCGCTCGCTGTAGAGGTCGGTGACGACGGCGTGCGGTTCGAGGACGGCGAGCAGCCGCGCCATCGACGAGGTCAGGCGAGAATCGGTCATGCGGACTCCTTGTCTGGGCGGGCGGGCACCGCACGGGGCGTAGCTGATGGGGGTATGGCTGCCGAACGGCGAACCGGCTACGCCCCGCACCATCAGGTGATGGCGACCGCCGCGCCGATGATGATGATGATGTCGCCGACGATGATGTACCAGGGCTCGGGGGCGTCCATCGCCTCGATCTCCTCGAAACTCAGATCCATGTGCTCACCTCCTTCGGGCGAGGTCTGCTGCGATCGATCGCGGATCACGTCGCGATGCCGATGATGGCGATGACGGCGCCGATCTTCACCGCGGCGTACCAGGTCCAGAAGTCGGGGGTGTCCATCGACTCCAGTTCTTCAAAGCGCAGGTCTTTTGAGATCTCCATGTGTTCTCACCTCCTCTGTCGTACCGTTCCGGGCGTCCGCCGCTCAGGTGAGAGCGGCGATGATGACGACGATCCCCATACCCGTGCCGATTCCGTTGACGAAGTCCGTCCATTCGGATGGGGCGTCCATCGTCGGCAGCTCCTCGATCTGCAGGTCCAGTGCAGTGGTCATTTCTCTGTCACCTCCTCTCGTCGCTTCGTGATCGGATCCGCGCCTGCCGCAAACGACGCGGCGAAGATCTGATCGATGGCTTCCGGGGCGATGCGTCCGAGCGCCGGCAGCGATCCACCCCAAGAGGTGCGGACCCGCTCGGACGCCTGCATGCGCATCGATGCACTCGGTGCATCGATGGTGCACAGTCCCCAGCGCTGGAACAGTGTCGCGAGGCCATCGCGGATGTCGAGGGGAAGCTCGGGGATGACGGCGCGGACCCAGGACCAGGCTGACGCGAGTCTCTCTGTCGAGCCCCAGCGCCGGTCGCCGTCGGCGATGGCACCCCAGATGGTCGGCAGGATCGACAGGGTCGCCGGGATCTTACGGGCACCCGTCACCCAGGCCAGTTCATTCGCCAGATACCAGTGCTTCGCCGCATAGCTCTCCCGCCCGACGAGGGCCCAGCTGCGATGACTCGCTGCGCTGAGCTGCCCTGCGAACAGACGTTCCTCGGGCGTCAGGGATCTGAGCCTGAGCAGTTCGCCCATCCGCCCTGCGCCGTTCACGATCGACTCGGCATCGTGATCGGCGGCGAGATCGACCCGGCTCCCGATCACGGGGCCGAGCACGCGGAGGATCACTTCGATCAGTCCCTCCACCTGCAGCACTCGAGGCAGGGTGGCGGTGTGCAAGGGGTCGAGGACTGCATGATCGGGAAGCAACGCAGGGCTGAAGAGGAGGCGCCGCCCCGACGGCGTCACGAGACAGGCGACGCTGCTGACCTCGGAGCCGGTACCGATGGTCGTCGGGACGGCGACGAGGGGCAGCTCCTGGTCGCGGGTGATATTCGCCTCGGGAAGACGGACGAAGCCGCTGCGTGCCGTCAGCCTGCGTAGCGGCAGAACGAATCGCGGTGTCGTGATCAGTAGCCGTGCGATCTTCGCGGCGTCGAGGATGGTGCCTCCGCCGAGCGCCACGACCGCAGTTGCACGTTGCCCGGCGGAGACGATTTCGGCGATCGTGCCCGCGTCGACCGCCTGCGCATCGATACGGAGTTCGGTGGCTCCCGGCGGCAACGAGATACTCATCCCGTCGACGGCCGCATCGCGGACGACGAGTGGCCGCTCGCCCAGCGAGAGTCGGGAGAGGACGGCCGAGGTCGCTCCGGCTCCCGCCGTCACCCGTACTGAATTGTGAGCCTCCCTCAGTGAGTTCACGCGGCGCGCTCGTGGTCGTCGATGCCGTGCAGGATCGCGGTCTCGAGTTCGTCGAGCTCCGCCCTGCCGTAGAGGTACGCGGGGATCACCTGGATGCAGCCCGGTCCCGGCTGCACGATCGCCCCCGCCTTCCGCACCGCGGCCACGACTCCCGCGATCTCACCGCCGTCGAATAGCCGCCCGTCCCGCGCGAGGACCACGGAGCGGAAGCAACCGATCCCGCCGGTGCCGATCACGTGGGGATGTGCCACGATCCGCGCGATCGTCCCGTCCAGCGCCGCACCCAGCTTCTGCGAGAGACGGAGCGCATCCATTCGGTCGAACTCCGACGCGGCAGCCAGGATGGCTGCGCAGGAGGCAGGGGTACCGGCTTGCGTCTCCGCATGGACGAACATCGCGTCGCGGCTGTCGAAGACATCGCAGAGTTCCGCGGAGACGAGCACAGCCGATGCCGCCGCCGCACCGTTCGTCAGTGCCTTCGACAGCAGGAGCACGTCGGGGGCGACTGCCCAGCGCTCGGAGGCGAAGAGCAGACCGGTGCGCCCGAACCCCGTCGCCACCTCGTCGGCGACCAGCACGACGTCGAACGACGCTCGGATCTCGGCGACGGTCGCGAGGAACTCTTCGTCGAGGGCGATCGCACCCGATCCCTGCACGGGCTCGAGCACGAGAGCGGCGATCCGATCTCCTTCCCTGGCGAACAGCGTCCGCAGCTGTGCCCCGCCGTCATGCGGGGAGACGTGCCTCACCGCCCGCCGATCCACGCCGTATACGGACTGGCCCAGCGCCTCGCCGGTAAGGGCGAAGGCGCCGTAACTGAGCCCGTGATATCCGCCCTGTGTGCCTACGACGAGGTTCTTGTGCGGTGCGCCCTTCAGTGCAGCCGCCTGACGCACGAGCTTCATCGTCAGATCGTTCGCCGCCGCTCCGGAGGTCGCGAAGATGACACGCGCGTAGTCACCCGCCCGCGCCAGGAGCATCTCCGCAGCCTCCTGAGCATAGGAGTGCGAGGAGCGGAAGAGGGAGAGATAGGAGGCGGACCGCAACGCCGCCCCCACGGCATCGGCCACAGCCTCATTCCCGTAGCCGAGCGGAACGTTCCAGAGCCCACTCGTCGCACAGAGTCTCGTGATGCCGTCGGCCGTGCGGACCCGCACGCCCGCGGCCGCGACCGCGTGCTCCTGCGGGCGCCCCCACATGCTGGGCGGTGTGAGGCTCTCCCAGAGTGGAGGCCGTGACGCACTGCCCTCGCGCATCACTCGCCGCTCCGCCCGTGGGAGACGAGATCGAGACCCGCCTGCGCGAACCTCCCCTGGACGTCCCGCAGCACCTCGGCTGCTTCCCCTGTGCGCCGTCCGAGTTCGGTGGCGAGCATCACCGACGCCGCGGCCTCGTCCCCGGTCGCCATCAGGCACTCGGCTGCGCGCGCGGCGTCGACCCCGAGCCGGAAACGTCTGAGGCTCACGGGATCGACCAGGATGTACTCCACGCCGTCACCCGTCACCAGGAAAGGCGCCTCGGAGGCGACGGCCGCGGCAGCGCCCTCGTCGAGAGCTCGGACGAGGTGTCCGCCGAAACCCGAGATGGCGGGCCGTGTCAGGGCACCGTTCCACTGCCGCAGCAGGTCGAGAGCGGCGACGTACCTCGCGAGCCAGGGCCTGTCGTCGAGATCCGCCTCGAGCACGCGGGGGTCGACGATCCGCGCGAACGCCCGGCCGCGACCGCTGCTCTCCGCGGCCGTCGCCTCGACGTCGGCCCGCTCATCACCCACGCTGCCGAGGAGGAGCCCGTCGGGCCCGTCTCGATACTCGCCGGACCCGGTGACGTGCACGCGGACCAGGTCTGCCTCGTCTTCGTCCGCACGGACGAACGAGGTGCGCGAGTCCAGGAGAACCAACCCGCTGAGGAGCTGATCCACGAAGAAGCCCGACTCTCGCGCGGTGTCGGCGTCGCTGAGGAAGGCCGCGAGCCCCGCCGCCGACCCCTGGCGGACGATGGTGAGTCCGACGATGGAGAGGAACGGGGCCGCGAGGTAGTCCTGCAGTTCGAATGCGTGGCGCCCGTCGACGATGATCTCGTCGCCGGGCTCGCGGAAGGAGCCGTCATATCCGATGGTCCGCGGATCGGCATGTCGCACAGGGGCGATCACGATGTCGCAGGGCTCCGCCGCGCGCAGCACCTCCTCGATGTGGTCTCCGGATTCGAGGAAGAACACGGCGCCCTCGACGATTCCCCGCCTTCCGCTGACGTACTGCTCGAAAGCAGTGGCCGTGCGGTGGCTTGGCCGTGATGCCGTGGTCGCGCTGTCCTGCATGTTCCCCCCAGAAGACATGGACCTTGATCGAAAACGATCTGTCCTCATCTGAGGCTATACAGCTGACGTGTGACATGCAATATTCTGCCCACAGCACGACGAGGATCCGCCCACAGCTGCGCGCGACGGCTCTGTCACGCCGCCCTCCCCCGATCGGATAGGATGGACAGGTTGTTCCTGGTGACGTGTCCGAGCGGCCGAAGGAGCACGCTTGGAAAGCGTGTGTTGTGCAAGCAACCGCGGGTTCGAATCCCGCCGTCACCGCCAGAAACGCATGAAGGGTCTCCGCGCCAGCGGGGGCCCTTCTCGCGTTTCTCTCCAGTACGGGGATTCGGGGAGGAGCGAGCGCCGGGATACGCCCCCGGCTCACTCAGCCGTCGAAGCGCACGCCGTAGATCTGCCCACCGGGCGCTGCGGGTAGGCGCGTCATCCCGAGCCGCTCGTAGAACGCGGCCGCTCCGGCGTTGTTCGGGTCGATCCCCAGGTGCAGTCCGCGCACCCCGCGGCGGGTCAGCTCGGCGAACAGGGTCTCCATGAGCCCGCGCCCGAGTCCCTGCCCCTGTGTCTCGGGGAGCAGATCGATGTGCAGATGGGCGGGGTACTCGGCGGCGTTCGGCTCGATGCCGGGGGCTCGCTCGTACCCGTACTCGACCATCCGCTCCTCCCGGGTCGCGGGCTCCGCAGACCGGGGGTATCGCTCCTGCAGCCCGGGCCACCACTCGTCGCGGAACCAGGTGTAGAAAGCGTCAGTGTCGTCCGTCGCCACGATGTACCCGATGGTGCGCTCGTCGTCGCTCTCGACCACCCAGGCGATGTCGGGATGCCGCTCGGCATAAGGAACGGCGAACAGGTCGCCCCACAGCGAGTCGTCGGAGAGGATGCCGGTCGCATCCCCGCCCGCGTCGGCGGTCTGCACGCAGATCTCGTACAGCGCGGCACGATCGGTGGGGCGGTAGGGACGGATGCGCGACACGAAGGCTCCTCTGACTGAACGGTCCGGTTCAGCCTATCGGCGCCTCCACCTCGGACTTCTTCTGCTGCACCCAGGGCAGCAGCCACGCCGCCAGCACGAGCACGACGCCGGCGCCGACGAGCGCACCGCCGAGCGTGTCGGTGGCCCAGTGCACCGACAGGAATGTCCGCGAGAGCGCCATCGCCAGCACCCACAGCACACCGAGGATCGCGGTCCAGACCCGCGGGAACAGCACCCAGACCACGAGCGCGATCGTCGCCGCGTTCGCGGTGTGGCCGGATGGGAACGAGCCGTAGTCGCTCACCACCAGCATGTCCTCCGGGCGCGCTCTTCCGAAGAGCTGTTTGAGCAGCTGCACCGCACCGGCGCTCGCGGCGAAGCACACGGCCGCGAAGACCGCACCACGCCAGCGTCGTGCGAGCACGAGCACGAGGATCGCCAGCAGCGGCACCCCGAGGATCGCCACCCAGCCGCCGCCGATCCAGTCCATGACCAGCGCGAACTGCAGCAGCCAGTCACCCCGGATGCCGGCGACGGTCTCGTTCCACCAGTGGTCGAAGCCGGGCGTCTCCGGATACACGAACACCACCAGGGCACCGAGCACCGTCGCGAGCGCGAGGAGGCCCACTCCCCACCACAGCAGCATCCGCCTGTCCATCGTCCCATTCTGCGGGACGGGGCCCTGCCGATCAGGGATTGAGCATCCCGACGGTCCGCGGACGCACGACGAACCAGAGCGAGAGGATGCCGATGGCGGCGCAGCCGACCATGACCGAGGCCATGGTGGTCGCGGTGATCCCGGCGTCGTGGGAGAGCCATCCGACGACCGGTGAGATGAGCCCGGCGACACCGAAGTTCGTCGCGCCGATGATGGAGGCCGCGGTGCCGGCCGCCTTCCCGTGGCGGTCCAACGCCAGCACCTGCACGTTGGGGAACGTGAAACCGCAGGCGGTCATGAACACGAAGAGCGGGATGACCGTTCCCCAGAGCCCGAGACCGAGCTGATCTGTGACGATGATCGCGACGCCGGCGAGCAGCAGCACGGCGGTGGAGTAGGCCATGACCCACTGCGGTCCGAACCGGGCGGCGAGACGAGACGCGGTCTGGACGCCCGCGACGACGCCGAGCGAGTTCACGGCGAAGAGCAGGCCGTATTGCTGCGCATCGAGTCCGTGCGTGACCTGGAACAGGAACGGCGAAGCCGAGAGGTAGGAGAACAGCCCCGAGAAGGTCATGCCACCGATCACCAGCACACCGAGGAAGACCCGATCCGAGAGCACCGAGCGATAGCGCTGCAGCATCGTCGCGCCACCGCGATCCTGTCGGCGGGCGACGGGCAGCGTCTCCGGGATGAACAGGATCGCCGAGGCCAGCATCACGATGCCGTAGGCGGCGAGGACGACGAAGATCCCCCGCCAGGGCATGAGAGTCAGCAGCCAGGAGCCGATGAGCGGCGCGATGACCGGGGCAACACCCGACACCAGCGCGAGACGCGAGAGCATGACGACCAGGCGGCGGCCGCCGAACAGGTCGCGCACGATGGCCATGGCCACGACGCCACCGGCCGCAGCCCCCACACCCATGAGGACGCGCGCCGCACTGAGCAGGCCGAGGTCAGGGGCGAACGCCGCTCCGACGCTGGCCAGAACGTGCAGGGCGGTGACGGCGATCAGCGGCACCCGGCGGCCGACCTTGTCGCTGAGCGGACCGACGACGAGCTGCCCGAGGGCGAAGCCGATCATCGTGCCGGTGAGGGTCAGCTGGATCGCCGCAGCCGTGGTCTGGAAGTCTTCCTCCAGCACCGGGAAGGCGGGGAGGTAGAGGTCGATCGTGAACGGCCCGAGCGCCGTGAGCGCGCCGAGCAGGATGATGTACAGCGTCCGGCGACCGAGGGAGATCGCATCCCCGGGGTGCAGCATGATGGGCGCCGTCGCCGGGTTCGCGCCGAGGGTGCGGATGGCGCCGGTGGCGGTGGAGGTGCGGATGCTGCCGGTGGCGGTGCGCTCGGGCTCTGCGGCCGGAACGGCGTCCGACCCGTCGGGTCGCGCGGTGGGGATGGAGTCAGTGCGGGGAGCGTCGGACACGACGTCCTTCCAGTGTTCGGGGTGCGTGGTCGAATCGATTCGCCAGGGGAAGAACCCATGCTACCGCCGACCCGACCCCACCCCCGCGATGGCTCCGGGCGGGAGGTCAGCGCGCGATGCGCTCCAGACCCTGCTCGAGGTCGGCGAGCAGGTCGCCGATGTCCTCGATCCCGACCGAGAGTCGCACGACGTTCTCGGGGACGGCGAGCTCGGTGCCGCGCACCGACGCGTGCGTCATGTCCGGCGGGTACCCGATGAGGGATTCCACGCCGCCCAGCGACTCGGCCAGCTGGAACAGCGAGGTGCTCTCGGCAAATGCCCGTGCGGCATCGGCACCCGCGGCGAGTCCGAGCGAGAGCATCCCACCGAAGGCGCTCATCTGCGAGGCGGCGATCTCGTGACCGGGGTGTGCCGCGAGTCCGGGGTAGTACACCTGCGCGAACTCGGGGCGCGCCGCCGCCCACTCCGCGATCGCCTGCGCGTTCTCGGAGTGCTGGCGCATCCGCAGCGCCAGCGTCTTGATGCCCCGCGTGGTGAGCCAGGCGTCCAGGGGCGCGGATACCGCACCGACCGCGAACTGCTGGAACTTCACCTGATCGAAGAAGCGGTCGTCGCTGAACACGACGGCGCCCCCGAGCACGTCCGAGTGGCCGCCGAGGTACTTCGTCGTGGAGTGCACGACCAGGTCGGCCCCGAGCGCGAGCGGCTGCTGGAGCGCGGGCGAGGCGAAGGTGTTGTCCACGACCACGATCGCACCGGACTCGTGTGCGACCTCGGCGATCAGGGCGATGTCGACGATCTTCAGCAGCGGGTTGCTCGGCGTCTCGAGCCACACGATCTTCGTCTCGGGGCGGATCGCGGCGCGGAGCACATCCACATCCGAGAGCTCGACCGTCGTCGTGTCGATTCCCCACGGCGAGAGCACCTTGGTGAGCAGTCGGTACGTGCCGCCGTACACGTCGTTGCCGAGCAGCACGTGATCGCCCGGCTTCAGGATGCCGCGCAGCAGAGCGTCTTCGGCGGCAAGACCCGAGGCGAAGGAGAGTGCGCTCGCGCCGCCTTCGAGCGCGGCCAGCTGCGTCTCGAGCGACGACCGCGTGGGGTTGCCGGCACGGTTGTATTCGTAGCCCTCGCGGAAACCGCCGATGCCGTCCTGCACGTGCGTGGAGGACTGGTAGATCGGCGGGATGATCGCCCCCGTCGTCGGGTCGGGAGCTTGTCCTGCATGGATGGCGCGAGTGGCGAAGGCGTGGTCGGACATGCCCTCAGCCTACGACCGCCCCCGCAGCGGAGGCCCTCCCGTTACGCCCGGGGTCAGGCGACGGAAAGAGAGCAGCCGCGAACGTCAGTCGCGGCTGGCGTCCGTCACGGCTGCTCGCGCGGCTTCTTGTTTCGCAGGTTGCTGATGCCGACGCCGAGCGCGAGAAGACTGACCAGGCCGAGGCCGACGCCGAGGCCGTTCCAGAAAGAGCTGTCCACCCACCGCGTCACGATAAAAACGAGCAGGAACAGCGAGCCGATGAACAGGTACCAGTCGATCTTCACAAAGACGACACTACCTGCGGTGCACCACGAGCGGTGCCGCAGCGGCGAGAGTGGTCGACGCTCAGCGGGAGAGGTACCCGAGCAGATCCTGTCGCGTCAGCACCGTGTGCGGCTTGCCGTCTTCCGTGACCAGCAGGGCATCGGCGTCGGCGAGCGCCGTCTTCGCCTGGGCGACGGAGGCGTGGATGCCGATGAGCGGGAGCCGCTCCCCCACGTGCGCTCCGACGGCATCGGTCGCACTCGCCTCGCCGCGGAACAGCAGGTCGAGCAGCCCCTTCTCGTCGACAGTGCCGACGACCTCGCCCATCATGACGGGCGGTTCGGCGCTGAGGACGACCAGCTGCGAGACGTCGTAGTGCGTCATCATCCCGATGGCCTCGAGAACCGTGTCGGTCGGATGCGCGTGCACGAGGTTGGGGATCCGCTCCCCCTGGCGCGACGGCCGCGCGGCGAGCACGTCGGCGATGGTCTCGCCCTCCTCCACATCGCTGAACCCGTAGGAGCGCATCCATCCGTCGTTGAAGATCTTGCCGAGGTAGCCGCGGCCGCCGTCAGGGAGGAGCACGACCATCACGGCATCCGCAGGCAGATCCCGTGCCACCCTCAGCGCGCCGACGACGGCCATGCCGCTCGATCCGCCGACGAGGATGCCCTCCTCGCGGGCGAGCCGTCTCGTCATCGCGAACGAGTCCGCGTCGCCCACCGCCACGATCTCGTGCGGGACGGTCGGATCGTAGGCACCGGGCCAGATGTCCTCCCCGACGCCTTCGACGAGGTAGGGACGACCGGTGCCGCCGCTGTAGACGCTGCCCTCCGGGTCGACGCCGACGATGCGCACCTGCCCCTCCGACACCTCGCGGAGGTAGCGCCCGGTCCCCGTGATCGTGCCGCCCGTGCCGACGCCGGCCACGAAGTGCGTGACCTGCCCCTCGGTGTCGCGCCAGATCTCCGGCCCTGTGGTCTCGTAGTGGCTGCGCGGACCGTTGGGGTTCTCGTACTGGTTCGGCTTGAACGCGCCGGGGATCTCACGGGCGAGTCGGTCGCTGACGCTGTAGTACGACTCCGGGCTTTCCGGCGCGACCGACGTGGGCGTCACCACGACCTCCGCGCCGTAGGCCCGCAGCACGTCGATCTTGTCGTCGCCCACCTTGTCGGGCAGCACGAACACGCACTTGTAGCCGCGCTGCTGGGCGACGAGTGCCAGGCCCACTCCGGTGTTGCCGCTGGTGGGTTCGACGATCGTGCCGCCGGGCTTCAGGTCGCCGGAGGCCTCGGCGGCATCGATGATGCGCGCGGCGATGCGATCCTTCGACGACCCGCCCGGGTTCAGGTACTCGAGCTTCACGAGCACCGTGCACGCGACGCCCTCGGTGACGTGAGTGAGCTTCACGAGGGGCGTGTCGCCGACGAGGTCGACGATCGAGTCTGCGTACTTCATGACTTCAGGGTAGACGCGCGGATGCCGCGGGCGGGGCTGTGTTTCGCCCACCCGCGGCATCCGTTCTCACGAAAGGCCCCCTGTGTCTTCCGAAGCGTCAGCCCTTCGTCGACCCCGCCAGCAGGCCGCGTACGAAGTACCGCTGCAGCGCGAAGAACACGATGAGCGGGACGATGATCGAGACGAACGCACCCGCAGTGAGCAGGTACCAGCCCTCACCACGTCCGGTGATCTCGGCGAGCACCTTCGTGATCGGAGAGGCGGCGCCGTCGGCGAACACGAGGGCCACGAGCAGATCGTTCCAGACCCACAGGAACTGGAAGATCGCCACCGACGCGATCGCCGGCATCGTGAGCGGAAGCACCACGCGGAAGAAGATCTGTCCGCGCGATGCGCCGTCGACGCGCGCGGCCTCGATGATCTCGCCGGGGATCTCCGACATGAAGTTGTGCAGCAGGTAGATAGCGAGCGGCAGCGCGAACATCGTGTGGGCGATCCACACCTGCGCATAGCCGCCGGCAACGTCGAGGCCCTCCGTCACCTGCACACCGAACAGGTTGATCCCTCGGGAGAACGATGACAGGAGAGGCACCAGAGCCATCTGGATCGGCACGATCTGCAGCGCGAACACGAAGATGAACAGCGCGTTGCGACCCTTGAACTCGATCCACGAGAACGCATACGCCGCCATCGCCGCGATCATCAGCGGGATGAGCGTCGCCGGGATCGTGATCACGATCGAGTTGAAGAAGGACTCCAGGATCGTCAGCTGCGTGGTGCCGGACTGCAGCACCGCCGCGTAGTTGTCGAGCGTCAGCCGGGGGTCGGTGAACACGGTCCACCAGCCGGTCGTCTCGATCGCTTCCCGGTCGCGGAACGACGAGATGAAGAGGCCGAGCGTCGGAACGGTCCAGATGACGGCAATGATGATCGCGGCGACACTCGCCCAGGGCCGGCTGAGACGCTTGCGGGTGCGACCGGCCGAAGCCTCGAACCGGCCCGCGGTCGTGATGGCCCGCGTGCTGTCGTCGGCGTCTGTCTTCACGGTGTCGGTCATCGGATCTCCCGCTGCTTCTTGATCTGGCGTGCGTTGTAGATGACGATCGGCAGCACCAGGATGAACAGGATGACGGAGAGCGCAGCGCTGCGACCCGCCTCGAACTTCGAGAACTGGGTGTACATCTCATTCGCCAGCACCGACGTGCCGTAGTTTCCACCGGTCATCGTGCGAACGATGTCGAACACCTTCAGGGAGGCGATCGAGATCGTGGTCAGCACGACGATGAGCGCCGGACGGATCGACGGGATCGTCACCGACTTGAAACGCTCCCAGGCGTTGGCGCCGTCGAGCTCCGCCGCTTCCAGCAGCTCGGCCGGCACGCCCTTGATGGACGCCGAGAGCACGACCATCGCGAAACCGGTCTGCACCCAGATCAGCACCACGATGAGCGCCAGGTTGTTCCACGGACTGTTCAGCAGGAACTGCTGCGGCTCACCGCCGAACCAGACCAGGATCTGGTTGAGCAGACCGATCTGCTCGAACTCCGGGCCGCGGTAGGCGTACACGAAGCGCCAGATGATGCTGGCACCGACGAACGAGATCGCCATCGGCATGAACACCAGCAGCTTGTAGATCTTCTCCCCACGGGTCCGATCGATGAACACCGCGTACCCGAGGCCGATCATCGTGGAGAGCGTCGGGACGAGCAGCACCCACACGATCGTGTTGATCACCGAGGTCACGCCGTCGGACTGGGTGAAGATCCAGAGATAGTTGGAGAACCCGACGAAGTCGCTGCCCGTCGAGTTCCAGAACGACGCATAGACGGTCTGGATCGACGGCAGGATGAGGCCGGCGAGGAGCAGCAGAATCGCCGGGGCCATGAAGGCCACGAGCTGGATCAGGTAGCCCGCGCCGTCGCGGGACCGATAGTCCAGGAAGAAGAACAGTGCACCGACGGCGACCGCGACTCCCATCGCCCAGTAATAGGAGTTGAAGAACCACATCACCGCGAGCGGGATGAGCAGGCACATCGCGAGGCGGATGCCGGTGTAGAGAGCGCCCTTGCGCGGTGCGATGTCGACGAGCAGCAGGATCACCACCACGACCACCGCGAATGCGATGACCACGGCGAGCGCCTGGAGGATCGGCGGGAGTGTCCCGATCCATTGGAAGAACACAGTCGCGTTCATGGATTCCCCTTCATGAGACGGAGCTGATCAGCGGTCGGCGCGGCGATGCGTGGACCGGGTGTGAGAAGGAGGGCCGCCCCGCGGGGCGGCCCTCCTCATCCGATCAGCTGGAAGGCCAGCCGGTCTCGATCTGGGTCAGCACCTCATCGGTGGAGGTCCCGTTGACCCAGGCGACGATGCCCTTCCAGAAGGTGCCGGAGCCGACAGCACCGGGCATCTGGTCCGAACCGTCGAAGCGGAACGTCACCGAGTCGTCCTGGAGGAGCTTGATCGACTCCTGCAGGATCGGGTCCTCGACCACGTCGAGGTCGACACCCTTGTTGGCCGACGTCACGCCACCCAGGGCGAGACGGCTGTTGGCCCACTCAGGGCTGGACAGGTACTCGAGCACCTTCTGCGTCGCCTCGGAGTCGCTGAACGCGCCGACGATCTCGCCACCACCGGTGATGAGGGTCTCGTCCGGGTTCGGGCTCGGCGTCAGGAACGCCCAGACATCGCCGTCCTCGGCGAAGTTCGTGCCCTCGGGGTAGAAGCCCGACAGGAACGAGGCCTGGTGGGTCAGTCCGCACTCGCCGCTCGCGACCTTCGCGGCCACGTCACCGAACGCGGTGGAGTTGATCGAACGCACGTCACCGAAGCCGGCGTTGACGTACTCCGGGTTCAGCAGGATCTCACCGGTGGCGTCGAACGCCTCCTTGATCTGCGGATCGGTGAAGGGGATCTCGTTCTTGACCCACTGGTCATAGACGTCAGGACCCGCGTTGCGGAGCACGAGGTCTTCGATCCAGTCGGTGCCCGGCCAGCCGGTCGCGACGCCCGACTCGAAGCCGGCGCACCACGGGGCGGCGCCGCTCTTGTCCTTGATGGTCTGCGTCAGCGTCAGCAGCTCGTCCCAGCTGGTCGGCTCCTCGACACCCCACTCGGCGAACTTGGTCGGCGAGTACCAGACCCACCCCTTGACGCTCGCCATCAGCGGTGCGCCGTAGAACGTGCCGTCGTAGGTGCCGAAGTCGACCCAGCCCTGCGTCCAGTACTCCTCGGCGTTCTTCTTGACCGCCTCCGGAGCCGGCTTCAGCAGGTCACGCGACGCGTAGTCCGCGAACAGGCCGGGCTGCGGGAAGATCGCGATGTCGGGCGGGTTGCCGCCCTGTGCGCGGGTGCCGAGCTGCGTCTCGAAGTCCTGGCTGCCCTCGTATTTGATCTCGATGTCGTTCTCCTTCTCGAAATCCGCCCAGGATTCCGCGAGGAGTTCTGCTTCGCCCTCGACGATCGTGCCGTAGATCGTGACGGTGTTGTCTCCGCCGCCACCACCGCCGCCTCCGGAGGTCCCACCGGGAGCCCCGCATCCGGCGAGCGCGATGCCCGCGACCCCCAGCAGGGCGAGCGGCGCGTAACGCCGGGAACGCTGTGACAGAGCCATGTGAATTCTCCTCTTCGAGTACAGGGTCCCACCTGATGCGATGCCACCCCGCGGCACCGGTAGGGAACCGATTCCAGGCCAACCTACTGGCGATCGATATCCCGGCACAACACGGAAGGGTCACAAGCTCACAACCATTCGACTCAGATCGACGCCGTCGATGGGAGCGCTCCCTCGCGCACAGTGTGGAACCGGTTCCTTTTGAGCGCTTCGAGGACTACGCTGTCACCCGGCGCGGCGACCGCGCCGCCACCCACGCAACCGCGTGATCAGGTCGAGGAGGACCGATGAGCACGATCGCGGACGTCGCTGCGCGTGCCGGGGTGTCGAAGGCCACCGCGAGCCGTGCGCTGAGCGGGCGCGGTTATGTCTCGGAGGACACCCGTGCCCGCGTCACGGATGCGGCGCGCGAGCTCTCGTATGTCGCGCACTCCTCCGCGACGAGCCTGGCCACCGGTCGCACGCAGACGGTCGGCGTCGTGATGCCGCCCGTGGACCGCTGGTTCTTCGCCGAACTGCTGGCGGGCATCCAGGAATCTCTGTTGACGCTCGACTACGACCTCGCGCTCTACGGCGTGCCCGAGGGTTCGCAGATGCGAGATCGACTGTTCGAGAACGTGCTTCCCGGGCGACGATTCGACGGCATCATCGCCGTGGACATCCAGCCCAGCGCCCTCGAGCTCGAACGCCTGCAGCTCACCGGGCGTCCGCTGGTGAGCGTGGGGCCGTACAGCGAAGGATCCACTGCCGTCTCCATCGACGACGCCGCCGCAGCCCGCATCGCCACCGAGCATCTCATCGAACTCGGTCACACCGATATCGCCTTCGTCGGCGGCACGTCCGACGGGAAAGCACTGAGCCTCGGCGACGCCCGGCGACTCGACGGCTATCGCGGCGCGCTGCGCGCCGCGGGACTCACCGAGCACGCGCGGGTCGCGGGCGCCACTCCCACCATGCCGGGCGGCTACGCAGCGACGGCCGGTCTGCTCGGCGACCGTCGGAACCGCCCGACCGCGATCGTCGGAGTGTGCGACGAGGCGGCCATCGGCGCGATCATCGCCGCGCGTCGCCTGGGCATCGCGGTGCCTACCGAACTCAGCGTCGTCGGCATCGATGACCATCAGCACGCCGACATGTTCGCCCTGACCACGATCGGGCAATCGCCCCGCGAACAGGGACACGAGGCCGTGCGCCTCCTGATGCAGCGGATCGACAGGCCGGATGCTCCGCTCGAACATGTGGCGGCGGCATCCGCCCTCGTGGTGCGCAACTCCACCGCTCCGCCGCGCTGACCTGCGCGGAAAGCGCCGGAGACGCACGAAGGCCCCGGGCGAACCCGGGGCCTTCGATCAGAAACGCGTGAGCGTCGCGATTACTTGAGGGTAACCGTGGCGCCTGCCTCTTCGAGAGCAGCCTTGGCCTTCTCGGCGGTCTCCTTGTTGGCGCCCTCAAGGACAGCCTTCGGGGCACCGTCGACGACAGCCTTGGCCTCGCCGAGACCCAGCGAGGTGAGCTCGCGGACGGTCTTGATGACCTGGATCTTCTTGTCGCCAGCAGCCTCGAGGATGACGTCGAAGGAGTCCTTCTCTTCCTCAGCCTCAGCGGCGCCTGCGCCACCCGCAGCACCGGCAACGGCGACGGGAGCAGCAGCGGTGACCTCGAACTTCTCCTCGAACGCCTTGACGAAGTCGTTGAGCTCGACGAGGGTCAGGCCGGCGAACTGCTCGAGCAGCTCCTCAGTGGTGAGCTTAGCCATGATGTATCTCCTAGATAGATGGGGTTTGTAGACGAGATCGCAGGTCGCTTACGCGGCCTCTGCGGTCTCCAGCTTTTCGCGAAGAGCATCGATGGTGGCGGCAGCCTTGCCCATCGTCGCCTTCATCATGCCCGCAGCCTTCGCCAGCAGAACCTCACGGCTCTCGAGCGCGGCGTACTTGTTGACCTCGTCCGCGGTGAGGGCGTTGCCCTCGAAGATGCCGGACTTGATCACGAGAAGCGGGTTGGCCTTGGCGAAGTCACGCAGAGCCTTGGCGGTGGCGACGAAGTCACCGTGCACGAACGCGACAGCCGACGGACCCTTGAGGTCGTCGTCCAGCGCGGAGATGCCAGCCTTGTTGGCGGCGATCTTGGTCAGCGTGTTCTTCACCACGGCGTACTCAGCGTCCTGACGGATGCTGTTGCGCAGCTCCTTGAGCTGGGCAACCGTCAGACCGCGGTACTCGGTCAGCAGGACGGCGTTCGAGTTCTCGAATGACTTCGTGAGCTCGGCGACCGATGCATCCTTCTGCGCCATGGTCACTCCTTGGTGTGTACGAGGCGCCGCACGGTGGTGGGGCGCCGACCTGGACCACCTGCACAGAAAAAAGCTCCGGCGCAAGCGCACGGAGCTTTGAGAAGTTCGTGTCCTGCGCGGGCCCCTGCTGTGCAGAGCTTCGATCCTGCGTGATTGCTCACGCCTGATGACCAGCGGTCTTCGGTTGCCACAACTCTACCTCACCCGCTCCTCTCCCCCAAATCCCCCTCCCCCTCCCCTCCCCCTCCTCTCCTCTTCGCCGAGTGCACGGGTTGTTGACGAATGCACGGGTTGTTGCCGTGAATACGCGGTGCGCTCGGCGGCGGGCCGCACAGTCGGCGTCTCGATGGGGCGGCGAGGGTCAGGGCGGAGTGATGTGGAAGGTGGCGAGGCGCGCGGCGAGGGCCGCGGGCGACCCGATGTGCTCCGACCCCCATCGGGCGAAACGCCACTGCGTGCGACCCCGGATCCAGTCCTCGCGCTGCTTCTCCGCGAGCAGGACCTGCTCGAGCGTGCGCCCCGAGCGCAGAGCCTCGTCGAGGTATTTCGTCTTGCCGTCGAACTCACCGAAACTGCGGACATCGGCGAGCCCGAAGTCGACGAAGTAGCGAGTGCCGCCGGGCCCGTCCACCGGCACCTGCAGGTCCGGGGCGGCAAAGCCGAGTCTGTGCAGATGCAACCGGCTCACACTCTCACCGGGAAGCTGCGCCCGCCCGTCGGCGAAGTCCGCGACCCACCGCGCCTGGCGGATCCCCCGCGCTCCCCCGGCAGCGGTCAACCTGGCCGCAAGTTCACGACGCCAAGAGAGGACGGCATCCATGTCCCACTCCCACTGCCGCTCCGCCATCTGCCGCTCCGCAGCGTCCGCCAGTGCCACGGCCGCGGGCGGCGTCAATGCGCGGATGAGATCGAACACCGTACGCGACAAGGTGGTGCACCGGATGCCGCTGCGCACTGTGACGTCGGAGATCGGGAGCGGCGCGACATGACGGAACACGTCCGGCGCACTCGAGATCCTCCGCGGCGACGGAGTGGTCATATGGACACGGGCGAGGCGCATCGCGTACAGCGGCAGTCCCCACAGCACGGCCGCCGACGCATGGGACATGACCGCGGAACCGCTCGCATCTCGGGCCACAGCGATGACGTGCGCGTGGTGCCGCTGTTCCGGCCGCAGAGACTCCCGATCGGCGGTGTCCATGAACCACCCTCGCCGGATACTGAACAGCACTCCGCTCTGCAGCGCGGCGGCGATCCTCCGATCCGTCCACCCGTTCAGAAAGAGATCTGCCCGCGATCGGACGAGCTGGGTGAGAGCACGCGCAGTTGTCGTCGGCATGCCTCATAGTTCCGCCGTCCCCCTTCCCGGCATCCCTCCTCCCCACCCCTCTCCCCTCTTCTTGCTGCCGCGGCTCGTTGTGCAGGACGGGTGCTGCGCCGCGAGTGCACCGGATGCTGCCGAGCGCACGGGCTACACGCGCGAACGGGCCGTGCGCTCGGCATCAAGCCGTGCACTCGGCGGAAGGGGAGGGCCGGGGATGCGGAGGCGGGAGGGCGGCGTGTGTGCGAGGGAGGGTCGGCGGGCGGGGTTAGGGTCGAAGGGTGACCCCCGAACTCGCCGCCCGCATCGTCGCGGATTCTCGCGACCGCGTGGCGTGGATGCGCGCACGCTCCCGGGGGATCACCGCCACCGACGTCGCCGGACTCACCTCCGAGAAGTCGATCGCTCGCGCGGCGGACTCCAAGCTCGGCGGAGGCCCCCGCTTCGGCGGCAACGCCTACACCGATCACGGCCGGCGGCGGGAGCCCGAGATCGCGGCGTGGGTGGCAGCGACCCACGGCATCCTCCCGTCTTCCGCCCTGTTCCGCGCCGAGGTCGAGCACCGGCACCTGGCCACGCCCGACGGCATCGCGGTCGACGCCGAGGGGCGAGTGAAGCTCGCCGAGATCAAGACGACCAACAAGGCGTTCCGCGGCATCCCGCGCACCTACCTCCGCCAGATCTGGTGGCAGCAGCACGTCCTCGGCGCCGAGCGGACACTGTTCGTCTGGGAGGAGCACGTCGACTTCTCCCCGATCCACGACGAGCCGCGCTGTGTATGGATCGACCGCGACGACCGCGAGATCGCCAAGCTGGTCGGCCTCGCCACCGACCTCATCGACGAGCTCTACCGACGCACCACCGGCCGGCAGGTCCCGAGCCTCACTCCGGAGGATGCCGCAGCCAGCCGCCGCGAGCAGCTCCGCGAACGCGACGCGTTCCGTGCACTGGCACTGGCCGACTGACCTCTCGGCTTCGACCTAGTAGCTGGCTGCGGTGCCCATCGTGCACTGCGGGTTCGCGCCGAGCAATCCCATGGTCGCGTTCGCCACGAGCCAGTCGGACTTCCACCCGCCCGGCCCGGTGAAGCGGATGCCGAAGGTCTTCGTCGCCCCCAGAAGCCCCGTGAGCAGGCCCCCGTCGATGACGGTGACGTAGGCAGCCGCGGATCCCGTCGTCTGGACGTTCCCGAGGAGGTTGCTCAGGATCGGCTCGAGGAGGCCCTGATTGACGATCTGCCCGAACTCGGCTTTCGTCAGGTCGTACCCCGTCGCGGCGGCCGGTGCCCGCCAGGAGATGGTCACCTTCGGGTTGGCGCCCAGCAGTCCACTGCTCGCCACGCAGCCGGGAGATGCGGAGGCGATGGGTTCCGGGACGTTGATCGAGGTTCCGGTCGCGGTCGCCCGCTCCACATCCGTCCACGCCGCCTCGGTCGACGGGACGGTCGGGGCGAGGCCGACCCCGATCAGCAGCGAGATTCCGAGCACGGCGCCCGCCGACCGCAGACGCTTCTCGGGACTCATCGGACACCGCCGGGTTCACGCGGCTCGACACCGATCGACACGGCACGACGACGAGCGACGAGCAGGACACCGACGACGACCAGCGCCGATGCACCGGCGAGCACCCACGGCGGCAGCGGCGTCGGGCCGGTCGCTGCCAGGCCTCCACCGGGACCGACGATCACGTCTTCACCGATGCCGCTGGCATGGAGGCGGAGAGTCGTCGAGCCCGCCGCCTCTTCGCCGAGCCCGATGGAGAGCCGGACGTGCGCGACGTCGGTGTCGGCGACCTCGCCGAGCCGCACCTCGCCGCCGTCGCGCGGCACCTGCCATGCCGAGCGCACGATCACGGCACCGCCGGGGCATACGCTCCCCTCCCAGGCGCGCAGACAGATGGACACGTCGAGGACCAGCGGCGCTTCGCCGGTGGCGCTCAGGGCTATCGTCACGACCCCCGGATCCGGCGCCTCTGCGCTGACGGCGACATCCCATCGCACCTGCTGCCCGGGGAGCAGCGATCCGGCGGCTTCCCAGTCCGCCACCGAGACGAGCCGCAGGATGCGCCCCTGGATGACCTCCGTCGTCGGCGACGCCCACGCAGGGGCCGCCGAGCCGAGCAGCATGAAGAGCACGACGACTCCGACGCTCAGGCGTCTCATGGGCGCCGATCCCTCCGTCTGGCCCCCGCCGCGACCAGCGCGTCCGGAGCCGCTGGACCCTCGACGTCGTCGGAGGATTCCTCCGGCGCCACGCGCTCCCTCCGCGGCCAGAACGCCCACACGACCAGCAGCGATGCACCGAGCGTGACCCCGCCGAGCACCCACGGGCTGCCGAACCAGACGATGACATTCGCGAGGGCGGGCACCGAGCCACGGACGATGCGGACGTCGGACACGGTGTACGGCGCCGGATCCTCGACGTCGTTCGCGTCACCCTTCATGGTGAGGGTGCGCATGTCGCCCGCATCCGCCGGCTCGACCCCGGTGACGCGGTGCGTGATCGGCAGGGCTGCATCCCGATCCACCGTCACGACGTCACCGACCGCGATGTCGGAAGCGGGTATCTTCTGCACGAGTGCGACGGATCCAGCAGGGATGGTCGGCGCCATCGACCCGGTCTTGAACATGATGAGCGAATAACCACCGGTGAAGGCCATGATCACGAGCACGATGCAAATCACACCGCCGATGGCTGCCAGAGTGAGCAGCACCTCGCGCACTCCGCGTCCCACTGCGCGGGCGCCGCGTGCGATGGTGGCCATGTCGTCGCTCAGCTCGTGCTTCCGGTGAAGGTCCAGGTCGGTTTCACGGTGCCGCCCTGTGCTGTTCCGGTCGCGTCTGCCGGCAGCTCGAGCACGACGCAGTAGGTGATCGTGTTGAGCGGGCTCACGGTCAGGGTCTGCGCGGGGAGCGCGGGAACCGCGGTCAGCGCGGCCGTCGCGGTCGCACTCGTCGTGCAGTTGGCGGGTGCAGCGACCACGGCGATGTTGACCCTGATCGCGTTCTGCAGCGCGAGGTCCGCTCCGGTCGGCGCCGTGCCCGCGTTGTTCGTCACAGCGACGGCGGTGAGGTTGACCGTGCCACCCAGGGTGCCCGACGCCTGCACCTGCACATACGCCGCCTTCTTCACCCCGGGGTAGAGGCCCGTCGCGTCGAGAGGCACGGTGAGCACGGTCTCGGTGGGTCCGTGCGAGGCGAATGCGCCCTGATCGGACCGCGACGCGATCGAGAAGCTCCCGGCGCTGACCGTGCTCGTCGCGAGTTCCTGGTCGGTCCACGCCGCGATCGTCATCGTCGCGCCGACGCCGAGCACCAGCCCGCCGGCGAGCAGGGCCCGCACGCGCCGAAACGTGCGCGAGGGCCGCGGCGGGAGAGTTGCGCGCAATGAGCGACGAGTAGGCGCTACGGCTGCACCGAGGTCGCGTTCCACTGCCATGTGACGGTTCCCGTGTCGCCCTGCTCGATCCCGCCCGCACCGGAGGCGGCGGTGACCTGGATACACAGGTTGACGTCCGTGCCCGGCGTCATCGTCGCAGGTACCGCGGTTCCCGCGGCGAACGCGGTCTCGTCGCAGCCGAAGGTCGTCCCCGTCGACACGACGTCGTAGGTCAGCTTGCTGCCGGTGGCGAAGTCGCCTGCCCCGACGGGAGCGACGGCGTCGAGCGTGGCGTCGTAGGTGCCGCCGAGACGCAGGGCGTACGGCGCGTACACCACGTCGCCCGGGCTGAGGTTCGTCGGGTTGAGCTCGAAGGTCAGCGAGGCTGCCGCGTCGTCGGTCGCGTGCTCGCTGAACGTCGTTCCGTCGGTGGAGCCCGTGAACGTGAAGGATCCGGCGGTGAAGGTCCCGTTCGCGAACTCGGAGTCGTTCCACGCGGCGAGTGTGACGGCCACCCCCACCCCGAGGACGAGTCCGCCCGCCAGAACGGCGAGAACCTTGCGCTGCGTGTCTTTGGTAGCCATCGGAGTCCCCCTCAGGAATCAGGCGATCGCGTGAATGCCTGAGAACGACCGCCTCGCAGAGGCCCCGCATCCCCGCCGTGCCCTCATCCTCACTGACGCCTTCCCCCAGAACAAGGCGATTTCGCGCACGTCCGAGGCACATCGCGCGCACCGCATTTCCCGCCACAATGGTTGACGTAGATCAACGATTCCCATATAGTTGACGCAGTTCAACCATCTTGTGCGCGCCAGAGCTGTCGCAGCATCCGTCCTTCCGACCGCGAAAGGTCTCGCATGACCACGGACTCCCCCGTCAAGATGACGCATCGCCAGGTGCTCGAAGCCCTCACCGGGCTCCTCCTCGGCATGTTCGTCTCGATGATCGCCACCACGGTGGTCTCCACCTCGATGCCGGTCATCGTCCATGACCTCGGCGGCGACCAGGCCGCATACACCTGGGTCATCACCGCGACCCTCCTGACGACAGCGATCTCCACGCCGATCTGGGGCAAGCTCGCCGACCTCTTCAACCGCAAGCTCCTGATCCAGATCGCGATCGTCATCTTCGTCGGAGCGACCGCGGCGGCCGGATTCGCGCAGGACACCAACACCCTCATCGCCTTCCGCGCCATCCAGGGCATCGGCGGTGGCGGACTCGCCGCCCTCAGCCAGGTCATCATGGCCGACATCATCAGCCCGCGCGAGCGCGGCCGGTACATGGGGCTGTTCGGCGCCGTGATGGCCGTCGCCACCGTCGGCGGCCCGCTCCTCGGCGGCTGGATCACCGACGTCGCGAACTGGCGCTGGAACTTCTTCGTCGCCCTCCCCTTCGCCGTGGCCGCGCTGATCATCCTGCAGAAGACGCTGCATATCAGCACCGAGCGCACCCGCAAGGTCTCGATCGACTACGTCGGTATCGTGCTGCTCTCGGCCGCGGTGTCGCTGATCCTCATCTGGATCACGAACGCCGGCTCGACGTTCGACTGGTGGAGCACCGAAACCGTGCTCATGGTCGGCGGCGCGATCGTCTCGGCCATCGCCTTCATCATCGTCGAGCTCAAGGTCCGCGAGCCCCTCATCCCTCTCACGCTCTTCCGCGGTCGCACGTTCACCCTGTCGGTGCTGGCATCGATCTCGATCGGCGTCGCGATGTTCGGCACCTCGGTGTACCTCGCGCAGTACATGCAGCTCTCCCGTGGCGCCACGCCGACCGAGGCCGGCCTCATGACCCTGCCGATGATGGCGGGGCTCCTGATCTCGTCGATGGTCATCGGCCAGCTCGTGACCCGCTTCGGCAAGTGGAAGGGCTATCTGATCCTCGGCTCCGTGCTGCTGATCGCCGGTTCCGTCATGCTGTCGACGCTGCACTACGACACGAACTTCGTCCTCGTCTCGATCTACATGTTCGTGATGGGCGCCGGCGTCGGCATGACCATGCAGAACCTCGTCCTCATCGTGCAGAACGTCGCGAAGCCGAGTGAGATGGGTGTCGCGAGTTCGGGCGTGACGTTCTTCCGCAGCCTCGGCGGCACGGTCGGGGTCTCGGTCATGGGCGCCGTACTGGCGAACAGTCTCACCAGCCTGTTCAGCGACGGCAAGGAGCGTATCGGGGCGGCGATCGCCCAGCTCGGCGACAAGGGCGCCGATGTCGCCGCGCAGCTCTCCAGCGGAACGCTGCCCGAGGTCCGGCTGCTTCCGGAGCCGGTGCGCTCGATCATCGAGGACTTCTACGCGCAGGCCATCTCGCACGCGTTCGTGATCGGCATCCCGCTCGCGGTGATCAGCCTCATCGCGATCCTGTTCCTGCCGAACCGTCCGCTCACCACGATGACGACCACCGAGCGGGCGCACGCGGATGCGGCGAAGTCGGACGCCGCCGCAGACGACGATGCCACCCCGGTCGATGACGCGGCCGACGTCGCGATCGCCGATGCCACGGCGCTCTCCGGTGCACCGACGACCGGCACCGTCACCGTCGTCGGCCGCACACGCGACGCCCACGACGATGCAGCCGCCGATGCCGGACGCTGATCCCCCGTCCGACACCCCCGAGGCGCGGGCCGCTGCGGTCCGCGCCCTCGAGGCGGAGTTCGGCGAGCTGATCACGCATTTCCGTCGCGTGATCTCGGAGAACGCCAACCGCGTGAGCCCCGGCCTGTTGCCCGGCGCGTACAAGATCTTCACCACGATCGCGCGATGCGAGACCGTCACGGTGTCGTCGCTGTCCGAGCGGATGCTGCTGGACAAGGGGCAGGTCAGTCGGATGGTGCGCGAGCTCGAGGAGCTCGATCTCGTCGAACGCTCGACCGATCCCGCCGACGGCCGCTCCTTCCTGCTGCAGCTCACGCCCCTGGGGGAAGAGCGCCTCGCAGCCGCGCGGCTCCCTCAGGAAGGCCGGCTGCTCCGCACGCTCGAGGACTGGAGCCTCGCCGACATCGGGAGCCTCACCCGCCTGCTGCACGCCCTCGCTTCGGGCGCGAGCCCGGACGCGATCGCTTCGGAGTGACGGGCGTCTCCCCGAGCACCCGACGTGCCTCGGCGGCGATCTCGGCAGCGATGGTGTCGAGCAGCTCCGAGCGCAGATTCCACTGCTGCCAGTAGAGCTGGACCCGAAGCGTCGGGCCGCCCAACGGGATCAGCCCGGAGGACTCCTGCAGGAGCGGGACCATCCCCCACCCGAGCCCGAGCCCGACGGCGAGCGCATAGTCATGGGACGCCGGAACGTAGTGCCGCGGCACCCCCGCCTCGCTGACGGACATCGCCCGGAGCCACTCGTGCTGCAGCGTGTCCCGCCGGTCGAAGTCGACGAACGGTGCGACCCTCAGGGCCTCCGCCGTCACTCCGTCGGCGAACCAGCGCGCTGCGAACCCCGGTTCCGCCATCGCCCGGTATTCGAGTACGCCGAGCGGCGACACCGAGCATCCGGCGACCGGCGCGGCCTCGCTCGTGACCGCGGCCATCACGGTACCGGATTCCAGGAGCCGGGCGGTGAAGTTCTGGTCGTCGCGGTGCAGATCGAAGTCGATGTCGTGGCCGGCCGCGAGCCGGGAGAGCGGCGCGAGGAACCACGTCGCCATCGAATCGGCGTTCACGGCGAGCGGGATGCTGATCCGCCGGCTCTCCGCGACCTCGTCGATCCCCACGCCGAGGAGCGCGTCGTGCTCGAGCAGAGCTATCTGACGGGCCAGGCGGACGACGGCCTCCCCCGCCTCGGTCAACTGCGCGGGCTTCGTACGCACGACCAGGATCCGACCGAGTTGCTGCTCCAGCGTCTTCAGGCGCTGACTCACCGCCGACGGCGTGATCTGCAGTCGCCTGGAAGCGGCGTCGAGCGTGCCCTCGTCGACGATCGCGGCGAGCGTGGCGGCGAGTTCCGGGTCGATCCTCACATAAGCGATGCTAATGGTTCGGTAGGAATCTTCGCTTCTCTTCAAGGTGGGCGGTTCCTAGGCTGGACCCATGCTCACCGTTCTCGCCGGCCTCGGACTCGGCCTCTCCCTCATCGTCGCCATCGGCGCGCAGAACGTCTTCGTGCTGCGCCAGGGAATCCGCCGCGAGCACGTGTGGGCTGTCGTGATCATCTGCGCCCTGTCGGATGCCGCACTGATCGCCGCGGGCGTCGCGGGGCTCGGATTCGTGCTGTCGGCCGCCCCATGGCTCGTCGTCGTGGCTCGTTGGGCGGGGGCGCTGTTCCTGCTGAGCTACGGCATCCTGGCCGCGCGCCGCGCCTGGCGCGGCGGCGAAGAGCTTCAGGTGGACGGAGCGGATGTCGCCGACTCGGCCTCGGCGACGCCGGGCAGCGCGACGGCGACCCTCACCCGCACCCGGCTGGCGCCTGTCGTCCTGACCACGCTCGCGCTCACGTGGCTCAACCCGCATGTCTACCTCGACACCGTGCTGATGCTCGGCTCGATCGCGGCCACTCACGGCGAGGAACGCTGGCTGTTCGCGGGCGGCGCCATGGCCGCCAGCATCCTGTGGTTCACGGCGCTGGGGTTCGGTGCGCGCTATCTGGGACGCTGGCTGCGTACGCCGCGCTCCTGGCGCATCCTGGATGCGGTGATCGCCGTGATCATGATCGCCATCGCGATCAGTCTCGTGCTGCCGGTACTGGGCCGCTGACCGATCAGCCGTCGATCTGCGCCACCCGCGCCCGGACCAGCTGCTCGAGCACGTCATCGGGGATCGGATGCTCCGGCTGGAACCGGATGGTCCCCTTGTCGACGCTGACACCCGGATGACCCTCCAGCGCTCCCGCCACCGCCGCGACGGCATCCGGGCTGAACGGATAGATGCCGATGTGCTTCTTGGCGCGCATCACCGACAGCAGCGGCTTCCCGGCGTGGACGAGGGCCGGCATGCCGTAGCCCTTGCCCTGCTCGGCATCCGGAGCCTCCCGACGTGCGACCGCGTACACGCGGTCGATCGCGTCACGATCCGCAGGAACGAGTTCTTCGAGATAGTCGTCGACAGTGCCCATCACGGCATCCTGCCACCCCGGCCCCTCTCCGACAACGCAGAAACGCCCCCGGGAGAACCCGGGGGCGTTTCTGCGAGTCAGACTCAGATGGAATTGACGTCCAGCGGGATGCCGGGGCCGAACGTGGTCGACACCGCACCCTTCTGGATGTAACGGCCCTTCGAGCTCGAGGGCTTGAGGCGGACGATCTCCTCGAGCGCTGCGCCGATGTTCTCGTCGAGCTGCTCTGCGGTGAACGATGCCTTGCCGACGACGAAGTGCACGTTGGCGTGCTTGTCGACGCGGAACTCGATCTTTCCGCCCTTGATCTCCTCGACGGCCTTGGCCGGGTTCGGGGTCACGGTGCCGGTCTTCGGGTTCGGCATCAGACCACGCGGTCCGAGCACCTTTCCGAGACGACCGACCTGGCCCATGAGCTCCGGGGTGGAGACTGCGGCGTCGAAGTTGGTCCAGCCATCGGCGACCTTCTGGATGAGCTCGGCGCCGCCGACCTCATCCGCACCTGCGGCGATCGCTGCCTCGGCCGCGGGGCCGGTGGCGAAGACGATGACGCGGGCGGTCTTACCGGTGCCGTGGGGCAGGATGACGGTGCCGCGCACCATCTGGTCTGCCTTGCGGGGGTCGACCGCGAGCTTCAGCGCGACCTCGACGGTCGAGTCGAACTTCGACGAGCCGGTCTCCTTCGCGAGGGCGACTGCCTCGGTCGGGGTGTAGAAACGGTCTGCCTCGATCTTCTCGGCGGCAGCCTTGTAAGCCTTGGACTTGGTAGCCATGATTATTCTCCTCAGCCCTCGACCGTGATGCCCATGGAACGGGCGGTGCCGGCGATGATCGAGATCGCGGCCTCGATGTCGTTCGCGTTCAGGTCGGCCTGCTTGGTCTCGGCGATCTGGCGGACCTGGTCCTTGGTGATCTTCGCGACCTTGACGGTGTGCGGGGTCGCGGAGCCCTTGGGGACGCCTGCGGCCTTCTTGATGAGCTCCGCCGCCGGCGGGGTCTTCAGGACGAAGGTGAAGCTGCGGTCCTCGTAGACGGTGATCTCGACGGGGATGACGTTGCCGCGCTGCGACTCGGTCGCGGCGTTGTACGCCTTGCAGAACTCCATGATGTTGACGCCATGCTGACCGAGCGCGGGGCCGATCGGCGGCGCCGGGTTGGCTGCACCGGCGTTGATCTGAAGCTTGATCAGGCCGGTCACCTTCTTCTTCGGTGCCATTCTCTTTCCTTTCATCGAATCGGATGCCGGAGCATCCGCTTCTCCCACAGATCCGGCGTTTCCGGATCGTGGTCGTCTCTGCGCACGCCGAAGCGGCACACAAACCACACAAGTCTACCTGATGCTGCCGCACAGCACGAACGCCGCGTCATGCCGAGCCGAGGAGCCAAGACACGCCGCAATCGCCCGACGTGCTGCGGCGTGTTCTGACCCCTCGCGAGAAGGGAGCGAACGCAAGAACGGCCGCCCCGAAAGGGACGGCCGTTCTCGTGAGGATGTGTGTCAGACCATCTTGGTGACCTGGTCGAACGACAGCTCGACCGGGGTCTCACGCTCGAAGAGCGAGACGAGGACCGTGAGCTTGCCGCTCTCGGGCTTGATCTCGCTGATCGAACCGGGAAGACCCGCGAACGAGCCCTCCTTGATCGTGATGGTCTCGCCGACCTCGAAGTCGACCTCGGCCGGCAGCGGACGAGCGACGGCGACGCCGCCCTTCGACGCGATGTTCTTGGCCGTGGGGACGTCCTTGACCTCGACGAGCGACTTCAGCATGTTGAAGGCCTCTTCGAAGCGCAGCGGCGTCGGGTTGTGGGCGTTGCCCACGAAGCCGGTGACACCCGGGGTGTGACGCACGACCGACCAGGTGTCTTCCGTGAGCTCCATGCGCACCAGCACGTAGCCGGGGATGCGCACGCGGGTGACCATCTTGCGCTGGCCGTTCTTGATCTCGACCACGTCTTCCATCGGGACCTCGATCTGGTAGATCTCGTCCTCGACCTCGAGCGTCGACTTGCGCTGCTCGATGTTCGCCTTCACCTTGCGCTCGAAGCCGGCGTAGGAGTGGATGACATACCACTTGCCCGGGAGCATGCGGAGGTCCATGCGGAAGGCCTCGTACGGGTCTTCCTCGGCGTCCTCGTCAACTTCATCGGCGGAGGAGTCCTCGCCGCCCTGCACGTCGTCCGCACCGAGCTCGGGGCCGTCGTACGGGGTGACCTCGTCGGCCGCAGCCGCGTCGAGGTCGGCGGCCTCTTCGGCCACAGATTCGTTGAGGACCTCAGCGGCAGCCTCAGACTCAGCCGCTTCGTCCAGGTTCAGAGCGTCGTTCACGATCGCGTCCGCCTCCGGGTCGTCGATGTCGATGTCGATGTCAGCCGTGTCATCCTCTTCGCCGTCCTCGTCTTCGACGTGAACCGCGATGTGCTCGGCCGGGGTGGCCGAGAGCTCTTCCTCAGCGAGGACGTTGCCCTCCTGGGCTTCGTCTTCCTCGCTGGACTGCTCTGCGGCGGTCGCCCAGTCGGCGTCGTCGGAATATCGTTCAGACACGTTGTTTCTTCTCCATAGCTGCGGCGCGAGCCGCGGGGGTCATCAGCCAGGGATTCCGAACACCCAGTGCGTCAAGAACGCGAACAGCGTGTCCAAGCCGTAGACGATGCCCATGACGATCAGAACGAAGACGAGCACCACCAGGGTGAACTTGAACAGCTCCTTGCGAGTCGGGGTGACGACCTTGCGGAGCTCGGCGATGACCTGGCGGATGAACAGGGCGATACCCCCGAAGAACCGTGAGAAGGGGTTGCCCTTCTTCTCGCGGGTGGCGCCGGCCGCGACGACCTCGCCGCGCGGTTCGTCCTGATCCATCCTGAATGTACCTTTCGTGTGTCAGCGTTGCGCTGACGCGCAGGGCGGACAGGAATCGAACCTGCAACCTGCGGTTTTGGAGACCGCTGCTCTGCCAATTGAGCTACCGCCCTAGAGACCGGGAGGTCTCGGGGTTCTCTCTCCACTCTGCCACCGCGACCGTGATCGGGAGACCCCAGGCATGGCGAAAGAATGCAGAGAACAACTGCCCCACAAGCATACGGCATCGATCCGGTGGCGCCGAACCGGGATCGCGAAGGCGTGTTCTTGTTAGGCTCAGCGAGCGTATGCAGGAGGAGGGAGCGCCGGTGAGCGCTGAGGTGCAGCAGTTCCAGGTGGATCTGCGCGGAGTGGTCGATCTGCTCAGCAGACACATCTACTCCAGTCCACGGGTGTACCTGCGGGAACTCCTGCAGAACGCCCGCGACGCGATCACTGCACGCCGCGAGGTCGACGGCGGCGGCGGACGCATCCGGATCACCCCGCTGACCGCGGAGAACGGCGAGTTCGTCCTGCGCGACGACGGCGTGGGCCTGACGGTCACCGAGGTGGCCGATCTGCTGGCCACCGTCGGGCGCAGCTCCAAGCGCGACATCTTCGACCTCCCGCGCAGCGACTACCTCGGTCAGTTCGGCATCGGTCTGCTCAGCTGCTTCATGGTCGCCGACACCATCGTCATCCGCTCCCGCAGCGCCCGGGGCGGCGCCTCGGTCGAGTGGACGGGAAGCGCCGACGGAACGTTCCAGGTGGCGGAGATCGACGAGGAGCTCCCCATCGGCACCAGCGTGCACCTCGTGCCGCGCTTCGACGCCGACGACCTGCTGCGTCCCGCCGCCGTGCACGAGCTCGCGACGACGTTCGGCGAGTTCCTGCCCGTGCGGGTCACGATCGACACCGCCGGCGGCGACATAGACATCACCAGGGACGCGCCGTTCCTCGACGCCGCCCAGGACCCGGAGTCCGCCGTGCAGTACGGGCGCGACCTCCTCGGAGCGAGTCCGCTCGACGTGATCGAGCTGAGCGAGCCCGCCACCGGCACCCGCGGCCTCGCCTACGTGCTGCCCTACGCTCCGCCGCCGGGCGCACGTCAGGCGACGCGCATGTATCTGGGACGGATGCTGCTCTCCGAGCGCGTCGACGACGTCCTCCCCGAATGGGCGTTCTTCGTCCGCGCCGTGGTCGACTCCACCGGGCTCGCCCCCACCGCGAGCAGGGAGTCGCTCGTCGACGACGCGGCGCTCGAGCGGGTCCGCGCGCAGCTCGGCGCCGGCATCCGCCGCTGGGTCCTGGAGCTGGGGCTGAGCGAGCCGCACCGCCTCGCTCAGTTCGTCGCCGTGCACGAGGTCGGACTCAAGTCCCTCGTACGCCACGACGAGGAGCTGGCACACTTCATCTCCCGCTGGCTGACGGTCGAGACCACGCACGGCACGGTGCGGATCGGCGACCTCGTCGAGCGATACCCGCACATCCGCTATGCGCAGACCGTCGACGAGTTCCGTCAGGTGGCCGGCATCTCCCCCGCCGGAGAGGTGCTCGTCAACGGCGGATACCTGTACGACGCCGACCTGATCCGGATGCTGCCCGACCTGTACCCGCACGTCACCGTCGAGCAGGTCGACGTCACCGGAGAGCTCGATCGCCTCGATCCGCCCCCACTCGACGACCGCGACGCCGCCGTGGCACTGGAGACGCGCGCGGGTGCCGTGCTCGCCGCCTCCGACTGCTCGGTGGTCGTGCGCTCGATCGACCGCGCCGATCTCGCCGGGCTCTACGTCGCCGACCCGGAGGTGCTGCGCGCGATCGACCGCGGCCGCACGAAGGGCGTCACCGGCGCACTGTGGGGAGGCGTGCTGGACCGCATCGACAAGACCCTGTCCGCGGCCCGCGACGACGACCTCCGCGCCCGCCTGTGCCTGAACTGGTCGAACCGGGTGGTCCGCGCCCTGGTGCGCGTGCAGGACGACGCCGTCTTCGCCCGCACCGTGCAGCTCCTGTACATCCAGGCGCTGCTCGCCGGACACCATCCGCTCGCCGACGCCGACCGTGCGCTGATGACCAGCGCGCTCGCCGACCTCGTCTCCCTCTCGGCCGGCATCGAAGGGGACCAGATCCCCTTCGGCGACGTCCGCTGACACATCCCACCGAAGGGTTCCCCCATGGCACGTCCGAAGAAGCGCTTCCAGCAGCTGATCGAGGAGATCGATCGCACCCCGTGGGGACCCGCCGAGCAGGCCCTGGTCTCGGAGGCGGTGGTGCTGGCCGTGGAGATCGGCGACGAGCGACTCGAGTACGAGGCGCGGATGCGGCAGACGGCCTCGGCGAACATGGGCGGCGCGACCGATGTGATGCTGAACTCGTTCGCCTGGTGCCTCGCGCACCACGAGGCCGACCCGCAGCGGTTCCCCGCCGACCTCGACAACGGCGGCGCCGACCTGATGTGGCAGTTCAAGTGGATGGCGGCGTCTCTGCGCTCCTCGCCGGCGTTCTCCCAGGACCAGATCGCCGCCGTGCTCGACGACATGGAGAAGCACTACCGCGCCGGCGGCCTCGGCCTGAGCGGTGTGCTCACCGCCCGTTTCGAGGACGCCTGGGATGCCGGACGCATGGACGAAGCCGAGACGCTGCGGGTGCAGCTGGAAGCCACACCGCGCGACGACCACAGCCACTGCGACGCCTGCGGTCGGAGCCAGATCGCGGGCTTCTTCGCGGACACCGACCGCGACGCGGAGGCCATCGTCCTGGTGGAAGAGATGATCGAGGGCGGCTTCTCCTGCGGAGAGGAGCCTGAGCACGCCCTCTCCCGCGTGCTCCTCCCCTACCTCCGCGCCGGGCGCTTCGACGAGGCGAAGACCGCGCACCTGCGCAGTTACCGGTTGGCCAAGGACAACCCCGACAACCTGCGCATCGTCGCCAACAACATCGTCTTCGCGGCGCTCACCGGGAACGAGGCCCGTGCGCTCGCACTCGTCGAGAAGCACATCGCCTGGCTCGCCCACGACGGGCTGAACGTCGACGCGCACTTCGCCGCCCTCGCCGCCCTCGCCGTCGCGCTCGACCGCGTCACGGCTGCCGGCCACGGCGACACCCCGGTACGCGGAGCGGATTCGCCGGCGCTCGTGCCGTTCTTCGGCGAGCATGAGGGCCGCTGGAGCGCCGCCGAACTCGCGGCGTCCGCCTGGACGGCCGCAGACCGCATCGCCACCGCGTTCGACGAGCGCGACGGCACCGACGGCCACGCACGCAGCCTGGGGCGCATGCGTGCGCTCTCCGACGAGCAGTACGACGTGCCGATCCGCTCGGACGCGTTCGTGGCCCCTGCCCCCTCGACAGCTCCGGTGGACGCCGACGGGTGGTTCGAGCGCGCCATGCAGCTCGCCCAGTTCGGTGCGGAGCACGAGACCCTCGACGCCCTCCCCCGCGCCCTCGAGGTCGAGGACCCGTACAAGCGCGCCCAGCTGCTCTCCATGCGCCTCGGGATCCTCATCGCCCTCGAACGCGCCGACGAAGCCCTGGAGCTGCTTCCCCAGCGCATCGCCGCACTCCGCGCCGCCGGGCGCGATGAGCAGGCCGCGCTGGAGGAACGTCTGGGCCTCGCAACCTTCGGGATCGACACACCAGAGGCGACGGCCGACCTCGAGGACGCGATCGCCGATGCCGCGTCGCTGCCCGCCTGGTCGCGCGGCGACCTGGCCCTCAGCCGCGCCGCACTTCACCTGCAGGCCGGGGAGGCGGACGCCGCGCTGGACCTCGCCGAGCTCGCCGCGCGCTCCTTCGCGGAGGCGGATGACACGCGGCTCGCGAACACGACGACTCTGGTGGCGATCTCGGCCGTGCTGCGCAAGGGCGACATGGAGGCGGCGACCGCATTGCTCGACCGTTTCCTCTCTCAGGAAGACCTCAGCACCGGGCATCGCGCGCAGGCCCTGCAGACCAGGGCTCGCGTGCGCGGCGGCGGCAACAGCTATGCCGAGGGCGCTGCCGACGCCGACGAGGTATGCCGGCTGCTCGCGGAACTGGGCGCGACCCGCGCTCTCGGCGATGCGCACCTGCTCGCCGGGGCGCTCTGGGAAGACGCGGACGAACCGGAGAAGGCCGTCTCCCGCTACCGTCTCGCCGCGCACATCGCGAGCGAAGGCGACGGCGACTCGACCGGCGTGGACTTCCGACTCGCCAGGGTCATGCTGCGCGCCGGCGACGCCGAAGAGGCCGCAGAGCTGTTCGGCGACGTCCTGCAGCGCGAGGAGGAAGCGGAAGTGGCCGCCGGCTCGCGCGCGATGACCGCCTCGATGCTGGCACGGTCACTGAGCGCGGCCGGTGAGTTCGGCCAGGCCGTCGGTGCTCACAGCTACGCCTCCGAGCTCTTCGGACAGGCAGAGGAACACGCCGACCAGGCGATGTCCATGACCGAGCAGGCCAAGATCCTCGCCCGCTTCGACGAGCACGACGACGCGATCGAACTGCTCGAGTCCGCCGCCGAGACCGTGCGGCGCGCACCCGAGGCCGTGGGCGCGCTGAGCGAAGTGCTGCACAGCCTCGGCCAGGCGTACGGCGGACGCGGCGACGAACGTGCGTTCGCGCTCTTCGACGAGGTCGCCGCCCTCGCACAGCAGCACGAGGCGGAGTGGCTTCTCGCCGACGTCACCGATTCCCGCGGACGTGCGTTGGCCGAGCTCGGCCGGATCGACGAAGCGGTCGCCGCCGCCCTCACCGCGGCCGACGGGTTCGCCGCGCTCGGCGACCTCGGCTCGGCCGGCGGCTCCGAGCTCTTCGCCGCCCGCGTGCTGGCAGGGAACGACCGCGCAGCCGATGCCGTACCCCTCTACCGCAGCGCCATCGACCACGCCGCCGACCACCCTCCGCTGCTCCAGGTCGCAGCCCTCGAGCTCGGCAACGTGCTCGAGTCGCTCGGGCGGCACGGTGAGGCTGCCGAGGTGCGGGCCCTCGTGCAGAGCTGACCCGCGGGTCAGAAGAGCTGGCGCCAGTTGGCCTTCGCAAGGTCGAGGAGCTCGTCGCCGCGGCCGGACATCACCGTGCGGATCGCATAGAGCGCGAACCCCTTGACCTGCGCGGCCTCGATCGCCGGCGGCATGGAGAGTTCCTGCCGCTCGGTGACGACGTCGAGCAGGGCCGGGCCGTCGTGTGCGAGCACCTCGCGCACGGCATCCGGGAGGTCTTCGCTGCGTTCCACACGACGCGCGAAGATCCCCATGGCTTCGGCGATCGCGGCGAAGCTCGGGTTCTCCAGCCCGGTGCCGTACGTGACGAAGCCCGCCGCCTTCATCTCGAGCTCGACGAAGTTCAGCGAGGAGTTGTTGACCACGATCGTCTTCACCGGCAGTTTGTTCTGCGTGAGCGTGAGGAGCTCGCCGAGCATCATCGCGAGCCCGCCGTCGCCGGCCAGCGCGACCACCTGACGGTCGGGATGCGCGACCTGCGCGCCGATGCCGTGCATCAGGGCGTTCGCCATCGAGCCGTGTGTGAAGGAGCCGATCAGGCGACGCTGCTCCGTCATCGAGAGGTAGCGCGCCGCCCACACGGTCGGTGATCCCACGTCGGCGGTGAAGATCGCGTCGTCGGCCGCGTGCTCGTCCAGAAGTCGAGCCAGGTACTGGGGGTGGATGGGCCGGTTGCCCTTGGCGGGGACGGCGAGCTCGTCGAGCTTCTTCCTCGTCTTGCGGTAGTGCGCGATCGCGTCGTCGAGATGGCCGCGGTCGTCCTTCCTCGCCACTCGCGGCAGCAGCGCGTCAGCCGTCGCACGCACGTCGCCGACCAGCCCCAGATCGAGCGGATGCCGTTTGCCGAGCTGCGCGCCGCGGATGTCGACCTGGATGGTCTTGGCGTGATCCGGGTAGAACTGCTCGTACGGGAAGTCGCTGCCCAGCACCAGCAGGGCGTCCGCGGCCTCCATGGCCCGGAAGCCGGAGGCGAAGCCCAGCAGGCCCGTCATCCCGACGTCGAAGGGGTTGTCGTACTCGATGAACTCCTTGCCACGGAGCGCGTGCACGATGGGGGCGCCCAGTTTGTCGGCGAGCGCGATGACCTCGTCGTGCGCACCCTCGACACCGGCCCCGGCGAGGATCGTCACATTCTTCGCGGCGTTCAGCAGAGTGGCTGCCTTCTCGAGCTCTGCCGGGTTGGGTACCACCACGGGCAGCGCGCGCTCGATCACGACGGCGCGGTCGTCGGCGATGTCGGCGAGGGCGACGTCGCCCGGGATCACGAGTACCGCGACGCCCCGCTCCTCGATGGCCGCGCGCATGGCGATCTCGAGCAGTCTCGGCATCTGCTTCGGGTCGGCGACGTACTCGACGTAGACGCTGCACTCGCGGAAGAGCTCCTGCGGATGCGTCTCCTGGAAGTACCCGGTGCCGATCTCGGTGGTGGGGATGTGCGCGGCGATCGCGAGCACGGGCACGCGCGAGCGGTTGGCGTCGTAGAGGCCGTTGATGAGGTGCAGGTTGCCCGGACCACACGAGCCGGCGACGACCGCGAGCTCTCCCGTGGTGGCGGCATCCGCGGCGGCCGCGAAGGCGGCGGATTCTTCGTGCCGCACGTGCACCCAGCGGATCGTGCCGTCTTTGCGCAGCGCGTCCGTGAAGCCGTTCAGTGAGTCCCCGGGGATGCCGTAGACACGGTCGATCCCGTTGGCATGCAGAGTCTTGACGATGTTCTCAGCGACGTTGGCCATGCTTCGACCCTACGCCCGAGCAGCGACGGCGGCTCGGGCGTTGACAGGAGGACGCACCACCTCTCCGAGGTCGCACGAAAGGAAGGAGATCTCACGGTGTGAAGGAGTGGATGCGGCATCCGCTCCTTCATTCCGCGAGATCTCCTTCCGGGCGCGAGCCCCCGACCTGCTCGCGTCAGCCGATGCGGATCAGCTTCTTGTTCACGAACTCGTCGGCGGCCAGGTGGCCCAGCTCGCGGGCCGTGCCGCTGCGCTTGACGCCACCGAAAGGCAGCTCGGGGCTGTCGGCCAGCACGAGGTTGACATAGACCATGCCCGCCTCGATCTTGTCGGCGACGCGCTCGGCCTGTTCGGCATCCGTCGTGAAGACGTAGGAGCCGAGGCCGAAGGTGGTGTCGTTCGCGAGCTGGACCGCCGCGTCCTCGTCCGCCACACGGTAGACGACGGCTGCGGGACCGAAGAGCTCCTCGCGGTACACGTTCATCTCGGGCGTCACGTCGGTGAGCACGGTCGGCGCGAAGAACGCTCCGTCGCGGGTGCCGCCGGTGAGCAGCGTCGCGCCCTGCTCGACGGCCTGATCGATCTGCTTCTGCAGGTTCTCGGCCGCGGCTTCGGAGGCCACCGGTCCGAGGACCGTGTCGTCGAGCGCCGGATCCGTCGCCTCGACGGCGGCCATCTTCTCCGTGAACTTCTCGACGAACGCGTCGTACAGCCCGTCGACGATGATGAAACGCTTGGCGCCGTTGCACGCCTGACCGTTGTTGTCGAGGCGCGCGTCGACGCCGGCCTGCACCGTCGCGTCGAGGTCGTCTGTCGAGAGCACGATGAAGGGGTCGGACCCGCCCAGCTCGAGGGCGACCTTCTTGAGGTTGCGACCGGCGATCTCGGCGACGGCGGCCCCGGCACGCTCGGACCCGGTGAGCGAGACGCCCTGCACGCGCGGGTCGGCGATCATCGTCGCGATCTGCTCGTTCGTGGCGAGCACGTTCTGGTAGGCACCCTTCGGGAAGCCGGCATCGTGGTAGATCGCCTCGATCGCGGACGAGGACTCCGGGCACTGCGGCGCGGGCTTGAGCAGGATCGTGTTGCCCACGATCAGGTTCGGAGCCGCGAAGCGCACGATCTGGTACGCCGGGAAGTTCCACGGCATGATGCCGACGAGCGGGCCGAGCGAGGAGCGGCGGATGATGGCCGACCCCTCCCCCAGGATCGCGATCGGCTGGTCGGCCATGATCGACTCCGCCTGGTCGGCGTAGTACTCGGCGATGTCGGCGGCGAAGTCGACCTCCCCGAGGGCGGCCTCGCGGGGCTTGCCCATCTCGCGCACGAAGATGTCGGCGAGCTCCTCCCGACGCTCGCGGTGCAGCTCGGCCGCGCGGCGGACGAGGGCTGCACGCTCAGCGACGGTCGACGAACGGGACCACTCGCGGTGGGCCTCGTCGGCGGCGGCGACCGCCTCCTCGATCTGAGCGTCGGTGAAGGTGTCGAAGGACGCCAGCGTCTCTCCGGTGGCGGGGTTGATGACGGCGTAGTCGGTCATGTTCTCTCCTCCTCTGGCTGCTCGGTCAGGAGACCGGGATCAGCGTGTACTTGGTGGACAGGTACTCGTGGATGCCCTCGAACCCGCCCTCGCGTCCGACGCCGGACTGCTTCACTCCGCCGAAGGGTGCGGCGGCGTTGGAGACGACGCCCACGTTGAGACCCATCATGCCCGTCTCGAGCTTGTCGATCATCCGCTGGCCGCGCTGCAGGTTCTCGGTGAACACGTACGAGACGAGCCCGTACTCGGTGTCGTTCGCAAGGTGTACAGCCTCGTCCTCGGTCTCGAAGGTCGCGATCGCGAGCACCGGGCCGAAGATCTCCTCGCGGAGGATCGCGCTGCCGGCGACGACGTCGGTGAGCACGGTGGGCTCGTAGAACGTGCCGGTGCCCTCGACGGCCTTGCCACCGGCGAGCAGAGTCGCACCGCGACCGACGGCCTCGTCGACGAGCTCGCCCGCCTTGGCGACGGCATCCGCGTCGATGAGCGGTCCGATCGCCACACCTTCCTCGGTACCGCGACCGATCTTCATGCCGTTGACGCGCTCGGTGACACGCTTGGCGAACTCACCCGCGACGTCCTTGTGCACGATGAAGCGGTTGGCTGCGGTGCAGGCCTGGCCGATGTTGCGGAACTTCGCGGCGAGTGCACCCTCCACCGCCTTGTCCAGGTCGGCGTCGTCGAACACCACGAACGGCGCGTTGCCGCCGAGCTCCATCGACACCCGCAGCACGCCCTCGGCCGCCTGGGCGATGAGCTTGCGCCCCACCTCGGTCGATCCGGTGAAGGAGAGCTTGCGCAGCCGCGGGTCGGCGATGATCGGTGCCGACAGCGCGCTGGACTTCGACGTCTGCACGACGTTGACGACGCCCGCCGGGAGCCCTGCCTTCTCGAGCAGCGAGACGAAGAAGATCGTCGTCAAGGGAGTCAGCGCCGGGGGCTTGATGACGACCGTGCACCCGGCCGCGAGTGCCGGAGCGATCTTGCGGGTGGCCATCGCGAAGGGGAAGTTCCACGGCGTCACGAAGAACGACGGTCCGACCGGACGCTGCGACACGACCATGTGGCCGGTGCCCTCGGGGTTGATGCCGTAGCGACCGCTGATGCGCACGGCCTCCTCGCTGAACCAGCGCAGGAACTCGCCGCCGTAGACGACCTCGCCACGGGCCTCGGCGAGGGGCTTGCCCATCTCGAGCGTCATGAGCAGCGCCAGGTCCTCCTTGTGCTCCTGCACGAGGTCGAACGCCTTGCGGAGGATCTCGCTGCGCACGCGCGGGGCGGTAGCCGCCCACTCGTCCTGAGCGGCGACCGCGGCGTCGAGGGCACGGATGCCGTCGGCCGGCGTCGCGTCGGCGATCGTCCGGATCACCGTGCCGGTCGCCGGGTCCTGCACGTCGAAGGTGCCGCCGGTCTCGCCGTCGATCCACTGCCCGCCGATGAAGAGGCCGGTGGGGATGCTGTCGAGGAGCGCCTGTTCGGTCTGAGTGCTCATGATTCTCTTTCTGTGAGGAGGGCTATGCGCGCTTGCGTCGGCTGGGCGGTGCGTCGATGCCCAGCGTCTCGCCGCGGAAGAAGGCGGGCCGGCGGACCGCGTTCCAGATCATGACCGCGATGCCGACGACGATGATCAGCATCCCGAGGATGAAGACGATGCCGACCCCGCCGATCTGCGATCCGGAACCGTAGTCCGGGTCCATCGAGTCGATCAGCGTCGTGAAGAACAGCACCGCGAGGATCGCGCCACCGACGAGCGGGAAGAGGAACGTGAAGAAGACGTTCCTCGTCGAGTCGAACCACTGCTTGCGGAAGTACCACACGCACGCGAACGCGGTGATCCCGTAGTAGAAGCAGATCATCATGCCGAGCGTGAGGATCGTGTCCCACAGCGTGTCTTCGCTGACGACGCGCATCACGGCGTAGAACGCGGAGGCCACGATCGCCGAGATGATGGTCGCGTACCCCGGCGTGAAGAAGCGGGGGCTGACCTTCGCGAACGCCTTCGGCAGGGCGCCGTAGTGCCCCATGGCCAGCAGTGTGCGCGCCGGGCCCACGAACGTGGACTGCAGCGACGACGCGGAGCTGGTCAGAACGGCCAGCGACACCAGGAACGCGAGCGGCCCCAGGATCGGGCCGGAGAGGTGGAAGAACACGTTCTCCTGGATGTCCGCGTTGCCGAGCCCCAGGGCCCCGGTGCCGACGCCGGCGAACATGATCATCGCGACCGCGAGCAGCAGGTACAGCGACACGATCGTGAGCACCGTGACGGTGGCCGCGCGACCCGGTGTCCTCTCCGGATCCTTGGTCTCCTCGTTCATGGTGAGGGTGACATCCCAGCCCCAGAAGATGAAGATCGAGAGCGAGAGGCCGGCGGCGACCGCGCTGAAGGAGGAGATCGCGAACGGGTTGAACCAGTTCAGGTCGAACGGCTGGTAGTCGAAGCCGTTGCCGTTCACCGCCTGCACGATGGCCGCGACGGCGAAGAACACCAGCACCAGGATCTGGAAGCTGACGAGCCAGTACTGCAGCTTCTGCGTCGTCTGCATGTCGCGATACGAGATCCACGTCGCGCCGAGCATGAACAGCAGGCAGACGCCGATGTTGATCCAGGTGACACCGGCGAGGTCGCCGATCTCCGGGTTCCCGGTGATCTGCGACAGCAGCAGGAAGAGGAAGTCGACCGCGACGCCGGCGAGGTTCGACAGCACCAGGATCGTCGCGACGACCAGACCCCAGCCGGCCATCCAGCCGACCCACGGTCCGAACGCTCGGGCCGCCCAGGTGAACGACGTGCCGGAGTCCGGCATCCGATTGTTGAGCTCGCGGTAGCCGAAGGCGACGAGGAGCATCGGGATGAAGCCGACGAGGATGATGGCCGGGATCTGCGCCCCGACCTCGGATGCCGTGGGGCCGACGGCGGCGGTGAAGGTGTACGCGGGGGCGATGCACGAGATGCCGATCACGACCGCGCCGATCAGGCCGACCGTTCCGGCGCTCAGGCCCTTGGTGGAGATGCCGGTCGTGACACCGGATTCGGGCTCCGTCGCCCGGTTCGTGCTGCTCATCAGCGGTCTCCTGCTTCGTTGCGGGTACGCGGGACGACGATCATGGGAACGGGCAGTTCGTGCAGCATCTTCGCTGCCGTGGAGCCCAGGAACAGACGACGCGGTTGCGCCAGCCGGCTGGAGCCGACCAGGACGACCTCGCCGGGAAGCCAGGAGAGATGGGCGACGGCGTCTTCGACCGAGTCGCCCGGTGCCCTCTCGACCGCGGCCGTGCGACCGTCCGGCAGCAACTCGGCGGCGACGGCGAGCACCTCCTGACCGTGGGTGTCGCCGACCGTGCGGATCGCTCCGGTGTCGAGTCCGGGGGGAACGTCGAACGGAACGAGGGATACGAGCCGGAGGTCGACACCGCTGTCTCCGGCGAGCGCGACGGCCTCGTCGAGGAGGGCGTCGGCACCGGGTCGGGATCCGACGGCGACCGTCACGCGCGGCAGGACGTGATCGTCCTGCTGGGCGGCGCCCACGGGCGCGAGCGCCACCGGAATGGTCGACGAGTGCAGCAGCTCGGAGGCGACGCTGCCGAGACGGTGGCGTCCGAAGATGCCGCCCCCGGCCGCGCCGATCACGATCACCCTGGCGCCGAATTCCTCGCCGGCGGCGATCAGGCCCTCGGCGAACGATTCGGAGAAGCGCACGTGACCGCTGCGGGTCAGCTCCTGCGGGAGCCGGACCACGGCGTCTTTGAGCCACTGCCGCGCCTGCGCCCTGATGTGCTCCTCGTACGCGCGCTCCGGTGGGACTGCCGCGCTGCGCGTGCCCTCGTTCGGCAGCACGATCACCAGGTGCAGGGTCGCACCGAGGCTGCGAGCGAGCCGGGCGCCGAGTGCCGCGGCATCCGCTCCCGCGTCCGTCGCCGTGTATCCGACGACGACCGAGCCGGTCATCAGCTGCCGCTCTCGACAGCGCCGGCGTCGCGACTCGCGTCGATGATGTTCGATGCGACGAGGTGGCCCATGCGGATCGCGCCGTCGACGTGCTGGTACCCGGCGCCGGCCATGTCGCTGCACGCGAAGTGGATCGGGCCGACCGCCGTGCGGAGGTCCGCGCCGTAGCGGTGCAGGCCCCCCATGTCGAAGCTCGCGGCGTAGGCGCCGCGCGTCCACTCCTCGCTGCCCCAGTCGCTCTCGTAGTAGACGACCGGGTTCTTGGCCTCGGGTCCGTAGTAGTGCGACAGCGACTCGAGGATGCGCTCCTTGCGCTCCTCGGCCGACAGCTCGAACACGCCGTCGGCGTTGGCGTCGGAGACGAAGCCGACCAGGGTGCCGCGCTCGTCGCCGTGGTTGGTGTTGTCATAGGCCTCGTGCGAGAGCTCGTACGGGCTGAAGGCGGTGCCGCTGAGGCCCTGCTCGCGCCAGAACGGCCGGTCGTACACGGCGTGCACCTTGATGACGAAGCCCATCGACAGGTGCTGGTGCAGCTGATGCTGTCGGCGCGGCAGCGGAGGGTCGAACGCGATGCGGCTGTAGAGCACCGGCGCGTGCGCGAGGATCGCGTGGCGGGCGCGCACCGTGTGCTGATCGGTGGTGGCGACGACACCCGTGTCGGACCATTCGAGGCCGCGCACTGGCTGGTTCAGCAGCACGTCGTCGCCCAGGCGCTCAGCGAGGCGCAGCGGAACCTGCTGCAGACCGCCGACCACTCGCTTGTCGAGGATGAAGTCGGCGTCGACGAGGTTCGAGTAGGAACCTGCGGACGCGGCCATCAGCAGCGACTGCAGCAGGGAGAAGGAGTGTGTGGGCTTGGTGAGCATCGCGGAACCGGTGGCGAAGGCCAGGTTGCGCACGGCTTCGTCGTCGTCGGTCTGCGAGCGCAGCCAGGCGTCCCAGGTGATCGTGTCCCAGTCCTCGGCGCTGGGGTGGGCCCAGGGACGGTCCGGGTCGATCTCGGCGACCAGTGCGTCGAGGATCTCGGTGACCCTGGCGATCTCGGCCTCGGTCTCGGGCGCCACCGGGAACATCTCGCCCGTGAAGCGGTGTGCCTTCCCGTCGGGGCCGACATAGACGCTGTCGCCTTCACGGTAGCGGCTGTAGGTCTCGAGCCCCAGCTCCTCGATCGTGTCCTTGAGCGCGTCCTGGTCGGGCGACACCCACTGGCCGCCGATCTCGAGCATGGCGCCCTCGATCACGTCGGTCCACAGGCGCCCGCCGACGCGGTCACGGGCCTCCAGCACGGCGACCGAGAGGCCGGCCTTGCGGAGGTCGTTCGCCGCCGTGAGCCCTGCGGCTCCGGCACCGATGATCAGTACGTCGCGTGTGATCTCAGCCATCTGCAACTCCTTCGTTGGGTGAAACAGTGCCGGTCGCGACCCGAAATCCCCCGATCGGGGTCGCGACCGGACAGGGGTGTCAGGCCGCGGCGAGCGCCGCAGCGACGATGTCGAGTCCTTCGTTCAGCAGATCGTCGCCGATCGAGAGCGGGGGAAGGAAGCGGATGACGTTCCCGTAGGTTCCGCAGGTGAGGACGACGACGCCCTGGGCGATGCACGCCTTCGCGACGGCGGCCGTGAGAGCGGCATCCGGGGCCTGCGTCTCGGGGTCGACGAACTCAGCGGCGATCATCGCACCGTGGCCGCGCACGTCGCCGACGCGCGGGTCGTTCTGCTGGATCGCGGTGAGACGCTGCGTGAGAGTCGCCCCGATCTCACGGGCACGCTCGATCACGCCGTCGTTCTCGAACACATCGATCGAGGCGAGGGCGGCGGCGCAGGCGATCGGGTTGCCGCCGTAGGTACCTCCGAGGCCGCCGGAGTGCGAGGCGTCCATGATCTCGGCGCGACCGGTGACGGCCGCGAGCGGGAGACCGCCGGCGATGCCCTTGGCCGTGGTGATCAGGTCGGGCTCGATGCCGAAGATCTCGCTCGCGAACATGTGCCCGGTGCGGGCGAATCCGGTCTGCACCTCGTCTGCGATGAAGACGACGCCGTTCGCGCGGCACCAGTCGACGATCGCCGGCAGGAAACCGTCGGCCGGGACGATGAAGCCGCCCTCGCCCTGGATCGGCTCGATGATGACCGCGGCGAGGTTGTCGGCGCCGATCTGCTTCTCGAGCTGGAGGATGACGCGGGCCGCGGCCTCGTTTCCGTCGAGCCCATCGCGGAACGGGTACGACATCGGAGCGCGGTACACCTCCGGGGCGAACGGACCGAAGCCGCTCTTGTACGGCATCGACTTGGCGGTGAGCGCCATGGTCAGGTTCGTGCGGCCGTGGTAGCCGTGATCGAAGGCGACGACCGCCTGACGTCCGGTGTGCTTGCGGGCGATCTTGATCGCGTTCTCGACGGCCTCCGCACCCGAGTTGAACAGGGCACTCTTCTTCGCGAAGTCGCCGGGGGTGACGCGGTTGAGGGCCTCGGCGACGCCGACGTACGACTCGTAGGGCGAGATCATGAAGCAGGTGTGCGTGAACTGCGCGGCCTGCGCGGCCACGGCTGCGGCGACCTTCGGGTGCGCGTTGCCGACCGTGGTCACGGCGATACCGGAGCCGAGGTCGATGAGCGAGTTGCCGTCCGCGTCGACGATCACTCCGCCGCCGGCTGCCACGGCCGCGATCGGCACGGTGTGCCCCACACCGGCCGCGACGGCATCCGCCTTGCGTGCGAGGATCTCGGCCGAGCGAGGTCCGGGGAGGTCCGTGACCAGGCGACGCTCCTGCGGGAGGTCGGGTCCGCCGAGAGGGACTGCGGGGGCTGCGGTGTCGAGGAGTGCCATGTTCGCGAGCGTACGGCGGCAATGGAGGCCGCCGCACTAGCCAACTTGTACAATCTAGGCAGAGCGTTCGCCAGACTGTACAGCCGAGAGGTTCATCATGGCCACCACCGAACCCGACCAGCCGACGCTGCGGGCGCTGCTCCGCCGTCGGGACCTCGGGCTCGCACTCGTACCCCTCGAAGAAGACCTGCCGGAGGGGGCTCTCGATCGCCCGCTGCGCTGGGTGCACAGTTCCGACCTGGCCGACCCGACCCCCTTCCTCTCCGAGGACCTCGCATTGCTGACCACGGGCACGCAGTTCGACGAGGCCGTCGATATCGACATCTACGTGGGACGCCTCGCCGACCGGGGCGTCCTCGGGCTCGGCTTCGGCACCGAGGTCCATCGATCGGGCATTCCGGAGGAGCTCGTCGCCTCGTGCGCCACACACGGGATGCCGCTGTTCGCGGTGCCGTATCGCACGCCGTTCATCGCTGTGGCCCGCGCCCACTCCGAGGCGATCGCCGCTCAGGCGTACGCCCGGCGATCCTGGGCGCTCGACACCCAGCGCGCCCTCGCCCTCGCAGCTCTCCGCCCCAGCGGGCTCGAGGCGACCATCGCGGAACTCGGACGACGCCTCGACGTCTGGGCGGGGATGTTCGATGCTGCGGGCGCGGTCGTCGCCGCCCACCCGCGCGACCGCCTCCATGCCGAGCTACTCGACGCCCTGAGCGGGCGGGTGATGGAGATTCTCACGCGCGGATTGGAAGCGAGTCAGTCGCTCACCCTCGGCGAGCACGCGTTCATGCTGTTCACCGTGGGCCGCGGAGGGCATCTGCGCGGGGTGATCGCGCTGGCGCTCGATGCGCTCGATCCCGAGGCCCGGTCGGTCGTGACGTCGGTGATCGCCATGGCAGGACTCGCGATGGAGCAGAGCGAGCAGCTCGCACGGAGCCGGCGGCGCCTGCACGCCCAGCTCCTCGGCTCCCTGCTCGCCGACGATCCCACGCTGGCGAGAAGAGTGCTCGGCGGTCTGCCCCCCGCTCCGGTGATCGTGGCCGTCGCCGCGGATGCCCCGGCCGGTCCGCTGGGCGAATGGTGGGAGCGGCATCGCTCCGAGCACGGCACTCCCGTCTTCCTCGCCGAATCCGAGGACGGCGTGACCATGTGCGTCTCCGCCGGCGAGGAAGCACTGCTCGACGAGGTCGCCACGCGTTTCGGCATCCGCATCGGCGTCTCCGATCCCGACGGGTACGACTCGTTCGCCCGGGCGCACGCGCAAGCACTGACGGCTCTTCGCCAGCAGGGAACGCACGGGGCGGCACGATACTCCGAGACGGTGGGCTCCAGCATCCTCACCGCGCTGGCGACCGATGAGGCCCGCCTCGTCGCGGAGTCACGTCTCGCGCCGCTGCGCGAGCACGATGCCCGCACCGGCGCCGAGCTGGAGCGCTCGTTGCGCACCTGGCTGGAGCACGATGCCAAGGCGGAATCCGCGGCGACGGCACTCGGCGTGCATCGGCACACCCTGCGGTCCCGCATCGCTCAGGCCGGAGGCCTGCTCGACATCGACCTCTCGGCTTTTCCCGCACGGGCTGAACTGTGGACCCTCCTGCAGACGGCACGGGACTGACCTCGCGCGACTCGCGGACGACCAGCGAGGGGCGGGTGGCCTGCCCGCCCCTCGCTGCCCGAACAGCTCCCCACAGCCATCCGTTCATCCGTGGACCGGTCCCACAGCCGTCCACGTCCCCCGGACGGCGCCCCCGCCATCCGCAACCCCCGACAGCCGTCCGCGCAGCTCCCACAGCCACCCGCACAGCCCCGCAACCGCTCGGACGGCTCCCCCGGCCACCCACGCAGTCCCCATCACCGGGCGAACGCCCCCATCGTCGTTCGCTCCGCCCTCCACCCCTCGCGCCCGAAGTCCCACGGCGTCGCTGTGCATCGCAATGCTCACCGTCTCGTCCCTTCGCCTGACTCCAGATCGTCCTCTGCCACCCTCACTCAGAAGACAGCAGCGCTCTAGGGCCCTTCGTCCCTCGGCCTCCCGCCGGGAGGATCCTCGTCCGCGCGTCAGCCTTCGTCGTGCATCCGCGAGAGTTCGAAGACCGCCGCCTGCGTCCGGTGGGTGAAACCCAGCTTCCCGAGCATCGAGGTGACGTAGTTCTTGACCGTCTTCTCAGCGAGACCGAGCCGGTCCGCGATCTGACGGTTCGTCAGGGCGTCGGCGATGAGAGCGAGGATCTGCCGTTCGCGCATGGTCAAGGACGCGAACCGGGGATCAGCCGAATCAGCCGACCCCGAGGCGACCTGGCCCGTCGCCCGACGCACCGTGGCGGGATCGAGCAGCCGACGTCCGGCAGCGACGGCACGCACCGCTTCGGGAAGGTCCGCAGCGCGCACCGTCTTGAGCAGATGCCCGTCCGCCCCCGCCATCACGGCCGCGATCACCGCGTCGTCGTCGTCGTAGGCCGTGAGGATCAGGCACCGCATCCCCGGATGCTTCTGGCGGATCGCCCGGCACAGGTCGATCCCGCTGCCGTCCGGCAGGTGCACATCGAGGACCACGACATCGGGAAGAGTGGCCGCGATCCGCCTCGTCGCCTCCCGGTAGCCCCCCGCCTCACCGACGACATCGAGATCCGGGGTGGCCTGGATCACAGCGGCGACACCCCTGCGCACCATCTCATGATCGTCGACCAGGAACACTGAGGTCATGCCCGCACTCTCCCGTTCCTGCCTGCTCGCTCGCCCGGTCTGCCCAGGCACGTCTCTCGCACCGTAACGGGCGTTTCGCGGCCTCGGCCGGGACCATGGTCCCCGCTCGATCGGGAAAGCGGGCCTCCGGCAGCGGGAGTCCTGCCGGCGACGCGCCTGCCATATACCGGCTGAGCGTTGCAGACCGGTCGGTCTCCGGGGAAGGTGGAGGGATGCAGGACAGATGCCGACAGACGCATATTACGCCCGGCCCCCAGCAGGACGACGGGGACGACGCTCCCGTGACACGCGCACCTCGGCTCCTCGCCACCCGCCGCCAGCTCCGCGGTCTCGTCGACTTCTCGCCGGACGCGTCGGACCAACTCGACGCCGACAGGATTCTCACACGCATCGTCCGAGCTGCCGCCGACCTCATCCAAGCCCGATACGGCGCGCTGATCGTGATCGACGCGGCCGGCGCTGTCGAGCGATTCATCCACGTGGGCATCGACCAGCGAAGTGCGGCCACGATCGCCGATCCGCCCGAGCCGGGGACCCTGTTCCGCGCGGTGGTCGACAGCGGACGCACGATCCGTCTGAACCAGATGAGCGATGACCCTCGGTCCGCGGGTTTCCCCCCGCATCACCCTGCCATGGAGGGGTTCCTCGGGGTCCCGGTCCGAAGCCACGGCGAGGTGTGCGGCGTCCTCGTGCTGTCGAATCGGCGAACCGGTGTCTTCACGCTCGAGGATGAGGAGCTCATCGAGTCGATGGCCGCGACCGCGGGAATCACCATCCACAACGCCCGCGCGGCCGAAGAGGCTCGTCGCCAGCAGCGACTGAATCGAGCGCTCTCGGACGTGAGCGCCGTGCTCCTGACCCCTCAGCGCGAGGACATCCTCGACGTCATGGCCGAGCGCGTCACTCACGTGGTCGCCTGCGACCTGGTGACGATCGTCGTCCACGTGGATGCCGACCGTCTCCGCATCGACGCCGCCCGCGGACCGCTGTCCGCCGCATACGAACACGGTGTCCTCCCGGCGGCGAGCTCGGTCGCCGCGCACGCCATCGCCAGCGGAAGGGTGGTGAGCGGAAGCCTCACCGATGAGGACACCCACGCCAGCCTGGCCGGAGACCAGGATGCGGCAGGGCCCACGGTGGCCGTCCCCCTGGTGGCTGCCGGGCATGCGATCGGGGCGCTGTGCGTCACGCGAGTGGCATCCGGCAGCGACTTCTCCCCGAGCGAGATCGACGCGATCTCCGATTTCGTCGCCCAGGCGGGTCTCGCGACCTCACTCGCCTGGGCTCGAGAGGATCGGCAGCACCTCGACATCATCGAAGAGCGCAACCGCATCGCCCGCGACCTGCATGACAACGTCATCCAGCGGCTGTTCGCGACGGGGATGAGCCTGCAGGCGTTCGCTGCCACCGACCCCGCCCACGCCGAAGAACTCGAGCAGCACGTCGCGGAGATCGACGCGGCCATCACCGACATTCGCTCCGGGATATTCTCGCTCCGCACGCGCCGCGTGAAGAGAAAAGACCGTCCTGTGCGCCGGCGCGCGCTCGACGTGATCACCGAACTCACTCCCGCGCTGCCGTCCGCGCCGACGATCACCTTCGTGGGGCCGGTCGATCCGGTCGTCACCGGGAAGCTCGCGGATGACGTCATCGCCGTCATCCGCGAAGCGCTCGCCAACGTCGCCCACCATGCCCAGGCCAGCACCTGCGCCGTCACGGTCGCCGTCTCGGAGAAAGAGGTCATCGTCTCGGTGCAGGACGACGGTGACGGGATCGCGGAGTCCCTCGGCGACCCCGGAGGGACCGAGAACCTCGCCGAACGTGCGGCGCTGCATGGCGGCACCTTCACGCTGGATCAGCGGACGGAGCGCGGAACCACGGCACGCTGGAGCGTCCCCCGCACCGTGCTTTCCGGCGAGGGGCCTCCTCCGACGGGGCGTCGCCGCAGTGACGGCGGCACCCGGCACCAGCTGCCGCGCGGCACCTCGTCGGAGTGAGCATCCGCTGCGGTGTGGGCCGACCGCTCACACGGTGCACGAGGGTCGGCAGTGCGACATCACGTAAGCCATGAAGTCCGTCATGAATCCGGAGATGCCCTGATCCCTCACGGCCGGGTCGGTACTCCTGATCGCGGGCGCCCATGTCGCGGAGAATGCGGGAGAGACGGTGAGGAACTGCGCGGCGATGGCCGCCATCGCGTCGGCCTGCGCCTGTGTCGACACAGTGATGCCGAGCTCGGCGATCAGTTCGGGGTGCGCATCGGCGAGGGCTCCGCGTCCCGTCATGACAAGGAGCAGCAGCTCCAGGTCGGTCGACGACGCGAGGCGAGGATCGAGGTCGGCCTCGTCGCCCGCGGCCTGCAGCCCGGCGCTCGTCGCAGCCGCAGCTTCGGGCGCGGAGTAGCCGGTGGCGCCATGAGCCGATGACACACCTGTCAGTGACAGGGTGAGTGCCACGACGGCGGACGTGAAGAAAGCGGTCTTCTTGCGGGCGAGCATGGGTTTTCCTCCGGATCGTCGGTGATGCGGAGAAAGTACCACAGGAGTGAAATGTAAAACAGTACTCGATCTGCGGCGGTCCTCGCCTCTCAGGCGACCCCAGCCGGTCCACGACCAGCCAGGAGCCGTCGACAGCGGCGGACATCGTCCGCACTCTGCGAGACCAGCGCATCGACCCCCTCGAAGTGCAGCGTGGGCCGCAGGCGGGCGACGAGCGTCACCGCCAGCGTCCGGCCGTACAGATCGAGGTTCACATCATGCAGATACACCTCGACCCGCCTCTCCCGGTCGCCGGCGAAGGTCGGATTCGTCCCGACGCTGACGCTCGCGGGCCAGACCTCCGGTTCGTCGTCGATACGCGTCCACGCCGCGTAGATCCCATCGGCGGGCAGGTCGCTGCCGTCCAGCGCCAGGTTCGCCGTCGGGAAGCCGAGCTCGCGCCCCCGCCCGTCACCGGGCACGACCACGCCGACGACGATCGCGGACGGCGAAGCGCTCACGCGCTCGCAGACCCGGCGATCGACCGATAGCGGCTCTGATGGAAGACCAGCGGCTCCACATCGTCGAACAGGGTGATGTCGGCGATCTCGTACAGGGCGATCTCGTGGTCCCCGCCATCGAAGGTGCTGTGCAGGCGGCAGGTGAGCCAGAGCGCGGCATCCGAGATCAGCACGGCGCCGCGCTCGGTGCGCTGCCAGTCATGCCCGCCGAAGCGATCGCCCTCACGCGCCGAGAGCGAGCGACTGAGCGGCTCGTGATGCGCGGCCAGCACGCTCATGCCGAGCTCGGGCACCTCGCGGAGCAGCGGCCAGGTCTTCGAGGTCCGCGCCGCGCTGATCGCGACGAGGGCGGGCTCGAGCGAGATCGAGGTGAAGGAGTTGACCGCCATCCCGACAGCGCGGTCATCGACATTCGCGGCGAGGGCTACGACGCCGGTCGGATACACCGAGAACGCCCGGCGGAGGGCGAGGTCGCGCGGCAGGGCGTCGGTCACGGCAGTCGTCATTTCGGCTTCCTTTCGTTAGTCAACTTTGACTAGTACTCATAATAGACAAGTTTGATCATGCAAACAACAAGAATGTGGGGTACCAGCCGTTAGCATGAGGGGCATGTCGACCACCCGCCTCGTCGTCCTCGGCGCCGTGAAGCAGTTCCAGCCCGTGCACGGTTACTTCCTCCGCCGCGAGCTCATGACGTGGCACGTCGACGAATGGGCGCACATCCAGCCCGGCTCGATCTACAACGCCCTGCGCGCCCTCGAGGTCGACGGCTACATCGCCGAGAGCGGCACCGAAGCCGAGGGCAAGCGCCCGGCACGCACCACCTACCGCATCACTCCGGCCGGCGAGGTCGAGCTGCAGCGCATGCTGCGTGAGAACCTCTGGAACGTCGCAGCCTTCGACACCCAGGCCATCATGACCGTGGCCTCGTTCATGTTCGTGCTGAGCCGCCAGGAGGTGATCGCCGGCCTCGAGCACCGCCTCATCAAGAGCGACGCGATCATCACCCAGAACGGCTTCGACGTGCAGGACACTCTGCGCTCCGAGACGACACCGAAGTACGTGCGGGAGATCTTCGACCTCTCCACCGCCCGCCTCACCGCCGAGAAGCAGTGGCTGCTCGACCTGCTGGAGCGCCTGCGCGGGGGTGAGTACACGTTCGCCGGCGAGGCGGAAGAGGTCGCATCGCCCGCCACGCCCCCTTCGCAGTAGCGGCTCAGCGCGAGTCGACGAACGCCGCGATCGATCCGGGCGTCAACTGCGGCGTGGTCGCCCCGCGGTGCTGAGCCACGACGGCTCCTGCCGCGCAGGCTCTGACCAGGGCGTCCTCGATCGCCATTCCCTGGGCGAGCGCCGCAGCGAGCGCACCGCAGAAGGCATCGCCGGCTCCCGTCGTGTCCACCGAATCGATCCGGAAGGCGGCGACGTGCACGGGATCGCTCCCCGAGCGATGGAGCGTCACTCCCCCGGCACCCTGCGTGAGAACGACCGTCTGCGCACCGGCCGCATGGAGTCGGTCGACGCCGCCGAGTTCGACGCACTCGGTCTCGTTCACGACGAGAACATCGACGTCGGCGAGCATCCCGATCGTCGCGGCATGCGCGGGGGCGGCGTTGAGGATCGTCAGTGCGCCGGCAGCGCGCCCCGCACGCAACCCTGCGGCCACGCTCTCGACGGGCACCTCCAGCTGCGCGAGCACGACCCCGGCTCCTGCGATCCCGCCGACCGCGTCTTCCGGGGTGAGATCGGCGTTGGCGCCGGCCGCGACGATGATGCTGTTGTCCCCGCCATCGAGGGCGAGCACGTGGGCCACCCCGGTCGGAGCGGTATCGCTGCGGCGGAGAGCCGCCACCACTCCGGCCTCCGTCAGCGTCTGCTGCAGCAGGTCGGCTGCCTCATCCGCTCCCACTACGGCGCAGAACCGCGTGGGCACCCCGCTGCGGGCGGATGCCACGGCCTGATTCAGGCCCTTGCCGCCGGAGAAGCGTCCGCCGGCTCGCCCGAGGAGGGTCTCGCCGACGCGTGGGGGGCGCGGAACCTCGACCACGAGGTCGAGGTTCGCGCTCCCCACGACGGCGACACCGGCGAGGGTGTCAGACACGCGACATCGTCCGCCGGTACTGCGATCCGGTGTGCGAATCGGCGAGTGCCGGGGTCGGCGTGCCGATCAGACGCTCGCGCAGCGACTGCGGCTCCGACGAGGGTTCGACGATCGCGCCGCGCTCCTTGAGGATCGGCAGCACATGCTCGATGAAGTCGACGGTCGATGCCGGCGGGATGACGGGGGCGAAGAGGAACCCGTCGAGGTCGGCCCCGTCGGCGAGCTCGATCATCCGGTCAGCCACCTGCTCGGGGGTGCCCACGATCGGGCGGGCGCCGACACCGTGCGCGTGCCAGTCGCCGAGCACGTCGCCGACGGTCTTGTCGGCGAAGCGGGCGACCTGCGTCTGCGAGAGCTCGGTGCTCAGCTCGGACATCGGCGTGTTGGGTGCGTACGCCGACAGGTCGAGGCCGGTGAACCAGGCGTACGAGGCGACCGTGACATCCGGGTTCTGCGCGTCGGCGACCTCGGCGTACTTGCGCTGCGCCTCTTCCTCCGTGCTGCCGACGATCGCGGCGAACGCCGACATGATCTTGACCTCGTCGGCTCCGCGTCCGTTCTTCACGGCCTCCTCGCGGATCGCCGAGGAGTGTGCGCGGAGCTGCTCGACGGAGCCGCTGCCGACGAAGATCGCCTCGCCGTGCTTGCCGCCGAACTCACGGCCGGCGGGCGACGCCCCCGCCTGGAACAGCACCGGGGTGCCCTGCGGCGAGCGCGACGTGTTGCCGTAACCGTGCGAACGGAAGTAGGGGCCGTCGTGCGCGATCCGGTGCACCTTGGACGGGTCGGCGAAGCGGCCGGACTTGTCGCGCTCCAGCGCCCCCTCCTCCCACGCCTGCTCCCACAGCTTGTAGACGACCTGCATGAAGTCGTCGGCCATCAGGTAGCGCTCGTCATGACCGACCATCGGCACGCCGAAGCCCTGCACCGCGGTGTCGGCCGTGCCGGTGGTGACGACGTTCCAGCCGATGCGGCCGCCGGAGAGGATGTCGAGCGTCGCCATCCGGCGCGCGAACGAGTAGGGCGGCTCGAGGAGGGTCGAGCCGGTGGCCACGAGGCCCAGACGCGTGGTCTCGGGAATGAGGGCGGCGAGGATGATCGCCGGGTCGAGCCGCGGCAGGTCGAGCCCTTCGGTCGAGCAGATGTCGGGACGCTCGCCGGCGACATCGGCCCAGCCCCAGGCATCCGCGAGGAACAGGAAGTCGAACCCGGCGTCTTCGACCATGCGTGCGGTGTCGCGCCAGTACTCGAGCTTGTCGAACAGGTAGCGCCCGTTGTCGGGGTGACGCCAGGTGGCGGTGCCGGAGTCGTTCGCCTGGGCGTTCTCGAAGAGGCCGAGGCGCAGCTGCTTGACGGTGTTCTGATCGGTCATGTGCGGGTGCCTTCCTTGTGGGTGGTTCTGGTCGTTCTGGAGTGGTTCCGGGCACGCCGGAGGAACCCCGGGGCGGGTGGAGCGCCCGCCCCGGGATCCGGATGCCGTGTCAGCCCTTGGCCGTGACCTCGCCGTCGCTCCACCAGAGCACGCGCTTGCGCACCAGGGCGAGGACGATGATCAGGAGCACGCCGAGCAGACAGAGCAGGGCGATGCTGGCCCAGGTGACGGGCAGGTTCGCCTGTGCCGCGGAGGTGGTGACGAGCGAACCGAGACCGGCCTGCTGTCCCGCCGCGACGAACTCGGCGACTGCGGCACCGACCACCGCGAGCGGCAGGGCGATGCGGAGCCCTGCGAACACATAGGGCATGCTGCCGGGGAATCGCAGTTCCCGGAAGATCTCCCACCGCGAGGCGTGCAGCGTCTTGAAGACATCCATCGCCTTCTGATCGACATCGCGGAGACCGGCCAGCGAGTTCACGAGCATCGGGAAGAAGACCACGAGCCCCGTCACGATGAACTTCGGCACCATGCCGAACCCGAAGGCCACGACCAGCGCCGGGGCGATCGCCACGATCGGGGTCACCATCACGATGATCACGAGCGGCATCACGGCCCGCTCGATGATCTGGAACTCGGCCATCACCACGGCCAGCAGGAAACCGGCGAGGATGCCGGCGGAGGCGCCGACCACCACTTCGAGCAGCGTGACGAGGAAGTTCGACCAGTACATGCCGGCGTCGTCGACGAGGCTGCCCCCGATCGCCTCCAGCGTCGGGAGCACATACGGGTTGGTCCAGGCCACGACCTGCCAGAGCAGCGCGGCGATCACGAACGTGATCAGAGTCGGACCCCACGATCCCCAGCGCAGCCAGGCGGGGATGCCCCGATGCGGCTGGGCTTTCAAGCGGGCGGTCGCGAGGGTCGCGGTCGTGTCTCTCATCGTCAGCTCAGACATGGGCCTTCTCCGTCTGCGCGCGCAGCGCATCGCGCACGACGGCTTCCATCTCGCGGAACTCCTCCGTGGCATACGACTGCTCGTCGCGCGGCCGCGGCAGGTTCACGTCGATCACCTGGGCGATGCGCCCCGGGTGGGCGGCCATCACCACGATGCGGTCGGAGAGCATGATCGCCTCCGGCACGGAGTGCGTGACGAACATGACGGCCTTGCGGTTGGACTGCCAGAACTCCAGCAGGGCGATGCGCTGCAGGTCACGGTTCATCTCGTCGAGCGCCGAGAACGGCTCGTCCATCAGCATGATGGCCGGGTCGAACACGAACGCCCTGGCGATCGCGGCACGCTGCTGCATGCCGCCGGACAGCTGACCGGGGTACTTCGTCATCGCCTGACCGAGGCCGAAGGTCGCCAGCAGCTCCGCGGGGTCGCGCAGCGCTCGCCCGGAGTTCGCCTTGGCGTTGATGCGCACCGGCAGTTCGACGTTCTCGCGCACGGTCTTCCACGGCAACAGCGCGGGCGACTGCGGCACGAGGCCGATCTTCTTGTCGCGCGAGGCCGCGGTGACGCTCTCGCCGTCGATCGTGACGGTGCCCGAGTCGGCGTCGAGGAGACCGGCGACCACCTTGAGCAGCGTGGACTTGCCACAGCCGCTCGGACCGATCACCGACACGAACTCGCCCATGCCGATCGTGAGACTCACGTCGTCGAGCACGGTGACCTTCGCGCCGTCGACGCCGAAGGACTTCGAGACGTTCCTGACTTCGACGCCTGCTCCCTGTGCGACCGACATCACTCGGCCTGCCAGATGAGGGTGTCGCCGTCGTAGAGGTCGGCGACGAGATCGGCGTCCATCATGTCGGCGATCGCGGGCAGGTCCTTGACGTCGCCGTACTTCTCGACGAGCGCGTACTCCGGCTCCCACATCGACTCGTTCTGCACACCGGGGTTGCCACCGGCGCTCTCGCGGACCCAGGCGGACTCCACCTCCCAGGTGCGGGCCAGCTGGTCGCGCGGGAACGCGGCGCCCTGGTTGTTGTCCTCGGCCAGCTTCGCGAGCTTGTCGATGCAGGCATCCGACTCGTCGAGGCAGTACTGCAGCGCCTTGAGGCTCGCCCGCATGAAGTCGGCGGCGACCTCGCGGTGCTCGTCGAGGAAGCGGGAGTTGACCTCCATCACGTTGTACGTGCCCTCGACGCCGAGGTCGGAGGGGAGGAACTCGCTGAACGGCAGGTCCTGCGCCTTGAGCGACTGCGGCTGGTTCGAGGCGTAGCCGACGATCGCATCGACCTGCTCGCGCACCACGACCGTCGGGTCGTAGTTGGTCATCTTGACCATCTCGACCTTCGAGACATCGACGCCGGCCTCGTCGAGCATGGCCGAGGCGATCGGGGTCAGGTTGATGAAGTACCCGAGCGATCCCCCCTCGAGATCCTTGAGGCTGTCGAGCTTCTCGTTACCGAAGATGGAGAACGGCGGGGTGGTGCCGTAGGTGGCGACGGCCGTGAGGTTCTTGCTGTTCGCCGCGGCCAGCATCACGTCGGATGCGGAGCCGAGCGCCGTGAACTGCGCCTGACCGGATGCCACGAGCTGCTGCCCGTTCGCACCGGAGGCGTTGATCTCGACATCGAGGCAGAGGTCGTCGAAATAGCCCAGCTCCTCGGCGAGGAACACGTCGAGCTGTCCGGCGCTGGCGGAGTAGCCGTAGCCGGAGATGTAGGTGATGGTGCCGGCATCCTGATTGCGCTTGCAGGCGTCGGTGTCGCTCGCACTCGTGGGGGCGGTATCGCCGCCTGGCGTCTGCGCGGAGCATGCTCCGAGCGTCAGCGTGGCGGCGAGAACGCACGTCAGGGTGGCAGTGATGCGGAATCGGGTTTCCGCAGAGGAAGTAGCCATGAGGGTCCCTTCTCGGCCGTTCGTCATTGATGGCTCGTCGAAAGTAACATAGTCAAGATTGACTAAGCAAGATGAAACTAACTTTTGACGAAACAGCGGGGACTCTCTGAACTCACTGCGGCGCGTGCGCCTCCAGGAACTCGTACACATCAGTCGTGTCGACCCCGGGGAACGCGCCGGTCGGCAGCGTCGCGAGCAGCGTGCGCGGCGTCTTCACGTTCGGCCAGGAGTTCTCCCGCCAGCGGTCTTCCAACTCGGCGGGAGCCCGGCGGCAGCACACCTCGACCGAGTGCTTCGAGACGCCGCGGTGCGGGGTGTCCCTCCCCACGAACCACTTGGTGTCGTCGAAGCGCACACCAACGCTCACCGAGTGCAGCCCCTCGCTCGAGGACTCGACCCGCGCCGTGCACCAGTACGTGCCGTTGCCGGTGTCGGTGTATTGGTAGTACGGGTTGAAGCGGTCGTCCTCGTCGAACACCACGCGCGAGGTCCACCGGCGGCAGCACATCTGCCCCTCGATGGCGCCGAGGCGGTCGGTCGGGAAGTTCACGTCGTCGTTCTCGTACGCCTTGGTGATCGTGCCCGACTCATGCACCTTCAGGAAGTGCACCGGGATGTCGAGGTGACGTGTCGCGAGGTTCGTGAAGCGGTGCGCGGCCGTCTCGTACGACACCGAATACGCATCGCGGAGGTCTTCGATCGAGATCGCCCGCCGCTGCTTGGCATCCCTCAACGCGGGCACGACATGCGCCTCCGGGATGAGGAGGGCGCCCGTGAGGTAGTTGGTCTCGACGCGCTGCCGCAGGAACTCGGCATAGCTGCGCGGCTCGGAGTGCCCGAGGATGCGGCTCGACAGCGCCTGCAGCACCGCGGTGCGAGCATCGCCCTTCGCGGGCACGCTGCTCGACAGGTACAGCCGACCGTTCGCGAGATCGGCGACACTGCGGGTGGTCTGCGGCAGGTCTGGCGCGTAATGCAGGGTGAAGCCGAGGTAGGCCGCGATCTCGGATGCGGTGCGCTGTGTCAGAGGGCCGCCGGGGTGGCCGACCGCGGCGAGGATCTCGGCAGCCTTGGCCTCGAGGTCGGCGAAGTGGTTGTCCTGTCTGCGCATCAGGTGCCGCAGCTCGACGTTCGCCCGCCTGGCCTCCTCGGGCGTCGCGGCCCGCTCGTCCTTGAGCCGATCGATCTCCCCGTGCAGCGCGAGCAGGGCCTTCAGCGCATCCGTCGGCAGACTCTTCGCGATACGGAACGGCTCGATGCCCAGGGCCTGGAACGTCTGCCCCTTCATCGCGCGCTCCAGGGCGATCTCGATCGCGCTGCGTTCGTCGAGCGGCTCCCCTTCGAGCAGCGCGTCGAGCGTCACACCGAGCGCGCGGGCGATCGCCTGCAGCTGCGTGAGCTTGGGTTCGCGCTTGCCGGTCTCGATCATCGACATCTGGCTCGGCGCCCGATCGACGGCGGAGGCCAGGTCGTCGAGGGTCATGCTCTTCGCCGTGCGGAGCCGGCGGATTCGACGACCGATCGTGAGGGCGTCGGTCTCTTCTGCAGCTTCATCGATGCTCATGCGGCAGATTCTGTCACAGAAACAGAATTTCGAGCGATCTTCTCTCCGGTATCGGTCGTTCGACGTCCCGAACTTCACGCACAGTGGAACCACGCCACACCGGCACCGCAGCCGGATCCACCGAGGAGACACCATGACGAACACCGCCCACACCCCGACGCCCCGCCCCGCCGGTCTGCGAGCCGGCGACCAGGTTCAGACGGCCGCCGAGCTCCAGGAGATCTGGGACACCGATCCCCGCTGGGACGGCGTCGAGCGCACCTACTCCGCCGAAGATGTCATCCGCATCCGCGGCTCGGTCCGAGAGGACTCCACGCTCGCGCACCGCGGTGCTGAGAACCTCTGGAACCTCCTGCATACGGAGGACTACGTCCGTGCGCTCGGCGCCTACACCGGAGGCCAGGCCGTGCAGCAGGTGCGGGCGGGGCTCAAGGCGATCTACCTCTCCGGATGGCAGGTCGCCGCCGACGGCAACCTCGCCGGTCACACCTACCCCGACCAGTCGCTGTACCCCGCGAACTCGGTGCCGGCGGTCGTACGCCGTATCAACAACGCGCTCATCCGCCAGGACCAGCTGGAGCACGCAGAAGGCGAGACCACGCAGGACTGGCTCGCCCCGATCGTCGCCGACGCCGAGGCCGGCTTCGGCGGACCGCTCAACGCCTACGAGCTCGCGCAGTCGCTCATCCAGTCGGGTGCCGCCGGCATCCACTGGGAGGACCAGCTGGCCAGCGAGAAGAAATGCGGCCACCTCGGCGGCAAGGTGCTCGTGCCCACCCAGCAGCACATCCGCACGCTGAACGCCGCCCGCCTCGCCGCCGACGTCGCCGGGGTGCCGACCGTCATCATCGCCCGCACGGATGCTCTCGCCGCCGACCTGCTCACCAGCGACGTCGACGAACGCGACCAGCAGTTCACCACCGGCGAGCGCACTACGGAGGGCTTCTACCGGATCCGCCCGGGTCTGGAATCGGTCATCAGCCGCGGCCTCGCCTTCGCCCCCTACGCCGACCTGTTGTGGGTCGAGACGGGGGAGCCCGACATCACGCTGGCACGCGAGTTCGCCGCCGCCATCCACGCGGAGTTCCCCGGGAAGCTCCTGGCCTACAACTGCTCACCGAGCTTCAACTGGAAGAAGCACCTGTCGGACGCCGAGATCGCGACGTTCCAGCAGGAGCTGGCAGACCTGGGCTACAAGTTCCAGTTCATCACCCTGGCCGGCTTCCATGCTCTGAACCACTCGATGTTCGATCTCGCCCGCGGCTACGCCGATCGCGCCATGAGCGCCTACGTCGAGCTGCAGGAAGCCGAGTTCGCCGCCGAGGCCCACGGCTACACCGCCACCAAGCACCAGCGCGAGGCGGGCACCGGATACTTCGACGTCATCTCCACCGCGCTCAACCCCGACAGCGCGACTCTCGCCCTCGCCGGCTCCACCGAAGCCGCGCAGTTCCACTGATCCCCGCCGCCTTCTTCGCATCGCGACGCAACGCAACGCAAAGGACTCACGATCATGACCATTCCCACCGCTCCCCCGACCACGGCTCCGATCCAGACGACCCAGCAGGGTCCGGCGATCGAAGTCACCGGACCCATGCGCGACCGCTACGAGGAGATCCTCACCCCCGAGGCCATCGCCTTCCTCACCGAGCTGCACCACCGGTTCGCCTCCCGCCGTCACGACCGGCTGGCCGACCGGATGCGCCGCCGCTTCGAGATCGGCAACGGGCACGACCCGCGCTTCCGCGAAGACACGGCACACATCCGTGACGACCGCGACTGGCGGGTCGCCGGTGCCGGTCCCGGTCTCGAGGACCGCCGCGTCGAGATCACCGGGCCGACCGATCCGAAGATGACGATCAACGCCCTCAACTCCGGGGCCCGCGTGTGGCTCGCCGACCAGGAGGATGCCACGAGCCCGACCTGGAAGAACGTGATCGAGGGGCAGCTGTCGCTGCGAGATGCGATCCGCGGCGAGCTGTCGTTCACCTCCCCGGAAGGGAAGGAGTACCGGGTCACGGCCGAGCGCACGCCCACGATCGTGATGCGTCCGCGCGGGTGGCACCTGCCCGAGAAGCACATCGCCTTCATCGACCGCGCCGGTCGTCGCACGTCGACATCCGGTTCCCTCGTCGACTTCGGCCTCTACTTCCTGCACAACGCGCAGGCACTGATCGACGGCGGCCGCGGCCCCTACTTCTACATCGCCAAGCTCGAGTCGAGCGAGGAGGCGAAGCTGTGGGACGACGTCTTCTCGTTCAGCGAGGAGTACATCGGCATCCCGCACGGCACTATCCGCGCGACGGTGCTGATCGAGACCCTCCCGGCCGCGTTCGAGATGGACGAGATCCTCTACGAGCTGCGCGACCACTGCGCCGGACTGAACGCCGGGCGGTGGGACTACATCTTCTCGATCATCAAGAACTACCGCGGCCGCGGTGCACGCTTCGTGCTCCCCGACCGCAGCGAGGTCACGATGACCGTGCCGTTCATGCGGGCGTACACCGACCTGCTCGTGCAGACCTGCCACAAGCGGGGAGCCTTCGCGATCGGCGGCATGAGCGCGTTCATCCCGAACCGCCGCGACCCCGAGGTGACGGCACGGGCGATCGAGAAGGTCACCGCCGACAAGAAGCGCGAGGCCGGCGACGGCTTCGACGGCACGTGGGTGGCGCATCCCGACCTGATCCCCACTGCTCAGGCAGAGTTCGACGCCGTGCTGGGCGACCGCCCCAACCAGGTCGACCGCCAGCGCGACGACGTGCACGTCGAGGCCCGTGATCTGCTCGACCTGCACATCGGTCGGCCGATCACGGCGCAGGGTGTGCGGGACAACGTCTCGGTCGCCATCCGCTACCTGGAGGCCTGGCTGCGCGGACTCGGCGCGGTCGCGATCGACAATCTGATGGAGGATGCCGCGACGGCCGAGATCAGCCGCTCGCAGGTGTGGCAGTGGATCCACCAGGACCGGACGACACAGGACGGCACCCCCATCACAGCGGAGTACATCGAGGGACTGATCGCGCAGGTGCTCGCACAGGCGACGCGCAGCCACGGCGACCTGTACGACGACGCGGCGGAGATCTTCCGCGAGGTCGCCCTGCAGGAGGAGTTCCCGACCTTCCTCACGCTGGGCGCCTACAGCCGGTTCCTGGTCGACGAGGATTGAGCGCACGCAAGAGCCCCCGACCGCGGCCGATGCCGCGCTCGGGGGCTCTTCCGCGTCCGGCGCCGGTGCCGACAGGCGGGCGTAGCCTGGAGGCATGACCGACGTCTGGGCGGACATCGCCTCCGAGTTCCTGCACTTCTACCCGCGCGGCCGGCGGCTGCTCGCGGTCGCCGGGGCGGATGCCGAGCGCTCGCGACAGGCGGCAGACGACCTCACTGTCGCGCTGACGAAGGCGGGGCAGCCGGTCCTCCGCGAGCACTCGCCCGAGGGCGACGAAGCCGGGGTGCGCGCGACGGTCACCGCTTTCCGCGAAGACCCGAAGAGCGAGGGCATCCTGCTCGCCTCCGGGCCCGCGGCCTTACTCGGCGAGCGCACCAGGGGAATGTGGAACTACGCCGTGTGGCAGCTGGCCGGCGACGAGCCGCCGCACACGGTCGCGGGGTCGATCGTCGATGTGAGCGACCCCGACCATCCGGTGCGGCGGTTCGCCGACTACTGCTCGCTGCCGGCCTCGTACGGAGCCTGATCCACCAGACTGCTCAGCGCGTGTCGCCCGGTTCGGCGTCGAGGCGCGCGCGGACCTCCTCGTCCAGCACCAGGTCGGCAGCGCCCAGCGCCTCTTCCAGCTGCTCGAGAGAAGAGACCCCGACGACGGGGATCACGGGGACCTCCGCGCCGAGAAGCCACGCGAGGGCGACCTGGTTCGGCGTCGCGCCGATCTCGGCCGCGACCTCGTGCAGCAGCGCACGGCGGGCGTGGCTGGTCGGGTGATCGACCCCACCCCACAGCGGCTTGTCGAGACGCGCGATCCCACCCTGGTGCAACGGCGAGTACACGGTGATGGCGAGCTGCGGACGCTCGGGCGTGCCGGTGGATGCCGCATAGTCGAGCAGGTCGGGCGTGACGAAGTTGTTCCGCCCGATGCGCGGCGCGGGGTACAGATAGCTGTACTGCTGCTGCACCACTCCATAGGGCGCGATGCTCTGCCGCCGCGCCTCCTCTCGCGCCTCGACCACGCGCCAGGTCGGCACGTTGGAGATTCCGGTGATGCCGACGAGCCCTTCTTCCTGGAGCTCGCCGAAGGCGCCGACCGTCTCGGTCAGAGCCACATCGCGGTCGTCCACGTGGCCGTAGAGCACGTCGATGTGGTCGATGCCGAGGTGCCGGGCGCTCTCCGGGGCCTGCCGGCGGATCACCTCGGCGGAGAGTCCCTCGAAGTTCGTCGGCGGGGTGTTCGACAGCGGCTTCGACGGGTCCTTCTGCGCGGCACCGAGCTTGGTGGCGATGCGGAGCGCGTCGCGGTTGCCGCGATCCCTCATCCAACGACCGAGCAGGTCTTCGCTCTCGCGGCCGTGGCCGTCCGCCCAGAGACTGTAGTTGTTGGCGGTGTCGATGAAGGTGCCGCCCGCCTCCACGAACCGGTCGAGGATGGCGCGTGACGTGTCCCCGTCGGTACGGGTACCGAAGTTCATGGCTCCCAGGCACAGCGTCGAGACGTCGAACGCGGTGCGGCCATCGGAGAGGGTGCGGTACTGCATGGTGTTCCTTTCTCGGGGGATGGCTCCACCGTAGAAACAGATCGGCTCGGGGATACACTCCAATCACGATGCAGAACACCAGACCGATTCTCGTGTGGGAGACACTCCTCGACCTCGACGAGACGCGCGGCTCCGACGCTGCCCAGCCTCTGCGGGACCGCGTGGAGACCGCGCTGCGCCGCGCGATCGACGAGGGCCGGCTCTCCTCCGGCGCCGCTGTGCCGCCCAGTCGCACCCTCGCGGAGACGCTCGGCGTCTCCCGGTGGGTCGTGACCGAGGCATACGGACAGCTGGTGGCCGAGGGGGTGCTGGAGGCGAGGACCGGTTCGGCCACCCGTGTGGCTGAGCAGGGCGGGGCTCCGCTGCGGGCACCGCACACACCCTCTTCCGTCGCCACCGTGGCCGGCCCGCCCACACGGTACGACCTGCGTCCCGGCATCCCCGACCTGCGGGCGACTCCGAGGTCACGCTGGTCGGCCGCGTTGCGCGCGGCCCTCGCTGCGCTCCCCGACCACGACCTCGCCGCCGCTCACCCGTATGGTTACGCACCGGCGCGCGATGCGGTCGCCGCGTACCTCTCACGCTCGCGGCACGCCATCGCCGACCCCACCAGGATCACGATCACCCACGGCGCCACCGACAGCATGGGAATGCTCGCCCGCGAGTTGCACCGCCGCGGCCACCGGACGATCCTCGTGGAGGACCCGAGTTGGCCGCGGTTGCGCGCAGTCGCGGAGGAGAACGGTCTGCACCCGGTTCCGGTGCCCGTGGACGACGACGGCATCGACACCGCGCAGCTGCGCGCGCTCGCATCCCGCACCGGGGCCGGGGCCGCCCTCGTGACTCCCGCCCACCAGTTCCCCCTCGGCGCGGCACTCGCTCCCGCCCGCCGCGAGGAACTGGTGCGCTGGGCCCGGGATCGGGACGCGCTGGTGATCGAGGACGACTACGACGCCGAGTTCCGCTATGACCGCCGACCCGTCCCCGCCCTGCAGCGCCTCGCGCCGGACCGCGTCGCGCTCATCGGCTCGCTGTCGAAGTCGGTCTCGCCCGCGCTGGGGCTCGGATGGATGCTGCTCCCGCCGGACATCGCTTCCCCGGTCTCGACGGCTCCGCCCTCCCTCATCGACCAGGCCGCCCTCGCGGAGTTCCTCACGCGCGGTGACCTCGAACGTCACCTGCGCTCGTCCCGCACCCGGTTCCGTCGCCGGCGGCAGCGGCTGCTCGACGCGCTCGAACGCGCCCTGCCCGAGCTGACCGTGACCGGCATCGCCGCGGGGATGCATCTGGTGTTGGCCGTGCCCACCGGCTCATCCTCCACCGACATCACCGCAGCAGGGGCTGCAGCGGGCCTGGCGCTCACACCGTTGGCCCGCTACGAGGTCCGCGACCGGCATCCGGATTCCCTGGTGCTCGGCTACGGCAACCTCGACGACACTCTCGTCGAGGAAGCCGTACTCCGGTTGGCGACCCTCCTCGGAGGCCGCTGAGCGGGACCTCTTCCCGCGTCAGCGGAACGAGGCCGCGACCGAGTTGCGGTGATAGTCGAACACGATGCTGGTGCGAGTGGAGGCGACGCTGCTCTGTGCCGAGAGATGCTCGAGCACGAACTCGCGCATCTCGGACGAGTCGGCGACCGCGATGTGGAGCAGGAAGTCATCGTCACCGCCGAGGAAGAAGACCTGGATCACCTGCGGCAGCACGCGCACACGGTCCGCGAACTCGACGATGCTCTCGCGCCGTCCGCTCGGGCGCAGTGTGACGCCGATCACCGCCTGGAGCCCTGCTCCGAGCATCCGCTCGTCCACACTCGCATGGAACCCCGTGATCACGCCGCGGTCGACGAGGGCGCGCAGCCTGGTGTGTGCGGTCGAGGGCGCGACGCCGAGGCGTCCGGCGAGCTCGGCGTTCGTCATGCGCCCGTCTGCCGTCATCAACTGCACGATCCGCGCATCGATCGCATCGAGGGCGGGTGCCCGAACACTGTTCGGCTCCGAGGCTCCTGAAGTCGTCTCCATACGAAGCATTATTCACGATGGCGCTTCTTCGCGAATCATCTTCAGCGATTCTGTTGTTCCGTCGATGTTTCTGCGATCCTGGTGCCGCACCGCATCAACCCAGGAGGATCAATGAAGATCGGCGTCCCCACCGAGGTCAAGAACAACGAGAACCGCGTGTCCCTCACTCCCGCCGGCGCCGACCGGCTGGTGCACGAGGGCCATCGGGTGCTCGTGCAGTCCGGCGCGGGCCTCGGCTCGCGCATCACGGACGATGACTACCGCGCAGCCGGCGCCGAGATCGTGGCGACCGCCGCCGAGGCCTGGGGCGACGCCGACCTCGTCATCAAGGTCAAGGAGCCGATCGCGCAGGAGTACGGGTTCCTGCGCGAGGACCTCACCCTCTTCACCTACCTGCACCTCGCCGCTGACCGCGCCCTGACCACGGCGCTCGTGGAGGCCGGGACCACCGCCGTGGCCTACGAGACCGTGCAGCTGCCCGACCGCAGCCTGCCGCTGCTCGTGCCGATGAGCGAGATCGCCGGGCGGCTCTCGGTCGTGATGGGCTCGCACTCGCTGCTGCGCTCGCAAGGAGGACGCGGGATGCTGCTGGGCGGTATCGCCGGCACTCCGCGCGCCAAGACCGTCGTGATCGGAGGCGGCGTCGCCGGAGAGCACGCCGCCGCGAACGCGCTCGGTCTCGGATCGAAGGTGACCGTGGTCGACGTCTCGCTGCCGCGTCTGCGCGAACTCGAGCACCGCTACGGCGGAGCGCTGGAGACCCGCGCCTCGAGTCGCTACGACATCGCCGAAGAGCTCAAGGCCGCCGACCTCGTGATCGGCTCCGTGCTCATCCCCGGTGCCGCGGCCCCCAAGCTCGTGACAGACGACATGGTCGCCGCGATGAAGCCCGGCTCCGTGCTCGTCGACATCGCGATCGACCAGGGCGGATGCTTCGAGGGCTCGCGTCCGACCACGCACGACGACCCCACGTTCGCCGTCCACGACTCGATCTACTACTGCGTCGCGAACATGCCTGGCGCGGTTCCCGAGACCGCGACCCGCGCACTGACGAACGCGACCCTCCCCTACGTCTCGGCGATCGCCGGCAAGGGCTGGGAGCGCGCGGCCTCCGAAGACGCGGCGCTGGCCGCGGGTCTGAACGTGCAGGGCGGACGCATCACGCTCCCGGCCGTCGCCCAGGCGCACGGGCTCGCCGCCCGCTGACCTTCCGAACCCGAAAGAACCTCGGATCTTGGCGATATCCCACACCGCTCCCACCGCATCGAGCCGAGTACGCTCGTAGTCGTGACCGAACGCGCTCCTCTCTCCCGCAAGCTGTCCGCCATCGCCGAGTCCGCGACCCTCAAGGTCGACGCCAAGGCCAAGGCCCTCAAGGCCGAAGGCAAGGACGTCATCTCGTACGCCGCCGGCGAGCCCGACTTCGCGACGCCGCAGTTCATCGTGGATGCCGCAGACGAGGCGCTGGCCGACCCGGCGAGCTACCGGTACACGCCCGCTCCGGGTCTTCCGGCACTGCGCGAGGCGATCGCCGCGAAGACGCTGCGTGACTCCGGTCTCGAAGTCTCCCCGAGCCAGGTCATCGTCACCAACGGCGGCAAGCAGTCCGTCTACCAGGCCTTCCAGGCCGTGGTGAACCCGGGTGACGAGGTGCTTCTGCCCGCGCCGTACTGGACCACGTACCCCGAGGCCATCCGCCTCGCCGACGGCACTCCCGTCGAGGTGTTCGCCGGCGCCGACCAAGAGTACAAGGTCACGGTCGCGCAGCTCGAGGCCGCTCGTACCGCCCGCACCACCGCGCTCGTGTTCGTGTCGCCCTCGAACCCGACCGGCTCGGTCTACACGGCCGAGGAGACCAAGGCAATCGGCGAGTGGGCACTCGAGCACGGCATCTGGATCATCAGCGACGAGATCTACCAGAACCTCACCTACGAGGGCGTCAAGGCCACCTCGATCGTCGAGGCCGTGCCCGAGGTCGCCGGTCAGACGATCCTCGTCAACGGCGTCGCGAAGACCTACGCCATGACCGGCTGGCGCGTGGGCTGGATGGTGGGACCGGCCGACGCCATCAAGGTCGCCGGCAACCTGCAGTCGCACCTCACCAGCAACGTGAACAACGTCGCCCAGAAGGCTGCCATCGCCGCCCTCAACGGACCGCAGGACGAGGCCGAACAGTTCCGCCAGGCATTCGACCGCCGTCGCCAGCTCATCGTGTCGGAGCTGTCGAAGATCGACGGCCTCGTGGTTCCGAACCCGCTCGGCGCGTTCTACGTGTACCCCGACGTGCAGGGTCTGCTCGGTCGCACCTGGGGCGGCGTGACGCCGACCACCTCGCTCGAGCTCGCCGACCTCATCCTCGACCAGGCCGAGGTCGCGGTCGTTCCCGGCGAGGCCTTCGGCCCCTCGGGCTACATCCGCATGTCGTACGCCCTCGGCGACGACCAGCTGCTCGAGGGCGTGCAGCGCCTGCAGCGCCTGTTCGCCTGACCCCGCTCGTACCGAAGGCCCCCTCCTGTCGACAGACGGGAGGGGGCCTTCGGGTTTCGCGGCGTGATCAGTCCTCGGGCTGGAAGCCGATCAGCCAGCGGATGCCGTAGCGGTCGACGAGCGTGCCGTCGAAGTCTCCCCACGGGCGCTTCTGCAGGGCGTCGATCACTCGGCCGTCGGCCGCGAGCTTGTCGTACCAGCCGGTGAGGGTCAGCGCATCCGCCGTGCCGAGGAGTGAGAGGAACATGCCGCTCATCTGCACGGCGTCGTCGTCGGCTCCGGCATCGGCGCCGGCGAGCTCGACCGGCCCGCTCAGCTGGCCGTGCGCGACGGCATCGCCGGGTCCGTCACGCCGGCCCGCCGTGGCGTAGTCGAGCAGCTGCAGCTCACCGCCGAACACCGAGCGGTAGTGACGCAGCGCCTCTGCGGCGTTGCCGGGAAACAGCAGGTACGGGATCAGTCCGCTCATGCCGCGAGTGTAGCCCGCGACCGACGACGCCCCACAGGACGATCGCCCTACAGGTCGACGCCGACCAGCACCGGCTCCGGCTGCAGCACGAGACCGAACTCGGCGTGGACCCGGCTCTGGATGAACCGCGCGAGCTCGGCGACCTCGCCCGCGGTCGCGCCGCCGCGGTTCGTGAGCGCCAGCGCATGCTTGGTCGAGACCGAAGCGCGCGAGCGCGGAAGCTTGAACCCCTTGCGGATGCCCGCCTGCTCGATCAGCCAGGCTGCGCTGACCTTCACGTCGGAGACGGTCGTCGGCTTCGACAGCGGCACCTGCCCGTCGTAGGACGCGAGCGGGATCACGGTCACGGCATCCAGATCGGGCGCCACCGGCCAGCGCGGGCACTCCGGCGGCAGCGCGCCTGCCACCGCGGCCGTCACGATCGCGTTCTGGAAGAACGAGCCGACGCCGTGGGTGTCGGGGTCGGCGTCGTCGAGCAGCATGCCCTTCGACGCGCGGGTCGAGAGGATGCGCTCGCGCACCCAGCTCAGCGGAACCGGTGTCTCATCGGTCAGCCCGAGCGCCCGACGCAGCTGCTCGCCGCGCACCACGCGCTCACCGGCGATCGCCAGGTCGACGGTGACGGAGAGGATCACGGCACGTCGCAGCGGCACGCTGCCGTGGTGGTGCTTGAGGACGGAGGTGCGGAAACCCAATCCGAGCTCGGCCGCGGGAACGGTCGAGACCTCGCCGGTCGACTCGTCGATCAACTCGACCTCGACCAGCGTCTCCTGGATCTCCTGTCCGTATGCGCCGATGTTCTGCACGGGGGACGCGCCGACCGTGCCGGGGATCCCACTCATGGCCTCGAGGCCGGCGTAGCCGTGCGCGACCGCATAGGCGACCAGGTCGTCCCAGGAGTGCCCGGCCTGCGCGCGCAGACGGATGCGACCCGGGTGCGGCGACGGAATCTCTTCGATCCCCTCGGTGCGCACGCGGATGACGGTGCCTTCGAAGGGCTCGTCGCCGACGAAGAGGTTGGAACCGCCACCGAGGACGAACCACTCGTCACCGCGGGCCCAGGTGTCGCGCAGTGCCTCGATCAGACCGGCGGTCGTCGTCGCCTCCTGCATCCGCTCGGGAGCGGCGCCCGTGCGCAGCGTGGTCAGCTCGGCCAGGCGGACCGGCTCGATCTCCCGCATCAGAGCGTCCTCATCAGACGGCGACGCGCAGCTGCGCCTTGACGAGCACCGTGGTCTCGCCGAACGTGACCTTGAGGTCGATGCGCGCGACCTCTTCATCGACCGCGCCGACCGTGGCTACGACGGTGATGTCGGCACCATCGACCGGGTCGACGACGACCGGCTTGGTGAAGCGCACCCCGTAGTCGAGGATCTTCGCGGCCGGGTCGAGGGCGGCGACGACCACCGACGAGGCGATGCCCATCGTCAGCATGCCGTGCGCGAGCACGCCGGGAAGCCCGACGGATTCGGCGACATCGTCACGGTAGTGGATGGGGTTGAAGTCTCCGGACGCTCCCGCGTAGCGCACGAGCGACTCGCGGGTGAGATGCACGGTGCGCTCGGCGACCACGTCTCCGACGGTGTAGCCCATCAGGCGGCCTTCCCTTCGTCCGTGCTCTCGGCGCCCACCAGCAGCACGCTCGTCGCCGTGACGACGTGGTCGCCCGCGGCGTCGGTGATCGCGGCCTCGCTGGTGATCATGGCGTTGCCGCCCATCATCCGGATGCCGGTGACGCGCAGCTGCGCGGTGAGCTCATCGCCCGCCACGATCGGTCGGGTGTAGGTGAAGCGCTGCTCGGCGTGGATCGTGCGGGCGAGCACGATGCCGGAGTCTTCCTGCGCCAGCAGCTGCTGGAGCGTGAGGTCCTGGATGACCATCGCGAAGGTCGGCGGCGCCACGACGTCGGAGAAGCCGGCCGCGCGGGCCGCTTCGACGTCGGTGTGCTGCGGAGCATCGGCGAAGACGGCGCGCGCGAACTCGCGCACCTTCTCGCGGCCGACGAGGTAGGGGGCCGTCGGCGGGAACTCCCGGCCGACCAGTTCTTGGTTCACTGCCACCCCTCGATCCTACCGAGGCCCGGCCGACGTTCAGCCGACATGGCAGGCGCAGGAGCGCTCAGGCCGCCCGCGCCGACATGGCCGATCCGAGCAGGACCATCCTCATGCTGCGCTCCGCGGCGTCGCGCAGCAGGGCCTCGCCGTGCTCGACGGCCTGTTCGAGGGGCATCGGCACGGTGATGATCGAGGCGATCGCGTCGATGCCGATGTCGTGCACGGTCGGGGCGCCGACCCCGAGAGACCCGGCGATGCCGAGCACCGGGACGCCCGCGACCCGGGCCCGCATGGCGATCTCGGCCGGCACCTTGCCCCGAGGTGTCTGGAAGTCGATGGCACCTTCGGCGGTGATGACGAGGTCGGCCACCGCCATCAGCTCGTCGAGCGGTTCCGGCAGCAGACCGCTGTCGAGCAGCACCTCGAAGCGCGGGGCGAGACGCGCACCGAGCACCGCGGCCAGCCCAGCCCCGAGTCCGCCGGATGCTCCCGTGCCGCCGCCGGTGCGCACGTCCATCGCCGCGCCGAACGGGCTCTGTTCCTCGAGCAGACCAGCCCAGACGTCCAGGGCGGTCGCGAGCTCGTCCACCTGCTCCGGCGTCGCTCCCTTCTGCGGGCCGAACACCCGTGCCACACCGCGCGGCCCGCACAGCACGTTGTGGATGTTGCACGCGAGCACGATCTCGATCTCTCCGATGCGAGGGTGCAACCCTGCGAGATCGAGGCTCGCCGCATCTCGAAGGTGTCGACCGCCCGCGGCGAGGGGCACGCCGTCGCGATCGAGGATGCGCGCACCGAGAGCTTCGAGCGCACCGGCACCGCCGTCGCTCGTACCGGAGTCGCCGCAGCCGACCACGATCCGCTCGACCCCGGCGTCCAGAGCCGCCGCGATCAGCTCGCCGACTCCGCGAGTGGTGGTCTCACCGGGGTCGCGGCGGTCACGGGGCACGAGTCGCAGTCCGGCGGCGGATGCCATCTCGACGACGGCCGTGCCCGCCGCGCGTCCTCCGAGCCGTGCCCAGTGCGCATCGACCGGGTCGCCGACGGGACCGGTGACCCGTGCCGCGATGAGCTCCCCTCCGGTGGCGGCGGCGAGCGCGGCGGCGGTGCCCTCCCCGCCATCCGGCACCGGGTACTCGTCGACCTGCACGCCGGGGATGACCCGACGCACGCCGGCGGCGATCGCCTGGGCGACGGCCTCGGCGCTCAGGCTCTCCTTGAATCCGCTCGGTGCGACCAGGATGCGCTGCGGGGTGTGGATCGACATGGTTCCTCCTTCTGCGCCCGAACGGGCGACGAATGCCCGGTGTGCGGGCACGACGAGCACCGGTGCACCGGCGGCGCACACGGAGTGAAGCGGGTGTGACGGGGCGTATGCCGCGGATCAGAGCAGCAGCGGCAGCCCCATCAGCGGCCAGATCCACAGCGCGAAGACCGCGACGAGCACGAACATCGCGGGCGCCAGCAGCGCCGAGAGCCGACGGAGATCGGGTGGGGTGAAGCCCCCACTGACGATGTCGGGGTCGGCGAACATCGCGACCGGTTTTGCCGAGCTGGGAAGCGTGTGGCAGAAACCGGCCGCGGCGGTCGAGGCGAAGGCCGCAGCCATCGGGGAGACGCCGAGGGCAGGAGCGAGCGCGATCACGACAGGGATGATCGCGGCGGAGCGCGCCGACCGTGACGGGATCAGCAGGTGAGCCGCGGTCGAGATCGCGATGACCACGAGCACGAAGGCGACGGCCCCGGCAGCACCGAGTCCACGCAGCGGGGCGAGCGCCGAGGAGCTCAGCCAGGCCGCGGCTCCCGTGGTGGTGAGCGCGGATGCCAGCGCCAGTGTCGCGGCGAGGAACAGCAGCAGCGACCACGGCACCCGCTTGATCGCGGCGGGGAAGGTCAGGCAGCCGATCCCCGGCGTCACGGCGGCAACGGCTCCGAGGAGCGCGACCAGGGCCGGCGACAGGTGGTGCAGCGGTTCGGTGGCCCAGAGCAGGATCACACCGCCCAGCAGCACGGCTGCTCGCCGCTCCAGGATGCTGAGCGGCCCGGTCACGGCGGTCGATGCGGAACGGCCGATCTCCGCGGCATCCATGCGCAGGGGGATTGCGCGGTCGGCACGGCGGGTGAAGCGCCAGAGGATGATCTCGCAAGCCAGGTGCGAGGAGAAGATCGCCAACGGCAGCCCGAGCCAGAGCCAGCTCAGGAAGGTGAACCCCGCCTCGCCTGCTGCCCGCAGGAGCTGGTCCGTGACGATGTGCGCTCCCGCGCCGAGCAGGGATCCGACGGCCGAGAGCAGCACCACGGTCGGCATCAGCAGGGCGAGGGCGCGGACCACCCGCTCGCGTCCGGGAAGCGCGACCGAGACCGCGGTGTACACCGGTACGGCGAGCGCCGCACGCCCGGACGTCGCGGGCACGGCGAAGGCGGTGAGCGTGAGCGCGACCGTCGTGAGGTGGAAGAGGCTCCGGGTTCCCCGTGCGAACCGCAGCAGATGGGAGGCGCCGCGCAGGGCGAGGCCCGAGGACGACACGGCGGAGGCGATCACGAAGGCGCCGATGAGCAGCCAGATGGTCTCGTCGCCGAGCGAGGCGAAGAAGTCGCTCGCCGGCAGCACCCCGGTGACGATCAAGGCGATCGCCGCGAGGAAGGCGACGAGCGTGTCGTCGAGCCGCGTCGAGGTCCAGGCCCACACGGCGAGCAGGAAGACGGTGAGGGTCACCGCGATCGGCAAGGTCGGCGCGCTGTCTCCGGATGACCGCGTCAGCGCGGCCAGGACCATCCCGGCCGCGGCGACCAGCACGAGTCCGAGTGCGACCAGGCGGAGGATGCTCGCACGTCCGAGTCGAGGGCGCTCGGATCGGCGTCCGACGGGCAGCCCCTGTCGCTCGGGCGGCATCGTCGCGAAGCGCGTGCGCTCGACCGTCGTCATCTCGGCCGCCGGGCTCGTGGTGTCGGTCTGATCACTCATCGGAATCGGTATCCCGCCCCGCGCACGGTCTCGATGCGGTCGACACCGATCTTGCCGCGCAGAGCGCGCACGTACACGTCGACCACGTTGGAGGCCGGATCGAAGTCCATCCCCCAGACATGCCCGATCAGCTGGTCGCGTGACAGCACCTGACCGGCGTTCTGCAGGAACACCTCGAGCAGGGCGAACTCCCGCGAGGTGAGCTCGCGCATGTCTCCGTCGACCGTGACCGTGCGGGCCCGCACATCGACGCGCACGTCATCATGGGTGAGAACGGGGCCCGCTGCACGACCCTCGCCGTCACCGATCCGCAGCCGCACGCGCGCGATGAGCTCGGCGAACTGGAACGGCTTGGTGACGTAGTCGTTCGCCCCACCCTCCAGGCCCCGCACGGTGTCGATGACCGAGTCGCGCGCGGTGAGGATGATCACGGGGGTCGAGACGCCCTCACCGCGAAGGTTCGCCAGCACATCGAAGCCATCCATGCCGCCGAGCCCGATATCGAGCAGCACGAGGTCGAACATGCCGCTGCGAGCCATCAGCAGCGCGGTGTGCCCGTCGGCCGCCTCGGCGGTCTCGTAGCCGGCCGCCCGCAGGCCCCGGCGGACGAACGAGGTGATGTGCGGGTCATCTTCGGCGATGAGGATGCTGCGCATCTCACTCGCTCCTCTCTGCCGCGGCGTCGAGCCGCGCGCTGGTGGGTGCCGGAAGGTCGATACCGAAGGTGGCGCCCTCGCCGAACACGCTGTCGACCCAGGCCGAACCGCCGTGTCCGTCGGTGATCGCCCGCACGATCGCGAGCCCGAGCCCCGACCCGCGACGCGCACCGGTGCTGTCGCCACGGGCGAAGCGCTCGAAGATGCGCTCGGCATCCGCGGCGGCCACGCCGGGACCGGAGTCGCGCACCCACAACCGCAGCCGGCGCTCTGTCCCGTCGCCGTCGAAGCGCGAGCCGATGAGAATGCGGTCGCCCACCTCGGTGACCTGCACCGCGTTCGCCGCGAGCTGGAGCATCGCCTGCGTGACCCGCTGCGGATCGAGAGCCGCCGTACCCTCCGCCACCTCCATGAGCTGCCACCGACGATCGCCGAGGTTCTGTGCCTTGGCCTCGATGTCGAGGGTGAGGGCGGCGATGTCGCAGTTCGCGACCCGCACGAAGTCGGGCTGCTCCGCACGGGCGAGCACGAGGAGATCGGTGACGATCCTGCTCATTCGGTCGAGTTCGTCGCTCACGAGACGCAGGGTCGCCGCGCGCTCCTCGGGATCTTCGCTGAGCAGTTCCAGCTGCCCGCGCACGATCGTGATCGGGGTGCGCAGCTCATGTCCTGCGTCGTCGACGAATCGCTGCTGCGTGGCGTGCACGGCTTCGAGACGGTCGAGCATCTGGTTGAAGGTCGTGGCCACGGCGGCGATGTCGTCGGTCCCCTCGACCGGCACTCGCGCGGTGAGATCGTGCTCGCCGATATCGCGGGCCACCCGGTAGACCTCTCGCACGGGTGCGAGGATCTGGCCGGCCACGAGCCAGGCGACACCGGAGCTGAGCAGGATGCCGATCAGCGCCACCCACGCGATAGTGGCGAAACCGGCATCGACCTGCGACCTGGCTTCCTGCGTGTACTGCACGATCAGGACGGCGCCGTTGCGATCACCGGTCGTGAAATCCAGGCGGCCCCAACGCAACGGGCCCGCGTCCGGGGAGTCCATCGCACCGGAGGCCGCGGTCTCGCCGAGCAGCGCGGTCACGAGCTCCTCCGCGCCGGGCATGGCCGAGAGCGTGGAGGGATCCGTCGCCTCCACACGGCCGTTCGCGACCGCGACCACCGCCCCGTCGACGGTGGCGATGACGACCTCGTCCTCGTGCACGGACTGTCGGTCGACGTACTCGCCGACCAGCTCCTCAGCCGTGGTGTGGCCGCTTGCCGCGGCATCCTCCGCGAATCGGGAGAACTCGGCGGCCTCCTGTTCGATCTCTGCGTTGGCCGACTGCTCCACCCCCGCGAGGAAGATGCTACGGCCGATCATTCCGACGGCGAGGAGCGTGATGGCGGTGCTGAGGATGATCCACAGCGTGATCCGCCAGCGGGCGGGCAGGGTGCGCCGGCGCAGTGTGCGCAGCGGAGCACCGGAGGCGGCGTGCCCCTGCGGCACCACGCGCGTCTCCGAACGAGCCGGAACGACGGGCTCGCCGAGGTCGAGGGGCAGGGTGGGGGCGTCAGTCATCGTCGCCGCCGTCATCATCGTCGTCGTCGTCACCGGCCGGTGGGGCCGGCGCGGGCGCAGGCGGCGGTGCGGGCGCCGGAGCAGGAACGACGGGAGCCGGTGCGGGAGCGGGTGCAGGTTTCTCACTCGGCACCGGCGGCGCGAGCTGGACCGACACGGGCTCGGCGGGGATCTGCGGCGACGGCGGCATCTGCGCCAGCACGACGCTCCCGACCGCGAAGGCGACCGGGATCGCGATCAGCGCTCCGGTGACGAGAAGGCGGCGTGGGGTGGTCATGACCCCATGATGCCCGTCGATCATGATGCGCAGATGAGTCGTGGATGAAGATCCCTTCATCCACGCGTTCTCAGCCGCGCTTGCGCCCGCGGACGGCCTTGATCGCCATCTGCACCGCGATCACGACGAGGTATGCCGCGAACAGCATGTTGCCCAGCGTCGGGTCGACGATGGTCGCCAGCCACGCTCCGAGCGCGGTCGTCGTACAGGCGGAGACGCCGATGAGGGCCGCCGCGAGCAGGTCGACGTTGCGGTTGCGGAGGTTGCCGACCGTGCCGGAGATCGCCGTCGGGATCATCATCAGCAGTGAGGTGCCCTTGGCGACGAGGTCGCTCGTGCCGAAGGCCAGCATCAGCACCGGGACGACGATCACGCCGCCGCCGACGCCGATCAGCCCGGCGAGGATGCCCGTGCCGACGCCCACCCCGACGAGCGCGATGCCCGTCAGCCAGGAGAGTTCGAAGGCCGCATCACGCGAGGGGATCACCAGGAACAGGCTGACGATCACCACGACGAGGAACCCGACGAAGCCCCACCGCAGCGCCGTCTGCGAGATGCGCGGCAGCAGGCGAGTGCCGATCTGCGCACCCACCACGGCACCCGCCGCCAGGATGATGGCGGGGATCCAGGCCACCGACCCGGTCGTGGCGTAGGAGATGACGCCGACACCGGCCGTCGGCACGATCGCCGCGAGCGAGGTGCCCGCCGCGAGCCGCTGGTCGAAGTGCAGCAGGAGTACCAGCAGCGGGACGATGACCGTGCCGCCGCCGACGCCGAAGAGTCCGGAGAGGAGACCGGCGAGAAGGCCGATCCCGATGAATGCTGCGTAGGCGCGAGGCCCTCGCGCGGGGGCCTGTACGTCACTCACCGGATCAGCCTACTCGCGGCCTCCTCCCCTCTCGAACCCACCGCCTCGGACTCAGACCTCGGAGTCGGCCTTGATCGGCACCGCGATCGACTCGGTCAGCGCCTGCTCGTACCGGCGCTGCCGACGCCGCAGCCACAGCCCGCCGACGATCAGCAGCGCGAGCACGGCGTAGGCGGCCGCCGCGAACGGCTGCAGGACCAGCGTGCTCAGATCCCCCTGGCTCAGCTGCAGCGCCTTGCGCAGCTGCTCCTCGGCCATCGGCCCCAGGATCATCCCGACCACCAGCGGCGCCACGGGGTAGCCGTACCGCCGCATGAAGTAGCCGAGGATGCCGACGACCAGCAGGATCACGATGTCGGTCGGCGAGCTGTGCAGCGCGTACGCCCCGAAGACCGCGAACAGCAGGATGCCCGCGTACAGGTACGGCCGCGGGATCTGCAGCAGCTTCACCCACATGCCCACGAGCGGCAGGTTGAGCACGATCAGGATGACGTTGCCGATGTACAGGCTCGCGATGAGAGCCCACACCAGGTTCGACTGGCTCTCGAACAGCAGCGGCCCCGGCTGGATGCCGTACGACTGGAACGCCGTGAGGATGATCGCCGCGGTGGCCGTCGTCGGCAGGCCCAGCGTGAGCAGCGGCACCAGCACACCGGCGGCGGCCGCGTTGTTCGCCGACTCGGGGCCTGCGACGCCCTCGATCGCACCGCGTCCGAACTCGTCGCGGTGCTTCGACAGCTTGCGCTCGGTCGCGTACGACAGGAACGTGGCGACATCCGCGCCGCCGGCCGGGATGGTGCCGATCGGGAAGCCGATCGCGGTCCCCCGAAGCCACGGCTTCCACGAACGGCGCCAGTCGGCCTTCGTCATCCACGACCGCCATCCGCGGGTCACGGGGATCACATCGACGCCGCCGTGCCGCAACCGGGCGGCGATGTAGAACGTCTCCCCGACCGCGAACAGGCCGACCGCGACCAGGACGATGTCGACGCCGTCGGACAGCGCCGGGAGCCCGAGCGTGTACCGCTGCTGCCCGGAGAGCCAGTCGGTGCCCACGAGTCCGAGGAACAGGCCGACGCCGAGCGAGAGCATGCCGCGCGAGATCGAGCTGCCGATCAGCGCGCCGACCGTGATGAACGCGATCACGATGAGAGCCACGTAATCGGCGGGGCCGAGGTTCACCGCGAACTGCGCGAGCAGCGGCGCCAACAGCGTCAGCCCGAGCGTCGCCAGGGTGCCGGCGATGAACGATCCGATGGCCGCGGTGGCGAGCGCCGCAGCGCCACGCCCCATCCTGGCCATCTTGTTGCCCTCGATCGCCGTGACTATCGACGCCGACTCCCCTGGGGTATTCAGGAGGATGCTCGTCGTCGAGCCACCGTACATGCCGCCGTAGTAGATGCCGGCGAAGGTGATGAGCGCCGCGGCGGGATCGAGCGTGTAGGTGAGGGGAAGCAGCAGCGCCACCGTCATCGCGGGGCCGATGCCCGGCAGCACGCCGACCGCGGTGCCGACGAAGACGCCGAGGAAGGCGAATGCCAGGTACTGCGGCTGCAGCGCCGTCGCGAATCCCTCCAGGAGCAGGGTCCAGCTGTCCATCAGAACATCCTTCCGAGCCAGCCGAGAGCAGGACCCCACGGCAGCGACAGTCCGAGCAGACCGCCGAAGACGATCTGGATCACGAGGGCCACGGCGATGCCGATGAGGAACGCCATCCACCACCGCTTGGCGGCCAGCGACCACGCGACTCCGCCGAACAGCAGGGCGGCCGCGGGGGCCCATCCCAGCGGCTCGATCAGGAGGAGGTGCGCGACGACGAGTCCCGCGAGCTTGGCGAGGGTGACCCAGTCGGTCGGGAGGCTCTGATCGATGTCTTCCGCGTCCTCCGCCCCGCCGCGTTCCCCGCGCAGCACGCCGATGAGGACGGCGACCGCGGAGGCGAGCAGGATGACCGAGACGAAGATCGGGAAGACCGTGGGACCTGCCTTCATGCCGACGGGGACGTGGATCAGGAAGATGCCGACCACAGCGAAGACGCCGAGGGCGACCATGATGCCGGCGAACACGAGCTCGCCGAGGGGGACGGAGGGAGCACGGCGTGCGAGCCGGCCGTCATGGCCGTCTCGCACGCCCCGCTCCTCGGTCCCCGACGATGCGGGGACCGTCATGTCACTGCACCAGCCCGATGTTCTTCAGCGTCGCGGTGACCTCTTCGATGTCCCCGGTGAGGAAGTCGTCGAACTCCGCGCCGACCAGGAACGCATCGGCCCAGCCCTTGGTCTCCAACTGATCGGTCCAGGCTTCGGACTCGTGCAACTCGGTGATCACACGCACCAGCTCGTCCTTCTCCCCATCCGAGATACCCCCGGGCGCGATCACGCCGCGCCAGTTGGTGAGCACCACGTCGTAGCCCTCCTCGGTGATGGTCGGCACGTCCGGAAGCTGGGGGACCGGCTCCTCGCTCGAGACCGCCAGCGCACGAAGGTCGCCGCTCTCGACGTGCTGGGCGAACTCGCCGACGCCGGAGATGCCCGCAGCGACCTTGCCGCCGATGAGCAGCGGAACCGCCTCTCCCCCGCCGGAATTCGGGGTGTAGTTCAGCTTCTCCGCGATCTCCGCACCGTCGAGGCCCGCCTCCTCGAGCATCAGCCCGGCGAGGATGTGATCGGCCCCTCCCGCCGAGCCGCCCGTGATCGTGACCGACTGCCCGTTGTCGGCGATGTCCTCCACCAGATCCTCGAGGGTGTCGTACTTCGAATCGGCCGGGACGACCACGACGAGCGGCTCATCCGTGAGGCGGGCGATCGGCGTCGTGTCCTCGATCCGCACCGCCGAGGCGTTCGTCTCGACGGCGCCGACCATCACGAGCCCCATCACCATGAGGGTGTTCGGGTCCTTCTCGTTGGCGAGCTGGGCCAGGCCGACCGTTCCGCCGGCGCCGCCGACGTTGGTCACGGGAGCCGAGCTGACGATGTCTTCCTCGGTGAGCACCTGCGACACGGCACGGCCGGTCTGGTCCCAGCCTCCGCCGGGGTCTGCGGGGACGACGATCGAGACGTCGGTGACCGCGGCGACCTCGGTCTCACCGCCGCCGCCGTCGTTCGCCGCGCTGCCTCCGGCGCATGAGGTGAGGGTGAATGCGGCCACTGCCGCGAGTGCGGTCAGGGTGGCGATGCGTGCGTTCTTCATGTGCGCTCCTCCTTGAGCGTTCGTGCTGCTGTCCGTCCACCCTGTGAGGACGGATGGCCGCGCTCAAGCTTCGGAAACCATTGGTCGGAGTTTCGGAACTATTGGTCGGAGACGGTGTCGTCCCCCGCTCGCGAGGCCGGGGACGACGCGTGAGAATGGGGAGGTGGTGGCCTCGAAGATGACGCTCCGCGTGCAGCTCCTCGTGCTGCAGGCGCTGATCGTGTTCCTGGTGACCCTGGCGACCGGCATCGTGGCCGGCGCGTTCCAGGAGCAGGCGCTCCGCGAGGCCTACAAAGACCGGATGCAGGCCGTGGCCCAGTCGGTGGCCGCACTGCCGACCGTCCTCGACGCCTTCGACGATGCGGAGCCCTCGACCACCATCCAGCCGATCGCCGAGGTCATCCGCGAGGCATCCGACCTCGCGTACGTCGTCGTGGCCGACGAGGACGGCATCCGCTACTCGCACCCGAATCCGGAGCGCATCGGGGAGAAGGTGTCCACCGACCCCTCGATCCCCCTCTCCGGCGAGGTCTACGTGGGCACGCAGACCGGAACGCTCGGCACGTCCTGGCGGGTCAAGGTCCCGATCCGCGACGACGACGGCACCGTCATCGGCACCGCGTCGGTCGGGATCCTCGAATCGGAGCTCAACGAGGAGTTCACCGCGAACCTGGTCTGGCTGATCTCGGCGATGCTCGCGGCCGCGGTGTTCGGGGTGTTCGGTTCGGCATGGGTGACGTCGATCATCCGCCGTCGGATCTACGGGCTCGAGCCCCATCAGATCGCCGCGCTCGTGAAGAACCAGGAGACCACGCTGCACGGGCTCAGCGAAGGCGTGATCTCGGTGGACGGAGCGGGACGGATCACCCTGGTCAACGACGCGGCCGCGCGCTTCCTCGGCCGGGATGCCGCCGACCTCGACGGCGCCTCGGCCGCGGAGGTGCTGGGCGACGAGCTGACGACCGTGCTCCGCGAGGGCGAGGCGGCCGGGCGGCCCGTGATCGTCGGCTCGCACGTGCTCGTCGCCCGGAGCACCGGCAGCGACGCGGACGGCGGCGAGATCGGGGCGACTCTGCTGCTCCGGGATCACACGGAGCTCCACGACGTCGTCCGCCGCGTCGAGGCCGCGGATGCGATCATCGCGTTCCGTCAGCGCTTCGGCGTTCCCAAGGGGCTCAGCGCCGAGACGCTCGATCGCGTGGTCGCGGCACTTGCGGCCCGCCCCGATGCCTCGGCGACCGAGATCGGGGATGACCTCGACATCTCCCGGGTCAGCGCGCGACGCTACCTCGAGCACCTCGCGAGCGCCGGTCGAGCGATCCGCACGCTCGACTATTCGACGAAGGGTCGGCCGAGCACGCGGTACCGGCTGCACGGCGCGGTCTGACCTCTTCCGAGCCCTGGGACTCGGTGCCGTTGTGTGCGACACTGGATCGCATTCGACGACGACGTCGGCATCCCGGATCGAAGGAGATCTCATGGTTCGCAGCGCCTACCCCGATGTGGAGATCCCCGAGGTCTCCATCCACGAGTTCCTCTTCGGCGGGCTCGACGAGACCGAGCTCGACTCGATCGCGCTCATCGACGGAGTGAGCGGCGCGACGACCAGCTACCGGCAGCTCGTCGGACAGATCGACCTCTTCGCGGGAGCCCTCGCCGCCCGAGGGGTGGGTGTGGGGACCACGGTCGGGGTGCTGTGCCCGAACATCCCCGCGTTCGCGACGGTGTTCCACGGCATCCTCCGGGCGGGGGCGACGGCGACGACCATCAACTCCCTCTACACGGCGGACGAGATCGCGAATCAGCTCGCCGATGCGGGGGCGACGTGGCTCGTGACCGTCTCACCACTGCTCCCCGGGGCTCTGGCGGCCGCGGAGAAGCTCGGCCTCTCGGCCGATCACGTGATAGTCCTCGACGGAGCGGAGGGCCATCCCTCGCTGCCGGCGCTGCTGGGCGAAGGGCATCACGCACCCGAGGTGTCGTTCGATCCGGCGACGCACCTCGCCGTCCTGCCCTACTCCTCCGGCACGACCGGGCGACCCAAGGGCGTGATGCTCACGCATCGGAACCTCGTGGCCAACGTGTCGCAGTGCCGGCCCGTTCTCGGTGTCACGGCGAGCGATCGGCTCCTCGCCCTGCTCCCCTTCTTCCACATCTACGGGATGACCGTGCTGCTGAACTTCGCGCTCCGCCAGCGCGCCGGACTCGTCACGATGCCGAAGTTCGATCTGCCCGAGTTCCTCCGCATCATCGCGGAGCACCGCACGACCTGGGTGTTCGTCGCGCCCCCGATCGCCGTCGCACTGGCCAAGCATCCGATCGTCGACCAGTACGATCTCTCGCCGGTGAAGGTGGTCTTCTCCGGCGCCGCTCCCCTCGACGGCGCGCTGGCGTCGGCGGTGGCGAGCCGGCTCGACTGCATCGTCACCCAGGGGTATGGGATGACCGAGACCAGCCCCGCCGTGAACCTCACCTCCGAGACGCGCGACGACATCGACCGCTCCGCCATCGGCCCACTCGTGCCCAACACCGAGGCACGACTGGTCGATCCGGAATCGGGCGAGGACGTGCCGGTGCCCGCCGAGGGTGCCAGCGAGCCGGGCGAGCTGTGGGTGCGCGGGCCGCAGGTCATGGTCGGATACCTCAATCGCCCCGATGCCACCGCCGAGATGCTCGACGCCGACGGCTGGCTGCACACCGGCGATGTCGCGACCGTCACCCACGACGGCATCTATCGCATCGTCGACCGGCTCAAGGAGCTCATCAAGTACAAGGGGTACCAGGTCGCCCCCGCCGTGCTGGAGGCGGTGCTACTCGAACACCCCGCCATCGCCGACGCCGCCGTGATCGGCGCCCTCGACGACGACGGCCAGGAGGTGCCGAAGGCGTTCGTGGTGCGGCAGCCGGATACCGACCTCGACGCGGATGCGGTCATGGCGCACGTCGCCGCCCATGTCGCCCCGCACGAGAAGGTGCGACAGGTCGAGTTCATCGAGGTGATCCCGAAGTCGAGCTCCGGGAAGATCCTCCGCAAGGACCTGCGGGTCCGCTGACGCCGCGGTCGGCGCCCGCCGGGCGCCGACCGCGATCAGTCCGCGTCGAAGAGGTCGGCGTACGTCTGCAGGGACACCGGCTTGACGGGCAGCTGAGCGGCGAAGCGACCGGCGTCGGAGACCGTCCCGCCGCGCGCGGCGGCGACCGCACCGGCCACAGTCGTCTCGCAGTACCGCCCCTGGCAGGGCCCCATGCCCGTCCGGCAGCTCAGCTTGACCGCATCCACGGTGTCGGCATGCCGGTTCGCCTCAAGGAACCCGTCGACATCGGACCGTGGAATCCCTTCGCACCGACAGACCGTCGTCGCCGGGGAGGCGAGCGCCGTGAGGCCGGGTCGCTCGGGCGCGAACATCCGCTGCACGACCGCGGCGAACCGTCGGGAGCGGCGCAGGTCCCGTTCGATCGCCCGAGCGCGCACGGCGTCCACGGGCCTGCCGAGACCGGCGGCGATCGCCGCCGCAGCCGCGGCCCCCTCCGCCCGTGACTGCTCGGCCCCGGAGACACCGGTGGGCTCACCCGCGACGAAGACCCCGGGAACGCCCGTCTCGAAGTTGCCGTCGACGTCCACCAGCCATCCGCCGGCGGCCGAGTCCCAACGCACCGGGCATCCGAGCTGACGCGCGAGCTCCGTGGAGGCCTGGAACCCGTAGCCGAGGACGACGGTCCGCGCCGGGACCTCGCGCTCGGGTCCGCGCACGCGCCACGCCCGGTCGGCCTTCGCCAGTCGGATGCCACTCACGCCACCGTCGCCGACGATCGCCGTGGGGACCGTCGACGTCGTGATCCGGACGCCGTGCCGCACGAGGGTCAGCACGCAGCCTGCCAGCTCGGCCAGCAGGCGCACGTGCCCGGACACGGCCGGAGCGGCGAGGAACAGCTCGCGCACGGAGGGCACTCCGCGGGCGAAGACCACCTCCGTCACCTCAGCCCCCGAACGGACCAGCTGGGCGGCCACGATCAGCATCAGCGGATGCGAACCCGCCAGCACGACCGGACCCGCTGCCCGCAAATGCTGTGCCTTCAGGAGACCCTGTGCCGCGCCGGCCATCAGCACGCCAGGCATCGTCCATCCGGGGATCGCCACCGGCATGTCGTAGGCGCCGGTGGCGACGAGCAGCCTCCGCGCGTGCGCGCGCCGCGAACCCTGAGGGCCCGTGACGAGCACCTCGAAATCGTCGCGCCCGGTCGAGCGCGCATCGAGCACGCCGAACACGGTCGACTCGAACCACCAGTCGATGCCGGTCGCCGCGGCGGCATCCGCGAGCAGATCCGCCGCCCAGGGATACCCGACCGGAGACCGCACCGGCTCGTCGAACTCGGTGGGCGGCTGACGGAAGATCTGTCCCCCGGCGGCGCGCTGCTCGTCGATCACGAGCGTCCGAAGGCCCTGTGCGTGCGCCTCGAGCGCTGCGGCCAGACCGGCCGGTCCTGCCCCGACGATCGCAAGGTCGTAGAGGTCGGCGCTCATGCGCCGGTCCGCACGTTCATGCCGTCGCGGACGGTGGTCAGACAGGTGCGCGTCATCGGCACGCCGTCGACCGTGATCGCGCACTCGAAGCAGGTGCCCATGTTGCACAGCGGCGCGCGCTGCTCGCCGCCCCGCCGAGCGAAGCACCGTTCGCCCTCGGCCAGCATCGCCGCCGCCACGGTCTCCCCCGCAGCGGCGCGCACGGACCGACCGTCCACGACGAAGTACACATCCAGTCGCCGCGGCACCGCGCGATCGGCGAGGGGCTGGTCGTTCATGCCATGACTCCGAATCTGTCCGGGGCGTAGGGCCGCAGGTCGATGTGGGGTGTGCGACCGGCGGCCAGGTCGCAGAGGGAATGGGCGAAGCTCGGCCCGAGCGTGAAGGCCGATCCGCCGGTGGCCACGAACATCCCCGGGCATCCGGGCACCTCTCCCACGAGTGGCAGCTGATCCGGCGTGACTGTCGTGGTCCCCGCCCAGGACCGCACGATGGGCAGTCGGGCTGTGCCCGGCACCACGCCGATCGCCGCGCGGGCGTTGCCCACGATGGACTCCGGGAGAAGGCGAGGACGCGTCTCCAGGTCCGGGGAGCCCGCGCGGCGGCTGAGTGCTGCCGGCCACCCCCCGCCGATCAGCACCGTGCCGTCCTTCGTCTGCTTGAGCGAGAGCTTGGCGCCGGCGTGCTGGATCAGGTGTCCGATGAAGGGCTCGACCGGCGCGCTCACGCTCATCATGAGAGCCAGCGGGATGGTCGGCAGGTCCGCGCCGGCGAGCGCACCCACGTCCGTGGTCCACACCCCCGCGGCGATCATCACCGTGTCGGCGTGGATGCTCAACGTCGAATCCGGACCGGCGGCGGTCACCTTCCAGCCGCGCGCGTCGCGCTCGAGCCCGCTCACACGGGTGTGCGTGCGGACTTCTGCGCCGAGCTTCACGGCACCCCGCACCAGAGCGGGCCCCGCGGTGCGCGTCTCGGCCTTGCCCTCGATCGGACAGAAGGCGGCCGCGAGCACCGACTCCGACAGGTAGGGCGCGATGCGCCGCGCCTCATCACCGTCGAGGAGGGTGACATCCAGCCCCCACTCCTGCTCGAGACCGACCTTGCGTTCGAGCACCGCCACCTGCTCCGCCGTCTCGGCGAGCATGAAGCCGCCGCGCTGCACGACACCGACCGATTCGCCCAGCTCATCTCCCAGCCGCGTCCAGGCCTCGGCGGCGTCCAGATGCAGGGGCATGGCTGCGGCGGCGGTGCGCGCCGACTCCCACCCGTTCTCGACCATCCGATACTCGAGCTGGAAGTGCAGGCTGCCGGCGTTCTGGCCGGAGGCGTGCTGGTTCAACTGGTCTTTCTCCAGCAGCAGTACGGAGGCGCCCTCGCGTGCCAGCATCCAGGTCAGTGCCCCGCCGAGCAGGCCACCGCCGATGACGACCGCGTCGTACCGCATGCTCACGACAACGGCACGGTCGCGATGCCGAGCCCCTCCAGCGTGGTGCGGACACGGTCCACCTGCTCGGTCGAGAGTTCGAGCAGGGGGCGGCGGACGAAACCGGCCGGAACGCCCTGCAACCGAAGGGCGGTCTTCATGATCGCCTGCTGGTTCCCGAACTGCGCGCCGTAGTCCGGCCCGAACCAGCTGGTCATGACCACGCGATCACGAGCGCCGAGTTCGATCGCCCGCGCCCGATCCCCCGCGGCGAGCGCATCCCAGAAGCCGGGGTGGTCGTTGCCGAGCGGGGCTCCGGAGCCCATGAGACCGTCTCCGTGACCGAGCGTCGCGAGGTCGGCTCCGAGCGCGTTCGTCGGGACGCCGAAGTAGCGCACGCGATCCTCCACGAGATACATGGCGTCGAGGAAAGCCCGGAAGTCGCCGGTGGAGTTCTTGATCGCCACGACGTTCTCGATGTCGGCCAGTTCGCTCAGGAGGTCCGGGCTCAGGTCGACGATGCAGCCGCGCGGCCAGTTGTACACGGTGACGGGGAGCGATGTGCCGTCGGAGACCTCCTGGTAGAAGGCCACGATCTCCTCGCGGGTGGGCACCATGTAGGGCGGCGGCGTCACGAGGATACCGTCGAGCCCGGCCTCCTCCGCCGCGTGCGCGTGCCGGATCGCCTCGGCCGCCGTGAACGCGTTGCAGCCGCCGATCACGCGCATGTCCGCGCGGAACCGACCGCCGAGGGTGAAGAGCTCAGCGCGTTCGGCCTCGGTCATGCTGAACCACTCGCCGGAGGTGCCGGCGAGGATGACGCCGTGCATCCCCTGCGCGGCCAGCCACTGCATCTGTCCCTCGAACGCGACGGGATCCAGCTCCCCCTCGCGCGTGAACGGGGTGGTGATCGCGGGAATGTACCCGTGCCAGTCGACGGTGTTGCGGTCCATCTGTCTCTCCTTGCTCCGACTCGTCCGACTCACTCGACCGGCATGTCCTGGGCGTGGTGGTGCACGATCCGCCATCCGTCCGCGTCTCGGCGCACCACATCCGTGACGCGCACCACTTCGACCAGCGGCTCGCCCGCCGCGGTGCGCACCTCGAGCACGTACCGGATCACCCCGGTGTCACCGAAGTCGCTCGTGACGATGCCGGTCGGCACGACGCTCGGCAGCGTCCGCCGGCGCTCGTCGGGGTCGGCAGCAGGACCCCGCAGCTCGTCGAGTTCGGCGATACCGTGCATGAGCGTCGGCCAGGGGGTCTCCCACACCGTCACGTCATCGGCGAGGCGCGCATCGAACGCGACGCGATCGGCGAGGTCCTCGTACAGCGCGACGATGAAGCTCTCGAGCTCGGCGGTGGTGGTCATGCGTGTTCCTTCGTCAGGTCCTGCAGCAGACGCTCGCGCAGCGGCGCGAGCCCCATCGGTCCGAGCGCGAGGGCCCGGGTGTGGAAGTCGAGTGTGGATGCGGTGCTCGCCGTGCGCGCCTCGGCCCAGAGCTTCGCGCCGACCTTGAACGCCAGGGCCTGCCCCGGCCAGCCGAGGTAGCGGTCCACCTCGAACCGTGCGGTCACGGGATCGACGAGGCCGTAGTGCACCAGGAAGTCGCGGGCGATCGCCGGCGTCCACTCCGTCTGGTCGGTGACCTCGTTGCGCCGCAGCGGCCGACCGGTGTGCAACCCGATGTCGGCGACGATGCGCACCGTGCGCCACAGCTGTCCGAGCAGCATCCCCAGCCGTTCCGGGGCATCGCGCAGCAGACCCAGCTCGTCCGACAGCGCCTCCGAGTAATGCGCCCAGCCCTCGGCATACCCGTGGATCTCGCACAGGTAGCGCTGCCAGGGGTGCAGGGACGCATTGGCCCGGTTCACCGCATGCTCGAGGTGGTGCCCGGGGACGCCCTCATGGTGGAGACTCGTGAGTTCCTGCCAGGTCGGCACCGACGTCGCTCCGGCGGGGATCGTCCAGACGATCTTGCTGCGCGCCGAGCCGTCGGGCGCTCCGGGCGTGTAGTAGACGACGCCCTTCGCGGCCCGCGGAACGACGATGTCGACATCGCGCACATCCGCGGGCAGCGCGAAGGCCGTGCCGTCGACCCGATCCAGGGTCCAGTCCAGGCGATCGCGCAGCCAGCCGACGACGTCGTCCGCATCGACGCGGTGCCCCGGGTCCTGCGCGAGCGTGCGTGCAGCGACCGAGACGTCTGCCGGCGCGCCGGTGCCGAGGATCTCTCCCGCGACACCGCGCGCCTGCCGCCACAGTCGATCGAGTTCGTGCCAGCCGTAGTCGTACACCTCGTCGAGGTCGAGCTCGGTGCCGAGGAAGCTCTGCGCGGTCGCGCGATAGACGCTCTCACCGACGGCATCCTGCCGTGGCGCATGGGGCAGCAGTTCGTCGCGCAGCATCCGCTCGAACCCCGCCATCGCGTCGGTCGCCGCGAGTGCCGCACGATCCAGGGCGATGCGGCGGGAGGCGGACAGATCTGTCGCGCGGAGGGATCGGAAGTAGTCGACTCCGTCGGGGTCGATCCAGCCCGCGATCTGATCCGCGACCTCACGCACCTGCCGTTCCGCGGCGATGCCGGTGCCGATGAATTCGCCGCGCTCCCCCGCCGCGCGCGCCCACTTCAGGCGGTCGTCGAGCTGGGTCAGCGCCCGGGGCACCCCCGACAGGCGGGTGATGATCTCGTCGCCGGCGGCGTCATCCGTGACGGTGACGTCGTCGAACGCCTCGCGCACCAGATGCACCGGTGTCGCCAGCGGTGCGAGCAGCCGCGCAGTGAAGCCGGTGTCGAACAGGGCGATGTCGCTGTCCATGCGCTCCCGAAGAGCGGCGTGCAGCGCTGCATCCTCCGTCGTCGGTTCGACGGTCGCCAGCGCGTCGCGCGTGCGCACGGCGAGCGCGCGGCGTTCGACCGCCCACTCGGCGCTGAGATCGGGCAGTCGATCCTGCGCGGTGACGCCCAGCGCCTGCGCAGCGGCCGGCTCGTGGTCGGCGAGTGTCGCGACGTACTCGTCGGCGATGCGCACGGTCGAGGTGCCCGAGGTCGGGGTGTTCACCGTCCGGCCCGGTCGTCCCGCAGCACGGCGCCGCCCTGCATGACCCAGTCGATTCCGCGCAGCGCAGCCACATCCGCTGTCGGATCCGCGTCCGTGGCGATGAAGTCCGCCCTCGCACCGACCTCGACGACGCCGAGGTCGTCAGCTCCGAGCAGCTCCGCCGCGGACGAGGTGGCCGAGCGCATGACGTCCAGCGAGTTCATGCCCGCGTCGACCATGAACTCCATCTCGCGCACCGTCGCGGTCGTGCCGTCGAAGTCCGCGGCGGGCGGCATGTCGGTGCCCATGGCGATGCGCACCCCGCTCGCGATCGCGTTCTCGAGGCTCTCCCAGTGACGCGGCCCCGCACCGAGCGCACGCTCCTTCATCCAGGTGGGCACGCCCTGCGCGTCGAAGAACTCCTCGCACCGGCTGACCGTGATGGTCGGCACGTACCAGACGCCGCGATCGCTCATCAGGTCGGTGACCTCGCGGGTGAGCTCGTAGCCGTGCTCGACGCAGTCCAGGCCGAGCTCGATGGCACGCCGCAGCGTCTCGGACGGCCCGACGTGCGCGGTGACCTTGCGGCCCCAGTCATGCGCGGTCTGGATGACGGCGGCCATCTCGTCGTCGGTCAGCTGCGGGGTGTCGATCTGCTCGTGCTCCCCCGCGATCCCGCCCGAGATGCAGACCTTGATCAGGTCGGCGCCGTGGCGGATCTGCAGCCGCGTCAGTCGGCGCAGGTCGTCGGCGCCGTCGCCCTCCAGCGCATCGGACTCCCACCCGTGCCCACCGGTGCAGCACAGTGCGTGTCCGGCGGTGTACAGCCGTGGGCCCGCGATGATCCCGGCGTCGATGCCGCGGCGCAGGGCGAAGTCGAGGTAGCGGCTCTCGCCGACCAGCCGCGCGGTGGTGACGCCGGCATGCAGGGTGCGTCGGGCACTGTCGGCCATCACCAGCAGCAGGTCGGGGTCGCCCTTGGAGGCGATCTCCGCCCCTGCGGTCCCGGGAAGCGCGAGCCCCAGGTGCACGTGCATGTTGATCAACCCCGGGCTGAGGATCCGGCCGGCCAGGTCGATGACCCGTGCGTCGCCGGCGTCGAGGGTGCCGGTGGCGCCGAGCCCCGCGATCACTCCGTCGGCGTCGACGAGGATGTCGTTCCCGTCCCGCAGGTGCTCGGAGCGCCCGTCGAAGATGCGGGCTCCGGTGAGGAGGACGCGGCGGTCCTCGGCGATGGTGATCATGCTTCTCCTCCCGTGGCGGGGGCCGCGACGGCCTCCGCGAGGTCTTCTTCTCTGCCCGGCAGCCGCTTCGTCGGGCCGATCTCCGGGATGGCATCGATGAGGCGCTGCGTGTAGGGGTGCTCTGCGTGCTGCCACAGCTGTTCGCTGGGCCCGCGCTCGATGATCTCACCCGCGTACATCACCGCGGTCTCGTCGGCGATCGCCCGCACCAACGACAGGTCGTGCGAGATGAACAGCATCGCCATGCCGAGTTCGCGGACGAGGCCCTGCAGCAGCTCGACGATCTGCGCCGACGAGAAGGCATCGAGGGCCGTGACCGGCTCATCGGCGACGACCACGCTGGGCTGGGCGGCGAGCGCACGGGCGATCGCGAGCCGTTGCCGCTGACCACCCGAGAACTGGGTGGGGTAGCGAGAGGCGGCCGACTCGTCGAGTCCGACCAGTCGCAGCAGTCGTGAGACCTCGGCAGCACGGGCGGATCGTTCGAGCGCATCGGGAGCGCCATCCAGCAGCTGCGCTCCGATCGAGCGACGGGGACTCAGCGAGGCATACGGGTTCTGGAACACCATCTGCAACCCGCGGTCGCGGCTCGGGCGGCGGCGCATCGTGAGCGGATGCAGCGGCTCTCCGTCGAAGCGCACCGTGCCGGAGGTCGGACGGTCGATCCCCACGGCGACCCGGGCGAGCGACGACTTTCCGCATCCCGACTCCCCCACGAGTCCGACGATCCGGCCGCGTTCGACGGTCAGCGAGACGCCCTTCACCGCGTGCACGGGCGGGGCGCCGCGCCGGCGGTGCGTGACGACGACGTCGTCGATCTCCAACGCGCTCATCGTGCGCCTCCTCGGTGGGTGCGCTGCGCGGCGAGCGACTGCGCCCTGGATGCGATCAGCGCGCGGGTGTACTCGTGCGACGGCGTGTTGAGGATCTCGTTCGTCGGACCGTGCTCGACGACGGTGCCCTCCTTGAAGATGTAGGTCCGGTCGGCGATCGCGCTCATCACCCCGAGGTCGTGCGTGATGAACAGCATCGACACCCCCGTCTCGCGCGCCAGACGGTCGAACAGGCGGAGGATGCCGGCCTGCACCGTGACGTCGAGCGCGGTGGTGGGCTCGTCGGCGATCAGCAGGCGGGGCTCGCACGCGAGCGCGATCGCGATGGCCGCACGCTGCCGCATGCCTCCGGAGAACTGGTGCGGATACGCCGTGATCGCCTGGTGCGGGTCGCGGATGCGCACGAGATCGAGCAGCTCGATCGCTCGCGCCTGCGCCTGCTTCTGGCTCACACCGGTGTGGTGGATGAGGTGCTCGGTGATCTGCGTGCCGATCCGCAGCAGCGGGTGCAGTGCGGCGGTCGGATCCTGGAACACGATGGAGATGCGATTGCCGCGCACCTCGTTGAGCTCCCGGGTGCTGAGGGTCAGCAGATCACGCCCCTCGAACAGGACCCGGCCGGAGGCGGTCGCGCCCTCGGGAAGGATGCCCATGACCGCCGAGGCCGTCATGCTCTTTCCCGAGCCGCTCTCGCCGGCGAGGCCGACGACCTCACCCTGTCCGATCCGGATGCTCGTGTCGTGCACGAGCTCGATCTCGCCCTCCGGCGTCGGCATGACGACGGAGAGGTCCTCGATCGAGAGCAGCGTCGCGTCGCTCATCGCTTCCTCGCATTTCGTGAGCGCGGATCCAGGTAGTCCTGAACGGCGTCTCCCAGCAGGTTGAAGGCCATCACGATCGTGAGGATCGCGAGGCCGGGGAACAGGCTGATCCACCAGTTCCCGAGATTCTGCGAGCCGAGGGCGATCATCGCACCCCATTCCGCAGCCGGGGGCCGGGGGCCGAGGCCCAGGAACGACAGCGCGGCGAGCATGAGGATGGCGTTGCCGAGCTCGATCGTCGCCATCACGAGCGCCGGGCCGGCGCTGTTGGGGATGACGTCCTTGACGATGGACTTCAGGGTCGTCGACCCGAGCAGGCGTCCGGAGAAGACGTATTCCTGCTCGCGCACGCTGAGCACCGAGCTGCGGATGATCCGCGCGTACAGCGGCCAGGAGACGATCACGAGGGCGAGCACGGCGTTTCCGACGCTCGGCCCGAAGGCCGCGGCGACCGCCATGGCGAGGATGATCTGCGGGAACGCGAGCACGAGGTCGGCCACGCGCATCAGCACGTTGTCCGCCGCCTTGCCGAAGTACCCGGCCGCGAGGCCGACGGTTCCGCCGACGAGCAGCGAGAACACGACGATCGCGAGGGCGAGGGGCAGCGAGAGCTGGGCACCGTAGATCACTCGGCTCAGCACGTCGCGACCGAGGTCGTCCGTGCCCATCCAGTGCGCGGCGGACGGCGCATCCAGGAACGGTCCGCTCGTCTCGAGCGGGTCGTACGGCGCGATGACCGGGGCGAGGAGCGCCGCGAGGATCCACGCGGCGATCACACCGAAGGAGATCACGGTCACGGGCGTCCAGAACGACGTGCGCGGGGTGAACCGGCGGTTGCGACGGAATCCGCGACGACGCGGCTCCTTCGCGACGGCGAGCCGGTCGGAGGACAGGATGGTCATTTCGCTCCGATCCGGGGGTCCACGATCGTGTAGAGCACGTCGACGAGGAGGTTGATCAGGGTGTAGACGACGGCGATGAACAGCGTCACGCCGAGGATCGCCTGCAGATCGAGCGAGAGGGCGCTCTTGTAGGCGTACTGGCCGAGCCCCGGCCACGAGAGCACCTGCTCGACGAGCACGGCGCCACCGAGCAGCGAGGCGAACATCAGCCCGGTCACCGTGAGCACCGGCAGCAGTCCCGCTTTGAAGACGTGGCGCCAGGTGATCGTCCGCGCCGGGAGGCCCTTCGCGGTGGCGGCGCGGATGTACTCGGCGTCCAGCACCTCGATCATGGCGGAGCGCACGAAGCGCAGCAGGCCCGAGACGGTGAGCGCGGTGAGGATGCCGACGGGGAGGATGAGGTGCCAGACGGCGTCGGCGAACACGTCCCACTGCCCGGCGAACACGGCGTCCAGCGTGTACATACCGGTGACGGTGGGCGGCGGGTCGTATTCGTTGCTCAGTCGCCCGCCGTTGGGGACGAGTCCGAGCGCGTAGAAGAAGACGTACAGAGCGACCAGGGCGAGCCAGAACGGCGGGGTCGAGAGCCCGACGAGGGACACGCCGCGGATGCCGCCGTCGATGGCCGAGCCCTTGCGGGTGGCGGCGATCATGCCCAGCGCGACGGCGATGACGATCGCGAGGATCATGGCGGGCAGCGCCACCTCGAGCGTCGCGGGGATGTACTGCGCGAGGTCCTGGGTGATCGGGCGGTGGGTCTGCTGCGAGATACCGAGATCACCCTGGAAGAGGTTCGCGATGTAGCGGCCGTACTGCACCCAGATGGGCTGGTCCAGCCCCCATTTCTGCTCGAACGCGGCACGCAGCTCGGGGTCGTCGTAGGCCTGCTGCGACAGGTTCGCGGCGGCCGGGTCCCCGGGGACGATGGTCATGAGCGCGAAGGTCACGACGGTGACCCCCCAGAGGAGGATGATCGCGCTGATCAGCCGGCGGCCGATCATCTGCAGGAGGGCTGGCATTGCTCGTTCGCCTTCGGTGAGGTGGTGAGAACCGGAGGTCGGCCGCCCGACAGGAGGGACAGGCGGCCGACCGCGGCGGACTACTTCGCGGAGATGGCCGCGAGGTCGACCGTCCAGCCTGCCGGCGTGTAAGACGCACCGACCAGGTTCGAGGTGGCGACGACGATGCCGGCGTTGTTCGCGAGGACCACGAAGGGCGAAGTCTCGTTCATGACCTTCTGCCAGGCGATCATCGCCTCGGCACGGCCTTCCGGCGTCACCTCGGCGTTCACGGCGTCGCTGGCCTCGACGGCGCGCGGATCTGCGCGCTCCACGGTCCATCCCGCGCGGGTCGAGGTCGAGGCGGCGGGTGCCATGTTGTTCACGAGCGAGTCCGCGGCCGGGTAGTTCAGGCTGTTCGGCGAGAAGTTGATCTCGTTCTTGCCCTCGGACTGCGACTGCAGGAAGACGTTGATCGGCTCGGGCTGGAGTTCGATCTCGATGCCGGCCTTCTTCGCGTCCTGCTGCACCTTCGTGACGATGGTGCCGAGGTCGACGCCACGATAGGTGATCGCCGGATACACGAGGTTCACCTTCGGTGCGGGGATGCCCGCCTCCTCGAGCAGCGACTTCGCCTTCTCGATGTCCTGCGGCTGCACCTCGGACTCGTCGAGCGCGCCGCCGAATGCGGGCGGAACGAGCCCGGCCGCGGCCGTCGCGCCCTCGCCGAAGATCTCGGCGATCCCCGCACCGTCGACGCTGGCACGCAGCGCCGCGAGGAACGCCGGGTTGGAGGTGATCTCCGAGACGGCGGGGTCCTGGTTCACGCTGAGGAAGTAGGAGGTGTCGGCGACCCCGGAGACCTGGAGGTCGTCAGAGAGCTCGGCCGCCTGTGGACCGGAGAGATCCAGGGCGATCTCGTCTGCCTTTGCGCGCGAGATCGTGAGCTTCTGGTTCTGGACGTCGACGTTCTGCACGACCACGCGCGAGTAGGCCGGGGCGTCGCCCCAGTAGTCCTCGTTCACCTCGAGCACGACCTTCGAGCTCGAGTCGTAGCTCTTGATCTTGTACGGACCGGAACCGAGGCTGACCTCGTCGAGCTGCGTGCCGATCGTGTCCGCGGAGGCTGCATCGGCCGCGTCGGTCGCGCCGAGCTTCTCCGCCTCCTCGGCGTTCAGGATGCTCGCCGCGGGCATCGCGAGGACGACCGGGACGTTCGGGTTCGGGGTCGGGCTGGTCACGACGACGGTGTCGTCACCGTCCGCGGCGAAGGTCAGCCCCTCGACGGTCTGGGAGGAGGACCCCTTGAGGTTCTGCAGGCGCGTGAGGCTGAACACGACGTCCTCCGCGGTCACCGCGGAGCCGTCGGCGAACGTGGCGTCCGGGTTCAACGTGAAGGTCCAGGTCGTGCCGTCGTCGGACTGCACCCACTCGCTGGCGAGTTCCGGCACGACAGTGGTGACGTCGGAGCCCTCGTACGTCACGAGCGTGTCGTACAGCGCGTGCACGATGATGTTGCCGGTCTGCTCGTAGACGAGTCCCGGGTCGAGGGTCTTCAGCACGAACGAGGTGTCGACCGTGAGGGTCCCACCGCCGCCCGAGGCTGCATTGTTCGATGAAGCTGAACAACCGGCGAGCACGAGTGCGGCGACGGCGAGAGATGAGGCCAGTGCGAGGGGTTTCGCGAAGGATGAAGTCATCGTCGATCTTCCTGTGATCAGGGGGCAGGACGCAGTAGAGTTCTGGGAAGTTGATCCGGTTGCTCGCGCGTTCGGGGGAACGGATTTCAATCTGATCGAGATTTTCAATCCGATTAAAAGATACAATCACATTGAAATCGAACATGCAACAGTCATCCGTTCGATCGAAAGGATCGATGAATCACGTGCTCGGCGAACGCCTCAAATCCCTCAGGGCCGCAAAGGGTCTCACCCTGCGGCAGCTCTCCGACCTGTCCGGCCTCTCGGTCAGCATGCTCAGCCAGATCGAGAGCGGCTCGGCCGACCCGAGTCTCGGTTCGCTGCGCAAGCTCGCCCAGGTGTTCGAAGCCTCGATCGCCACGCTGTTCAGCGATCCGGATGCCCCCAACGTGTCCGTCAGCCGGCCGGGCGCCCGGCATCGACTCAGCGGATCCGACGCGGGCTTCGTCTACGAGCGACTGACGCCGGGACGCGGCGACCTCGAAGTCCTCACCGCCGACATCCCCCCGGGGGCCGCGAGCTCCGCACACCCCTGGGGCCACCCGTCGACCGAGTGCGTCTTCGTCATCAGCGGGGAACTCACCGTCGAGATCGCGGGGCAGACGTACATCATCGTGGGCAGCGAGTCGATCACCTTCGACTCCCGCCAGCCGCATCGCTACATCAACGCCAGTGACGCGATGACCTCGATCGTCGTCTCGGTCACTCCCCCGTCACCGTGATACGATCCCGCCGCGCCCCGTCGCCCGGCAAACGAAGAAGCCCGCCACCCCGAATGGGGCGGCGGGCTTCTTCGTGAGCGAAGTGCTTACTCGGACTTCTTCTCGACAGCGTCCTCAGCGGCAGCCTCGGCTGCTTCGCCTTCGGCCTGCGACTCGGCGCCGGCCTCGGCTGCGTCCTCGGCGGGAGCCTCCTCAGCGGGGGTCTCCTCGACGACCTCGGCGGGCTTCTCCGCCTTCTCGGCCTTCTCGGCCTTCGGCGCAGCAGCAGCCTTCTTGGTCGACTTCGCCTTCGGGGTGACGGGCTCGAGAACGAGCTCGATCACGGCCATCGGAGCGTTGTCGCCCTTGCGGTTGCCGACCTTCGTGATGCGGGTGTAGCCACCCTCGCGCTCGGCGACGAGCGGTGCGATCTCGGAGAACAGGATGTGCACGACTTCCTTGTCACCGATGACCGACAGCACGCGACGACGCGCGTGCAGGTCGCCACGCTTGGCGAAGGTGATCAGACGCTCGGCGAGCGGACGAAGGCGCTTGGCCTTGGTCTCGGTCGTCTTGATCGACTTGTGGGTGTAGAGCGCCGCCGCGAGGTTGGCAAGCATCAGGCGCTCGTGTGCGGGGCCGCCTCCGAGGCGGGGACCCTTAGTGGGCTTGGGCATAATCGTCTAACTCCTGGTCAGAAAGGTCGGGTTTCAGAAGGACTCGTCTTCGCTGCCGCCGTAGAAGTGGGCGCCGTCGAAACCGGGCACCGAATCCTTGAGCGACAGACCGAGCGAGATGAGCTTGTCGCGCACCTCGTCGACCGACTTCTGGCCGAAATTGCGGATGTTCATGAGCTGCGTCTCCGACAGGGCGACGAGCTCCGAAACAGTGTTGATGCCCTCACGCTTCAGGCAGTTGTACGAGCGGACCGACAGGTCGAGGTCTTCGATCGGCATCGACAGCTCGCTGGAGTTCACAGCCTCCACCGGCGCCGGGCCGATCTCGATGCCCTCGGCCTCGACGTTCAGCTCGCGGGCGAGACCGAACAGCTCGGTGAGCGTCTTCGCAGCCGACGCGACGGCGTCGCGGGGGCTGATCGCCGACTTCGTCTCGACGTCGAGGACGAGCTTGTCGAAGTCGGTACGCTCACCGGCACGAGTCGCCTCGACGCGGTAGCTCACCTTGAGGACCGGCGAGTAGATCGAGTCGATCGGGATCTGACCGGCCTCGGCGTACTCGTTGCGGTTCTGCGTCGCCGAGACGTAGCCACGGCCACGCTCGATCGTGAGCTCGAGCTCGAACTTCGCGGTCTCGTTCAGCGTCGCGATGACGAGCTCGGGGTTCTGCACCTCGACACCGGCCGGAGCCGAGATGTCGGCGGCGGTGACCTCGCCCGAACCGGTCTTGCGCAGGTACGCCGTGATGGGCTCGTCGCGCTCCGAGGAGACGACCAGCTGCTTGATGTTGAGGATGATCTCGGTGACATCCTCCTTCACGCCGGGGATGGTGCTGAACTCGTGCAGCACGCCGTCGATGCGAACGCTGGTGACAGCAGCACCGGGGATCGACGACAGCAGGCTGCGGCGCAGCGCGTTGCCGATCGTGTAACCGAAGCCGGGCTCCAGAGGCTCGATGATGAACCGGCTACGGTTCTCGACGATCTTTTCCTCGGTCAGTGTGGGACGCTGTGCAATAAGCACTCTGTGTTCCTTTCGATCACATGCCCGCTATATGACATGTGGTGGGGTGAGGTTTTGAGTTGTGGAAGTCGATGCCCGTACGCGGGCGTCGAGCCGCTCGGACCACGAATGGGCCGAGCGGCTCGAGGCGCGTATCAGACGCGGCGACGCTTCGGCGGACGGCAGCCGTTGTGCGCCTGGGGGGTGACGTCCTGGATCGAACCCACCTCGAGGCCTGCGGCCTGCAGCGAGCGGATCGCGGTCTCGCGGCCGGAGCCCGGACCCTTCACGAGGACGTCGACCTTCTTGACGCCGTGCTCCGCGGCCTGGCGGGCTGCGGACTCGGCAGCCATACCGGCGGCGTACGGGGTCGACTTGCGGGAGCCCTTGAAGCCCACGCCACCCGACGATGCCCAGGCGATGACAGCGCCGGACGGGTCGGTGATCGAGACGATCGTGTTGTTGAACGTCGACTTGATGTGGGCCTGGCCCAGCGCGATGTTCTTCTTTTCCTTGCGGCGCGGCTTGCGCGCGGCGGCCTTGGGTGCAGCCATGAAAGTGTTCTCCTAGTCCCTGGGGCCGCGCTTAGCGGGCCTTCTTCTTGCCTGCGACGGTGCGCTTCGGGCCCTTGCGGGTACGGGCGTTGGTCTTGGTGCGCTGACCACGGACCGGGAGACCACGACGGTGGCGGATGCCCTCGTAGGAGCCGATCTCGACCTTGCGGCGGATGTCTGCTGCAACCTCGCGGCGCAGGTCACCCTCCACCTTGTAGTTGCCTTCGATGTGGTCGCGGAGGGCGATCAGCTGGTCGTCGCTGAGGTCCTTCACGCGGATGCTCTCGTCGATCTCCGTCGCCTTGAGGATCTCGACCGAGCGGGTACGGCCGACGCCGTAGATGTAGGTAAGGGCGATCACCACGCGCTTGTCGCGCGGGATGTCAACGCCGGCAAGACGTGCCATGCGGTTCTCCTGGGTGTTGTGGAGGTGTGGAACAGGATCGGTGCCCGGGCCTCCGCCCCGAGGTGTCCCCCGCTTCCGCGGGTTCTGATCCTGCCGTTGTGTTTTCAGTTATGAGATGTGCGTGAGCGATGCCGCGCAGCTCGGGCCCGTCGAGCGGATCGGCGGGCCCGCCGGGGACTCAGCCCTGGCGCTGCTTGTGACGCGGGTTGCTCTTGCAGATCACCATGACGCGGCCGTGACGGCGGATCACCTTGCAGTGATCGCAGATGGGCTTGACGCTGGGGTTGACCTTCATGATGTTTCCTGTTCGCTGTCTTCGTACCGCCCCAGGCAGGGGCAGGCCGTTACTTCTCGACCGATCAGCGGTAGCGGTAGACGATACGGCCGCGGGTCAGGTCGTAGGGGCTGAGCTCCACGACCACACGGTCCTCGGGGATGATACGGATGTAGTTCTGCCGCATCTTGCCGGAGATCGTTGCAAGGACCTTGTGTCCGTTGCTGAGCTCAACGCGGAACATCGCGTTGGGCAGAGCCTCGGAGATCACGCCCTCGATCTCGATGACACCGTCTTTCTTAGCCATAGCCTCGCTGACGCTTCTGCAGATCGGTCGATCTGCGGTGGGTGATTGGGTTTGTGGTGCTGCGCCGACGGACACGCCGAATCAAGGCACAAAGCACCAAAGATCTATGTTAGACGCTCCGGAGTCATCCGGCAACTTGACCGCCCGTGGCGGACAGCTGTCGGATCAACCGATCAGCTTCTCCATCTCGGTGATCTCGCCGGCCTGCAGGTCGAGGCGCTTGCCGTTGACCTCGATGGTCGGCGTGCCGCCGATTTCATGAGCCTTCGCCTGCGCCGCTCCGAACTTGCGATAGGTCTCGTCAGTGATGCACGAGACCGCATCGTCAGCGCCGACCTGCGATGCGAAGTCGGCGAGCTGATCCGTGGTGAGACCCGCGGAGTTCTCCGCCGGCTGGTTGTCGAACAGCGTCTTGGAGTAGTCGAGGTAGAGATCCGGGTTCGACTCCGCAACGCAGAAGGCCGCGCCGGCGGAGCGAGACGAGTACTCGGTGCCCTGCGAGTAGCGGTCCAGAATCGCGATGGGGTGGTACTCGAGGGTGATGCGACCGTCGGCGGCAGCGGCTTCCAGCTGCTCGCCGTACTGCTCTTCGAAGCTGGCGCAGATCGGGCACTGGAAGTCGACGAAGACCGCGACAGTGTCCTCGCCGTCACCGAACGAGATCGCACCGGTCTCTGAGTTGAACGTGTCGTTGGCCTTCGGTGCCGCGCCGGGCGAGGTGGCCTGGTTGTTGAGGAACACCACGAGTCCACCGATCGCCACCAGCACCACGACCACGGCGATGGAGACGCCGATCGCGAACCAGTTGGTGTTGCTCTTCGCCGCTGCCATTACTTTCCGATCTCTCGAGGCTCGACTCCGAATGGAGCGAGTCGGGCTCTTCCGCCATCGGGCGCAGTCAGCACCCAGATACCCCCATCATGCAGGGCGACGCTATGTTCCCAATGGGAGCCGTCCGTGCCGTCGACCGTCGTGACGGTCCAGTCATCATCCTCGATGAACGTCGAATCCCCACCCGCGGTGACCATCGGCTCGATCGCGAGCACGAGACCGGGTTTGACCTCTTCGCCACGGTCCGGCGTGCGGTAGTTGAAGACGCTGGGGGCTTCGTGCATCTTGCGGCCGATGCCGTGCCCGACGTACTCGCGGAGGATGCCGTACGACTCTCCCGACACCGCCGATGGGCCCTGAGCCTCGATGTAGTCCTGGATGGCCGCGCCGATCTCATCGATCGACGAGACGGATGCCATCGCGGCGATCCCCGCCCACATGGATCCCTCGGTCACTCGGGAGAGCTCTTCGCGCTGCGCGACCAGTTCCGGCCGCTCCGGGTCGGGAACCACGACCGTGATCGCGCTGTCGCCGTTCCAGCCCTTGAACTGCGCGCCGCAGTCGACCGAGACGATGTCGCCGGGCTGCAGCACGCGCTCACCCGGGATCCCGTGCACGACCTGCTCGTTCACCGAGATGCACGTCGTGTGATGGTAGCCGCGCACCAGCTGGAAGTTCGACTCCGCGCCGCGGGCCAGGATCGTGCGGTTGGCCATCGCGTCCAGCTCGAGGGTCGTCACGCCGGCCTTGATCAGCGGGCGGACGGCATCCAGCGCTGCGGCCGTGATGAGCCCCGGCTCGACCATCGCTCGCAGCTGAGCCGGGGTCTTGTAGATCGACCGGCGGAACATCTCAGGAGGCGGAGGCCGCGAGGCGCAGGCCGCGGGCGGCCAGAGCCGCCGTGATCCGCTCGGTGACGTCGTCGAGAGCGCCGGTACCGTCGATGCGGTCGACGATGCCCTTGGCACCGTACACCTCGATGATCGGAGCGGTCTCCCGCTCGTAGATGTCGAGACGGTGGCCGATGGCCTCCGGGGTGTCATCCGAACGGCCCTGCTCGGTGGCGCGGAGCGTCAGACGCTCCAGGCTCTCCTCGCGCGGCACGTCGAGGAGGATGACCGCGTCGAGCGACTCCCCCCGCCCCGCGAGGAACGACTCCAGGTGGGCGACCTGCGCAGTGTTGCGCGGGTACCCGTCGAGCAGGAACCCGTGGGCTGCATCGTCCTGCGACAGCCGGTCGCGCACGATCTCGCTCGTCAGCTCGTCCGGAACGAGGTCACCCTTGTCGAGGATCGCCGTGACCTGCTGGCCCAGCGGCGTCCCCTCCTTGATGTTCGCGCGGAAGATGTCACCGGTCGAGACGACCGGGATGCCGTAGGACTCGGCGATGCGCACGCCCTGCGTGCCCTTGCCGGAGCCCTGCGGGCCGACGATGAGAAGACGTGCGGATGCTGTCATCGGAGGAGCCCTTCATAGTGTCGCTGCTGCAGCTGAGCGTCGATCTGCTTGACCGTCTCGAGACCCACACCCACGATGATGAGGATCGAGGCGCCGCCGAACGGGAAGTTCTGGTTCGCGCCGACCGTGGCCAGTGCGATCAGCGGGATGAGCGCGATCAGACCGAGGTACAGCGAGCCCGGGAGCGTGATGCGGGTGAGCACGTAGTCGAGGTACTCGGCGGTCGGGCGACCCGCACGGATGCCGGGGATGAACCCGCCGTACTTCTTCATGTTGTCCGCGACCTCGACCGGGTTGAACGTGATCGCCACGTAGAAGTAGGTAAAGCCGATGATCAGCAGGAAGTAGGCGGCCATGTACACCGGGCTGTTGCCCGTGGTGAAGTTCGCGGTGATCCAGCTGACCCACTCGGGCGGCGTGGATCCGTCCTGCGGAGTGTTGAACTGCGCGATGAGAGCCGGGATGTACAGCAGCGACGACGCGAAGATCACGGGGATCACACCCGCCATGTTCACCTTGATCGGGATGTACGTGTTGGTGCCGCCGTACGTGCGGCGACCGACCATGCGCTTGGCGTACTGCACGGGGATCCGTCGCTGGGATTGCTCGACGAAGACGACGAGCCCCATGACGATGATTCCCACCAGCAGCACGAGGAGGAAGACCTCGAAGCCCTTGGTCTGCCAGATGAGGCCCATGGCACCGGGGAACGTCGCGGCGATGGAGGTGAAGATGAGCAGCGACATGCCGTTGCCGATGCCGCGCTCGGTGACCAGCTCGGCGAACCACATGATGAGACCGGTACCGGCCGTCATGGTCATGATGATGAGCAGCTGCGCCCACCACACGTCATTGGTCAGCAGCTGCTGGCAGGCGGCGAGATCGGTGGATCCGAACAGCTGGCCGCTTCGCGCCACCGTCACGAGCGTCGTCGACTGGAGGAGCGCGAGCGCGATGGTGAGGTACCGGGTGTACTGGGTCAGACGGGCCTGACCGGCCTGTCCTTCCTTGTGCAGCGCCTCGAAGTGCGGGATCACCACGCGAAGGAGCTGGGTGATGATCGTCGCCGTGATGTACGGCATGACGCCGAGCGCGAAGATCGACAGCTGCAGCAGCGCGCCGCCGGAGAAGAGGTTGACCAGTCCGAGCAGGCCGTCGGTGCCCGCGTTCGCCGCGAGGCACTCCTCGACGTTCGGGAAGTTCACGAACGGCGCAGGGACGTTGGAGCCGAGACGGTAGATCGCGATGATGGCGAGGGTGAAACCGATCTTCCGACGCAGGTCCGGGGTGCGGAAGATCCGCGCGATGGCGCTAAACAAGGACGTTCCTCCTGAAAAGTTGCCGATTCCCGAAGGACGGCTGAAAGACCAGGGTAACGCAATCCGGGGTTCCCGGAATTCGTCACCGATACCAGGCCCGCCGGATGCGGCCCCAGAGCGAGGTCTCGGAGTGTGAAACGACGAGAGGGGCCGGAGAATCTCCGGCCCCTCTCATCTTGCGGTTACTTGACGGATCCGCCCGCCGCGACGATCTTCTGCTCGGCAGAACCCGAGACCTTGTCGACCGAAACGGTGAGCTTCACGGCGATGTCGCCGTTTCCGAGAACCTTGACCTTCTCGTTCTTGCGAACGGCACCCTTGGCGACCAGGTCGCCGATGGTGACATCGCCACCCTTGGGGTACAGCTCCGCGAGCTTCTCCAGGTTCACGACCTGGTACTCGACGCGGAACGGGTTCTTGAACCCGCGCAGCTTCGGGGTGCGCATGTGCAGCGGCATCTGCCCACCCTCGAAGCCGACGCGAACGGTGTTGCGCGCCTTGGTGCCCTTGGTACCACGACCGGCGGTCTTACCCTTGGAGCCCTCACCACGGCCGACGCGAGTCTTGGCGGTGTTGGATCCGGGGACCGGACGCAGGTGGTGCACCTTCAGGACGCCGGGGCGGGATGCCGGAGCATCCTTCGCAGGCGCAGCCTTCTTGGCGGCCGGCTTCTTGGCCGGAGCGTCAGCCTTGGCGGCGGACGCAGCGGTCTTGGCCGGAGCCTTCTTCGCGGCGGGCTTCTTCTCAGCGGCAGCCTTGGGAGCTGCAGCCTTCTTCGGGGCCTTCTCAGCCTCGACGGCCTCGTTCTTCTCAGCCATTAGTCGATCTCCTCAACCTTGACGAGGTGTGCGACGGTCTTGACGTAACCGCGCGTCTGCGCGTCGTCGGGGCGGACGGTGGTGTCACCGATCCGCTTGAGACCGAGGCTGCGCAGCGTGTCACGCTGGTTCTGCTTCTCGCTCACCTTGGACTTGATCTGCGTGACCTTCAGTCGCGCGGCCATCAGGCACCTACCTTCTGTGCGGCGATGGCCTCGGCCTCTGCACGCACGAGGCGGGCAGGGGCGACCTGGTCGAACTCGAGGCCACGACGCGCGGCGACCGCACGAGGCTCCTCGAGCTGCTTCAGGGCCGTGACCGTCGCGTGCACGATGTTGATCGTGTTCGACGAGCCGAGCGACTTCGACAGCACGTCGTGGATACCGGCGCACTCGAGCACGGCGCGGACCGGACCACCGGCGATGACACCGGTACCGGCAGCGGCCGGACGGAGCAGGACCACACCTGCGGCGGCCTCACCCTGCACGGGGTGCGGGATGGTGCTGCCGACGCGCGGAACGCGGAAGAAGTTGCGCTTGGCCTCTTCGACACCCTTCGAGATCGCCAGGGGGACCTCTCGGGCCTTGCCGTAGCCGACGCCGACCAGACCGTTGCCGTCACCGACGACCACGAGGGCGGTGAAGCTGAAGCGACGACCACCCTTCACGACCTTCGAGACACGGTTGATCGTGACGACGCGCTCCAGGAACTGGTTGTCACCACGGTCGCGCGAGTTGCGGTCGCGGCCACCCTGGTTGCGGTCACCGCGGCCACCGCGGCGGCCATCACGCTGATCGCGAGCCGGCTCTGCCTGCGTGGTGCCCGCAGCCGTCTCGGAAGTGGCAGCTGCCGCTTCGGTCACTTCGTTCTCCTTGTTGTCACTCACAGTGCCAGACCCCCTTCGCGGGCGCCGTCGGCGATGGCGGCGACACGACCGGCGTAGCGGTTGCCGCCACGGTCGAACACTGCCTCGGAAACGCCGGCAGCCTTCGCACGCTCGGCGAGGAGCTCGCCGACCTTGCGGGCCTTGGCGGTCTTGTCACCCTCGAGCGAACGCAGGTCGGTCTCGAGCGTCGAAGCCGACGCGACGGTGTGACCCTTGCTGTCGTCGACCAGCTGCACGAAGACGTGGCGGGCCGAGCGGTTGACGACGAGGCGCGGACGCACCTCGGTGCCGACGACCTTCTTGCGAAGGCGGGCGTGACGACGCGCGCGGGCGTCAGACTTTGACTTGAGAGCCATGGTTACTTACCACTCTTTCCGGCCTTGCGACGCACGTTCTCGCCGGCGTAGCGCACACCCTTGCCCTTGTACGGCTCGGGCTTGCGGATCTTGCGGATGTTGGCAGCTGCCTCGCCGACAGCCTGCTTGTCGATCCCGCTGACGGTGAGCTTGGTGGTGCCCTCGACCGTGAGCGTGATGCCGGCGGGCGGGTCGATCAGGACCGGGTGCGAGAAGCCGAGGGCGAACTCGACCGAGCTCCCCTTCTGCTGCACGCGGTAACCGGTGCCGACGACCTCGAGACCCTTGGTGTAGCCCTGGGTCACGCCGATGATGTTGTTGTTGATGAGCGTGCGGGTCAGGCCGTGAAGCGACCGAGACTCGCGCTCGTCGTCGGGACGGGAGACCAGAACCTGGTTCTCCTCGACCGCGACCTCGATGGGGTTGGCCACCGTGAGGGTGAGCTCACCCTTGGGGCCCTTCACCGAGACCACGCGGCCTGCGACCGAAACGGTCACGCCCGCGGGAACGTCGATGGGAAGTCGTCCAATACGCGACATTTCGAATTACCACACGTAGGCGAGAACTTCTCCGCCCACGCCCTTCTGCTCAGCCTGACGGTCGGTGAGGAGACCGGAGGAGGTGGACAGGATGGCCACGCCGAGGCCGCCGAGGACCGTGGGGAGCTCGGTGGACTTCGCGTAGACGCGGAGGCCGGGCTTCGAGACGCGCTTGATACCAGCGATCGAGCGCTCACGGTTGGGGCCGTACTTCAGCGTCAGCGTGAGGTTCTGTCCGACGCGAGCGTCAGAGGTCTCCCAGCCGGCGATGTAGCCCTCCTGCTGGAGGATCTGAGCGATGTTCGTCTTGAGCTTGCTCGACGGCAGGGTCACGGAATCGTGGTGCGCCGAGTTCGCGTTACGCAGACGGGTCAGCAGATCTGCGACCGGGTCTGTCATTGTCATTGTTGTTTTCCTTTGTTCATGAGGTTCCGGCTGCCGTTACACGACAGACGGCCTGCGATGACACGCAATCTTCAATTGTAGGTGCATGTCGGCGAGTACTTCGACAGGCTCAGCAACCCATGGGTCCCTGAGCCTGTCGAAGGGTCACGCCTGTGCGTCTTCCGAGCGGAACGGGAAGCCGAGGTGACGGAGCAGTGCCCGTCCCTCGTCATCCGTCTTCGCGGTGGTGACGACGGTGATGTCGAAACCGCGAACCCGGTCGATCTTGTCCTGATCGATCTCGTGGAACACGCTCTGCTCCTGGAGACCGAAGGTGTAGTTGCCGTTGCCGTCGAACTGCTTGCCCGAGAGACCGCGGAAGTCGCGGATACGGGGCAGGGCCAGCGAGACGAGACGGTCCACGAACTCCCACGCGCGGTCACCGCGGAGGGTGACGTGCGCGCCGATGGCCTGGCCCTCACGCAGCTTGAACTGCGCGATGGACTTACGGGCCTTCGTGACGATCGGCTTCTGGCCGGTGATCTTGGTGAGGTCGTCGACCGCGCCATCGATCACCTTGCTGTCGCGAGCTGCCTCGCCGACACCGGTGTTCACGACGACCTTGACCAGTCCGGGGATCTGCATGACGTTCGCGTAACCGAACTCGTCCTGCAGAGCCTTCTTGATCTCGCTGTTGTACTTCTGCTTCAGGCGCGGCTGGATCTTGCCAGCCGGCGCGGCAGTGTCGGTGCTCATCAGAGGTCCTTACCGCTCTTCTTCGCGTACCGCACGCGGACGGTGCGCTTGACGCCGTCCTTGGTCTGCTCCTCGACCCGGTGGCCGACCTTGGTCGGCTTCTTGGTCGAAGGGTCGACGAGTGCGACGTTCGAGATGTGGATGGAGGCTTCGACGGTCTCGATGCCTCCGGTCTTGGTGCCACGCTGCGTCTGTCCGACGCGGGTGTGCTTGGTGACGTAGTTCACGCCTTCGACGATCACGCGGTTCTTGTCACCGAGGACGTCGAGGACCTTGCCCTGCTTGCCACGGTCGCCGCCACGCTCCTGCGTGGCACCGGTGATGACCTGAACCAGGTCACCCTTCTTGATCTTCGCCATGATTAGATGACCTCCGGCGCCAGCGAGACGATCTTCATGAACTTCTTGTCACGAAGCTCACGACCGACCGGCCCGAAGATACGGGTGCCGCGGGGCTCCCCGTCGTTCTTCAGGATCACTGCGGCGTTCTCGTCGAACTTGATGTAGGAGCCGTCCGGACGACGGACCTCCTTCTTGGTGCGGACGATGACCGCCTTGACGACGTCGCCCTTCTTCACGTTGCCACCGGGGATCGCGTCCTTGACGGTCGCGACGATGGTGTCGCCGAGACCGGCGTAACGACGCTTCGAGCCACCGAGGACACGAATCGTGAGGAGCTCCTTGGCGCCGGTGTTGTCGGCGACCTTGAGTCGGGATTCCTGCTGAATCACTTGGCCTTCTCCAGAATCTCCACCAGACGCCAGCGCTTCGTGGCGCTCAGCGGGCGGGTCTCGTTGATCAGGACCAGGTCGCCGATGCCGGCGGAGTTCGCCTCATCGTGCGCCTTGACCTTCGAGGTGCGGCGGATGACCTTGCCGTAAAGCGGGTGCTTCACGCGGTCCTCGACCTCGACCACGATGGTCTTGTCCATCTTGTCGCTGACGACGTAGCCGCGACGTGCCTTGCGGTAACCGCGGGCAGCGGAGTCGCGGACGTCGTGCTCGGACGACTCGTGTCCTGCGGCCTGCGTCTCCACAGTCGCTTCCTTCTTGGTGGCCATCACTCAGCCTCTTCCTTCACGGCGTCGTCGGCGGAGTCCGCCTTCTTCGCCTTCGACTTGGTCGCCTTCTTGGCCGGAGCCTCGACCGGAGCGGGCGTCGCACGGATGCCCAGCTCACGTTCGCGGATCACGGTGTAGAGGCGCGCGATGTCGCGCTTGACGGCGCGGATGCGGCCGTGGCTCTCCAGCTGGCCGGTGGCCGACTGGAAACGGAGGTTGAACAGCTCCTCCTTGGCCTTGCGCAGCTCCTCAACGAGGCGCTGGTCTTCGAATGTATCGAGCTCTGCCGGGGCGAGCTCCTTGGTGCCGATCGCCATTACGCGTCGCCCTCCTCGCGCTTGATGATGCGTGCCTTGAGCGGCAGCTTGTGAATTGCACGGGTCAGAGCTTCGCGAGCGAGCTCCTCGTCGACACCCGCGACCTCGAAGAGGACACGGCCCGGCTTGACGTTGGCGACCCACCACTCGGGAGAACCCTTACCGGAACCCATGCGGGTCTCGGCAGGCTTCTTCGTGAGCGGACGGTCGGGGTAGATGTTGATCCACACCTTTCCACCACGCTTGATGTGACGGGTCATCGCGATACGAGCGGACTCGATCTGACGGTTCGTCACGTAAGCGGGGGTCAGAGCCTGGATGCCGTACTCGCCGAAGGAGACCTTCGTGCCGCCGGTTGCCTGGCCCGAGCGACCCGGGTGGTGCTGCTTGCGGAACTTGACCTTACGGGGGATGAGCATTATGCCGACGCTCCTTCTGCGACAGGTGCCTCGTTGCGCGGGGCACGGCGGCGGTCGCCACCACGGTCGTCACGACGAGCCTTGGGTGCGTTGGCCTGCTCGCGAGCGAGCTCCTTGGCGGTCAGGTCGCCCTTGTAGATCCAGACCTTCACGCCGATGCGGCCGAAGGTGGTCTTCGCCTCGTAGAAGCCGTAGTCGATGTTCGCGCGCAGCGTGTGCAGCGGCACACGACCTTCGCGGTAGAACTCCGAGCGGCTCATCTCGGCGCCGCCGAGGCGGCCGGAGACCTGGATGCGGATGCCCTTGGCGCCGGCGCGCTGAGCGCCCTGCAGACCCTTGCGCATCGCACGACGGAACGCCACGCGAGCAGAGAGCTGCTCGGCGATGCCCTGTGCGACGAGCTGAGCGTCGGCCTCGGGGTTCTTGACCTCGAGGATGTTCAGCTGGATCTGCTTGCCCGAGAGCTTCTCGAGGTCGCCGCGGATGCGCTCGGCCTCGGCGCCACGACGACCGATCACGATGCCCGGACGGGCGGTGTGGATGTCGACGCGGACGCGGTCACGGGTGCGCTCGATCTCGATGTTCGAGACACCGGCGCGGTCGAGCTGCGTCTTGAGCAGGTTGCGGATCTTGATGTCCTCGGCGACGTAGTCGGCGTAACGCTGACCCGGCTTCGTCGAGTCAGAGAACCAACGCGAGACGTGGTCCGTCGTGATGCCGAGACGGAAGCCGTACGGGTTTACCTTCTGTCCCATTACTTGCTCGCCTTCTTGTTGCTGTCGCCCGCGGCGGCCGGAGCTGCCTCAGGCGTCGAGAGCACGACCGTGATGTGGCTCGTGCGCTTCTTGATCTGGAAAGCGCGACCCTGTGCACGGGGCTGGAAACGCTTGAGCGTGGTGCCCTCGTCGACGTACGCGTTGGCCACGTACAGGTCCTTCTCGTCGAGGAACTCGCCGTCGCGATCTGCCTTGACCTGCGCGTTGGCCATGGCCGACGCGACAAGCTTGTAGATCGGCTCGCTGGCGCTCTGCTGTGCGAACTTCAGGATCGCCAGAGCCTCCTGGGCCTGCTTGCCCTTGATGAGCGCGACGACACGACGAGCCTTCTGAGGGGTCACGCGGATGTGTCGCACGCGTGCGATCGATTCGACCATTAGCGGCGCCGCCCCTTCTTGTCGTCCTTCTCGTGGCCGCGGAAGGTGCGGGTGGGCGCGAACTCGCCCAGCTTGTGACCGACCATGGTCTCGGACACGAACACAGGGATGTGCTTGCGTCCGTCGTGGACCGCGATCGTGTGACCCAGCATGGCCGGGATGATCATGGACCGACGGGACCAGGTCTTGATGACGTTCTTGGTGCCGGCTTCGTTCTGCACGACCACCTTGCGAAGCAGGTGATCGTCGACGAAGGGGCCCTTCTTAAGACTGCGAGGCATCTTCTCTTACTCCTACTTACGCTTCTTGCCGGCGTTACGACGACGCACGATGTACTTGTCGCTTTCCTTGTTGGCATGACGGGTACGACCCTCAGCCTGGCCCCACGGGGAGACGGGGTGACGACCACCAGAGGTCTTACCCTCACCACCACCGTGCGGGTGGTCCACCGGGTTCATCGCGACACCACGCACGGTCGGGCGGACGCCCTTCCAGCGCATGCGACCGGCCTTGCCCCAGTTGATGTTCGACTGCTCGGCGTTGCCGACCTCGCCGATGGTCGCGCGGCAGCGCGCATCGACGTTGCGGATCTCGCCCGAGGGGAGACGCAGCTGGGCGTAGGGGCCGTCCTTGGCGACGAGACGGACGGATGCACCGGCCGAACGTGCCATCTTCGCGCCGCCACCGGGGCGGAGCTCGATCGCGTGGATGACGGTACCCGTGGGGATGTTCTTCAGCGGGAGGTTGTTGCCCGGCTTGATGTCAGCCCCGGCACCCGACTCGACGATGTCGCCCTGCTTCAGCTTCGCCGGAGCGAGGATGTAGCGCTTCTCACCGTCGAAGTAGTGCAGCAGCGCGATGCGCGCGGTGCGGTTGGGGTCGTACTCGATGTGAGCGACCTTGGCGTTGACGCCGTCCTTGTCGTTACGACGGAAGTCGATGACGCGGTACTGGCGCTTGTGGCCACCACCGATGTGACGGGTCGTGATGCGGCCCTGGTTGTTGCGACCACCGGTCTTCGAGAGCGGGCGCAGCAGCGACTTCTCCGGCGTCGATCGAGTGATCTCGGCGAAGTCAGCCACCGACGAGCCGCGACGGCCCGGGGTCGTGGGCTTGTACTTGCGAATAGCCATTATTGTCCTTATCCCCCGGGTCAGCCGATTGCCGTGAAGATGTCGATGGTGCCCGACTTCAGGGTGACGATGGCGCGCTTGGTGTCCTTGCGCTTGCCGGTGCCGAAGCGGGTGCGACGAGCCTTGCCGACGCGGTTGAGGGTGTTGACCCCTGCGACCTTGACGCCGAAGATCTTCTCGATGGCGAGCTTGATCTCGGTCTTCGAAGCGCGCGGGTCGACGAGGAAGGTGTACTTTCCTTCATCGATGAGCCCGTAGCTCTTCTCGGACACGACCGGCTTCAGGATGATGTCGCGCGGGTCCTTGTTCAGGGCCGTCTGGAGAACAGATGCCTGCTCGCTCATGCGGAGACCTCCTGGTTGGCGCCGGACTTGGAGGCGATGAAGCCCTCGAGCGCGGCCTGGGTGAAGACGATGTCGTCGGAGACGAGCACGTCGTATGCGTTGAGCTGGTCGAACGTCAGCACGTGCAGGTTCGACAGGTTGCGGATGCTCTTCAGCGTCACGTCGTCGTTGCGCTCGATCACGACGAGCACGTTCTTCGACGAGACGACGTTGGTGAGGAAGTTCACCGCGGTCTTCGTCGAGGGCGTGCCGTCGATCCCGAAGGACTCGATGGCGTGGATGCGGTCGCCACGGAAGCGGTCGCTGAGCGCGCCCAGCAGGGCGGCCGCGATCATCTTCTTGGGCGTGCGCTGCGAGTAGTCACGCGGCTTCGGCCCGTGGACGATGCCACCACCGGTCATGTGCGGCGCGCGGATGGAACCCTGACGGGCGTTACCCGTGCCCTTCTGCTTGAAGGGCTTGCGGCCGGCACCGGAGACCTCGCCACGACGCTTGGTCGAGTGCGTGCCCTGGCGAGCCGCCGCGAGCTGCGCGACGACGACCTGGTGGATGAGCGGGATGTTCGTCTTGGCGTCGAACAGCGCGGCGGGAAGCTCGATGGAGCCTGCCTTCTTGCCGTCTGCCTTGAGGACGTCGAGCGCGAGAGTGGAGTCAGCCATGTTCAGGCACCCTTCACTGCGTTGCGGACATAGACGATGCGGCCACGAGCACCGGGGACAGCGCCCTTGACGAGCAGCAGACCCTTCTCGATGTCGATGGCGTGCACCGTGAGGTTGAGGACGGTCACACGCTCGCCACCCATACGGCCGGCCATGCGCATGCCCTTGAAGACGCGGCTCGGGGTCGACGATGCGCCGATGGAGCCGGGCTTGCGGTGGTTGCGGTGCGAACCGTGCGAAGCCGAGACGCCCTTGAAGTTGTGACGCTTCATGACACCGGCGAAGCCCTTGCCCTTGCTCGTGCCGACGACGTCGACGAGCTGGCCGGCTTCGAAGGTGCCGTCGACCGTGAGCTCCTGGCCCAGGCTGTAGTCGCCGGCGTCCGCGGTGCGGATCTCGGTGACGTGACGACGCGGCGTGACGCCGGCTGCCTCGAAGTGGGCCGTGAGGGGCTTGTTCACCTTGCGCGGGTCGATCTGACCGTACGCGATCTGTACGGCGTTGTAGCCGTCCTTCTCGGGCGTACGGATCTGCGTGACCACGTTCGAGGCGAGCTCGATGACGGTGACGGGAACGAGCTTGCCACTCTCGTTCCAGACCTGTGTCATGCCGAGCTTCGTGCCCAGCATGCCCTTGGAAATCTTGGAGTTGATGTCAACCATGTCCGACCTCAGAGCTTGATCTCGATGTTGACATCGGCAGGCAGGTCGAGACGCATCAGCGAGTCGACGGCCTTGGGCGTCGGGTCGACGATGTCGATCAGACGCTTGTGGGTGCGCATCTCGAAGTGCTCGCGGCTGTCCTTGTACTTGTGCGGCGACCGGATGACGCACACGACGTTCTTCTCGGTCGGAAGGGGCACGGGTCCGACGACGGTCGCACCCGCACGGGTCACGGTGTCGACGATCTTGCGTGCGGACGTGTCGATGACCTCGTGGTCATACGACTTCAGGCGAATGCGGATCTTCTGTCCCGCCATTGTCTGCTCTCTCTCTTTAGGCGTCATACCGTCCGGGACCGGGTGGCCCTGGGGCATTGGACGCACGTCGGCGCTGTTCGCGCCTCGGCACGAGAACGGCTCTCACGAGTCGATCTGCTGCACCACTGTTCTTCTGTCAGCCGGACGCCGCGAGGCGACCGGATGCCCGACCTCCGCCGCGCACGGCGAACCCTTCGGTGAGAAGGGTGTCGGGGTGTCTGTTCTGCTACCCGCGGCCTAGAACCCTGCAGCCCCCATGAGGAACCGCCGTCTATGCACTGCCCTGGCAGTGATCCGGCGCACGCACAGCGGCGACGGAATATCGAACCTGTCTATTCTGCCACGGCTGATTTCACTTCTGCAAACCCGGGCGTGTCGCGCCTCTCAGCGAGGCGGTGGCCGACGACGAAATCCGGCTCAGAAGGAAGGAGATAGCGGGGCGAGGCATCCCCATGCCTCGCCCCGCTTGGGGAGGGCGTTCAGTGCGAGGGGGCACACCGAACGCGAGTAGCCCGGCGTGAAGGGACGCCGAACTCCTCGTTCGAGGGCGCGGCGGAAGACCCGCCGCGCAGGCAGGATGACGCTCAGGCGCACAGAGTGCGCGCGTCGCACGATGATCCCCAAGATCGCTTATCCCCAGTTTCAACGCGGAAAGACCGCGTGCTTCGGGAAACCGAACCCCTTCGGCTTCCCCGACCGCAAGATCCCCAGGCGGTCGAGACGATCCTACTCGATACATCTGCGAATCCGCCACATCTGACGACCACTAGATCGAACGGGGGCGTGCCTCTGCATACGAAAGCGGCGATCCACCAGGTGGTGGATCGCCGCTCGAAGAGTGCGGGGCTGCTACTCGTTGCCGACGGCCTTGTCCGCGCTGTCCCGGATCTCGTCGATCTTGTCTGCTGCACCCGGGGCGATCTTCTTCGCGAAGTCCGCGACGCCATCGAGGACCTTGTCACTGATGTCCTCGGCCTGGTCGCTCTTGACGGCCTCGGCGATCTTGTCCTTGTTCTGCTCGTAGAGGTCCTTGCCCTTGTTCACCGCGTCATCGATACCCATGTGAATCCCCTTCTCAGGTGTGCGTCGACGGAGAGGCCGACGAGATCATTGTGCACGTCTTGGCGCGGAGAGGAAACTCCCGACACGATACAAAGCACAGAGGGGCCGGACCCGAAGGTCCGACCCCTCTGCGAGGAAGCAGATGCTTACTTGACGATCTTCGTGACCGTACCGGCGCCCACGGTGCGTCCACCCTCACGGATGGCGAAGCCGAGGCCCTCCTCCATGGCGATCGGCTGGATCAGCTCGACCGTCATGTCGGTGGTGTCGCCGGGCATGACCATCTCGGTGCCCTCGGGCAGCGAGATGACGCCGGTGACGTCGGTGGTGCGGAAGTAGAACTGCGGGCGGTAGTTCGTGTAGAAGGGGTTGTGACGCCCACCCTCGTCCTTGGACAGGATGTACGCGGTGCCCTCGAAGTCGGTGTGCGGCGTGACCGAACCCGGCTTGACGATGACCTGACCGCGCTCGACGTCCTCACGCTTCGTGCCACGGAGCAGGAGACCACAGTTCTCGCCGGCCCAGGCCTCGTCGAGCTGCTTGTGGAACATCTCGATACCCGTGACCGTGGTCTTGACGGTCGGACGGAGTCCGACGATCTCGACCTCGGAGTTGATGGCCAGCGTGCCACGCTCGGCGCGACCCGTGACGACGGTTCCACGACCGGTGATCGTGAAGACGTCCTCGACGGGCATCAGGAACGGCTTGTCACGGTCACGCTCCGGGTCCGGAACGCTGTCGTCGACAGCCTGCATGAGGTCCAGGATCGCCTGGGTCCACTTCTCGTCGCCCTCGAGAGCCTTGAGAGCCGAGACGCGGACGACAGGAGCGTCCTCGTCGAAGCCCTGGGCTGCGAGCAGCTCGCGGACCTCGAGCTCGACGAGCTCCAGGATCTCCTCGTCGTCGACCATGTCCGACTTGTTCAGCGCGACCAGCAGGTACGGCACGCCGACCTGCTTGGCGAGCAGCACGTGCTCACGCGTCTGAGCCATCGGGCCGTCGGTGGCGGCGACCACGAGGATCGCGCCGTCCATCTGAGCAGCACCGGTGATCATGTTCTTGACGTAGTCGGCGTGGCCGGGAGCGTCGACGTGAGCGTAGTGGCGCTTGGGGGTCTCGTACTCGATGTGCGAGATGTTGATGGTGATTCCACGCTGGCGCTCTTCCGGCGCCGAGTCGATGGAAGCGAAGTCACGCTGCACGTTGGTGTCGGACGGGAACTTGTCAGCAAGCACCTTCGAGATCGCTGCGGAGAGCGTGGTCTTGCCGTGGTCGACGTGACCGATCGTTCCGATGTTGACGTGCGGCTTGGTCCGCTCGAACTTGGCCTTAGCCACTGGGTCCTCCTCAGGACGTCGTTGTAAAGGTGACCGGGCACTGGTTTGCGACCGGTTCTCTACGGGTTAGGTTCTCAGTTTAGTAGAGAGGGAATGTGAAGTTGTAGGTGACCTGGGAACCCCGCTGCGCTTCGCGGTGCTCGGCGCCGCGGGGAGCCCAGAAGAGCGATTACTCGCCCTTGGTCTTCTGGACGATCTCGTCGGCCACTGCGCGGGGAACCTCAGCGTAGCTGTGGAACTCCATGGAGTAGACGGCACGGCCCGAGGTCTTCGAGCGCAGGTCGCCGATGTAGCCGAACATCTCGGACAGCGGGACCTGAGCGCGGACGACCTTGACGCCTGCGGCGTCTTCCATCGACTGGATCTGGCCACGACGCGAGTTCAGGTCGCCGATGACGTCGCCCATGTACTCCTCAGGAGTACGGACCTCGACGGCCATCAGCGGCTCGAGCAGCACGGGGTTGGCACGGCGAGCGGCCTCCTTGAAGCCCATGGAGCCCGCGATCTTGAACGCCATCTCCGAGGAGTCGACGTCGTGCGCCGCACCATCGACGATGGTCGCCTTGACGCCGACCATCGGGTAGCCCGCGAGCACACCGACGTTCATCGCGTCCTGGAAACCGGCGTCGATCGAACCGATGTACTCACGAGGGATGCGACCACCGGTGACGGCGTTCACGAACTCGTAGGTCTTCTCGGAGTCCAGGTCCATCGGCTCGATGGTGAACTGGATCTTCGCGAACTGGCCGGAGCCACCGGTCTGCTTCTTGTGCGTGTAGTCGTGCTTCTCGACGGCCTTCTTCAGGGTCTCGCGGTACGCGACCTGCGGCTTGCCGACGTTGGCCTCGACGTTGAACTCGCGCTTCATGCGGTCCACGAGGATGTCGAGGTGAAGCTCGCCCATGCCCTTGATGGTCGTCTGACCGGTCTCGGGGTTGAGCTCCGTGCGGAAGGTCGGGTCCTCCTCAGCGAGCTTCTGGATGGCGACACCCAGCTTCTCCTGGTCGGCCTTGGTCTTCGGCTCGATCGCGACCTCGATGACGGGCTCGGGGAACGTCATCGACTCGAGGACGACCGGAGCTGCCGGGTCGGTCAGGGTGTCACCGGTGGTGGTGTCCTTCAGACCGATGACCGCGTAGATGTTACCCGCGGTGACCGAGGGGACCGGGATCTCCTTGTTGGCGTGCATCTGGAAGATCTTCCCGATGCGCTCCTTCTTGTTCTTGGTCGAGTTGATGACCGCAGAACCGGACTCGAGGTGACCCGAGTAGACGCGCACGTAGGTGAGGCGACCGAAGAACGGGTGCACGGCGACCTTGAACGCGAGGGCTGCGAACGGGTCATTGGCGTCGGGGTGACGCTCGATGATCGTGTCGTAGTCCTTCGGGTCGTGTGCCTCGATCGAGCCCACGTCGAGCGGGTTCGGGAGGTAGTCGACGACCGCGTCGAGCATCGGCTGGACGCCGCGGTTCTTGAACGCGGAACCGCAGAGCACCGGGTAGATCTCGGAAGCGACGGTCAGCTTGCGGATCGCGCCCTTGATCTCGGCGACCGTGAGCTCCTCGCCACCGAAGAACTTCTCGAGCAGCGCGTCGTCGGTCTCGGCGACGGTCTCGAGGAGCTGCTGACGGTACTCCGCCGCCTTCTCCTTGAGGTTCTCCGGGATCTCCTGGATCTCGTAGGAGGCGCCCATCGTGACGTCACCCTTGGAGTCTCCGGCCCACACCAGCGCACGCATCTCGACCAGGTCGACGACGCCGATGAAGTCGCTCTCCGCACCGATCGGCAGCTGGATCACGAGGGGCTTGGCACCCAAGCGGTTGATGATGGTGTCGACGGTGAAGTAGAAGTCCGCGCCGAGCTTGTCCATCTTGTTGACGAAGCAGATGCGGGGGACGTTGTACTTGTCGGCCTGACGCCAGACCGTCTCGGACTGGGGCTCGACGCCCTCCTTGCCGTCGAACACGGCGACGGCACCATCGAGGACACGGAGCGAACGCTCCACCTCGACCGTGAAGTCCACGTGGCCGGGGGTGTCGATGATGTTGATCTGGTTCTTGTTCCAGTAGCAGGTCACGGCGGCAGACGTGATCGTGATGCCGCGCTCCTTCTCCTGCTCCATCCAGTCGGTGGTCGACGCGCCATCGTGCGTCTCGCCGAGCTTGTGGTTGACGCCCGTGTAGAACAGGATGCGCTCGGTCGTCGTGGTCTTGCCGGCATCGATGTGCGCCATGATGCCGATGTTGCGGACCTTGCTCAGGTCCGTGAGCACGTCTTGTGCCACAGGAGTGTCCTTATCTTTTGGAGCAGTCGTACTGCGAAGAGGGGGTGCCCGCCCTTCGGCGAGTGGCCGAAGGGCGGGCGAAGCTGGTTACCAGCGGTAGTGAGCGAACGCGCGGTTCGACTCGGCCATCTTGTGCGTGTCCTCGCGGCGCTTGACCGCGGCACCCAGGCCGTTCGACGCGTCGAGGATCTCGTTCTGCAGACGCTCGGTCATCGTCTTCTCACGACGGCCCTTCGCGTAGCTCACGAGCCAGCGCAGAGCGAGCGTGTTGGCGCGGTGAGGCTTGACCTCGACCGGCACCTGGTAGGTCGAGCCACCGACGCGGCGGCTGCGGACCTCGAGGGTCGGGCGCACGTTGTCGAGCGCCTTCTTGAGCGTGGCGACGGCGTCCTGACCGTTCTTCGCCTCGACGCCGCGGAGGGCGCCGTAGACGATCGACTCGGCCAGCGACTTCTTGCCGTCGACGAGGATCTTGTTCACCAGCGAGGTGACGATCGGTGCGCCGTATACCGGGTCGTTGACGACGGGGCGCTTGGGGGCTGGTCCCTTACGAGGCATCTAACTCAACCCTTCTTCGCGCCGTAGCGGGAACGAGCCTGCTTACGGTTCTTGACTGCCTGGGTGTCCAGGGCGCCACGGACGATCTTGTAACGCACACCGGGGAGGTCCTTGACACGACCGCCACGGACGAGCACCAGCGAGTGCTCCTGGAGGTTGTGACCCTCGCCGGGGATGTACGCGGTGACCTCGGTGCCGTTGCGGAGCTTCACACGAGCGACCTTGCGCATCGCCGAGTTCGGCTTCTTGGGGGTGGTGGTGTAGACGCGGGTGCAGACCCCGGCCTGCTGCGGGTTCGACTTGAGCGCCGGCGCCTTGGTCTTGGTGACCTTGGGCGAGCGACCCTTGCGAACCAACTGCTGAATGGTTGGCACGTTCTCTCCTCATAGTGCTGCACGGTGACAGCGTGATGGGTTTCACATCATGACCCACCGGCACGCCGGATTCGACGCGCTTTTGGTGTGGTGGGTATGCCGTGGGGGCGGACCGGCATGGTGCCGACGCCCAGTGCGCACGTCAAGACGTGCACACACCTGGTCAAGTGTAATGCCGCGTAACGTGGTGGTCAAATGAACGCAAGTCCGGTGTGACGGCGGAGCGGCGCTCGGAGCATCACGGCAGGTCGGGGTCGAACGGCGAATCCAACGACTCCGTCAGCTCGGCGAGCAGTGCCTCGATCTGCGGCTCCACGTGCTGCGAGATGGCCGCCTGGATGTAGATCCGGTGGCGAAGCAGGATGCCGCAGATCTCCCGCCCGACCATATTGGCGTACTCGTCGGCGAGGGCGACCTCCTGCCGGAGGGCGATCTTGGCTTCCTCGGTCAGAGGCGGCAACGCCGGCAGCTCCGCGGCGGAGTCATCGGCGAGCCCGGCGATGGTGAAGAGGAACGGCGCGCCGGGAACCGGCTCGGGGTCGAGCGGGAGGCCGTCGAATTCCGGATCGAGGTCTTCGGCAGGGCGGTAGCTGCGGGCGCGGTTCCGGGCGGCCTGCTGATCGAGCTCGCGCTGCAGCATGGGGAGATTCCGTGCCGTGTAGTCCGCGACGGCGTGGTCGACGATGGTCTTGATGCGCGTCGAGAGTCCGTGCTGCACACCGTGCGGGGTGTTCGCACCGATTCCCGCCGCCGAGAGGATCGGCGATCCCAGACAGCGGCGGCATGGTGCGACGCGACCGCGGTGGGTCGCCGGCTCCCAGCGCGGCACCCAGCGCAACCAGGCCTCGACGGCCTGGTCCACCTGCGTCTCCAATGAGCGCTCCACCCCACCAGCGTACGGCGCGCCGCCCGTCGTGACCGCGATTTCGCGCATCGCGGCGGGGCGGCCGCGTCACTCCTCGTCGTCTTCGCGCTCCCAAGGCCAGCGCGGATGCTCGGCACGAGTGCGACGGAGGGCGATGCCACCCCAGCCTGCTATCAGCCCCGCGACCACCAGCACCGCACTCGCACCACCGCGGACCAGATCCCCCGCCACCGCGGTCGCGATCACGAAGTCGGACGAGCCGAGGACGACCGTGATCCACACCGCCGCGAGATGAGCCAGAGCTGTGAGGAGAGCGATCGCGATCGTCGCCACGAAGGAGGGATGGCCACGACGGAGCGTCGACCACAGCATGAGCGCGAAGACCGCGACCGCCGCCAGCATCCCGACGGCGCCCGGCGCCTGCCCCAACCCTCGCACCGCGATGATGTCGGTATCGGTGGCCACACTCAGGGCCCCCAGGCCGAACACCGCGAGCGCGAAGAAGCCGATCGTCGCGAGCACCACGGCCAGGACAGCCGAAACCCCCGCGGACTCGGGCCCGCGGGGGTTCGGCGTCGTGGAGTTCGTGATTACCTCGACAGCGTCGGACCGGCTTCGAGGGTGCGCTCGTACTCGCGCTGCGCCTCGGCGTTCAGTTCGGTCTTGCGAGCGCCGCTGCGCGACACCCATGCGCCGAACCAGATGGTCAGTTCGCGCGCGAACACGAATGCGGCGATGGCGAGCGGGGCGAGCAGCTGCTCGCCGACGAGATCGAGGCCCTGAGACGACGTGAGCTTCCAGAACGGCGCCTCGAACAGCTGTCCGAGGATGTGGCCCGCATAGGCGATGACGCCGACGATGATGCCGAAGACCACCCAGAGGCCCCAGCGGCCGCGGTTGATGATCGCGCCGAGCAGCCAGAAGCCGAGGAAGAAGACGACGACCGGCGTCCAGTACCCCCAGGTCATCAGCGGTGCCAGCGCGGCCTCACCGATGTTCTCGCCGTTCACCTCGCCGGCGATCGCGCCGAGACCCAGCGCCGTGCCGAGGTACAGCACGGCGAAAACCAGGGTCGCGAGCAGGCCGATGAGGCCGGCGGTGCCGCGGTTGCCGCGGTCACGGGGCGGCTCGGGAGCCTGCACGAAGATGGGTTGAGGCTGCGCTGCCGCGGCGACACCCGTCGCACCGATCAGCGGCTCCGACGGCACGATGCGTGTCTCGGTGTCGTCACCGTACTGGGCGTAGGCGGCACCGGCCAGGCCGGACTGCTCGTGACCGAACGGCACGGGCTCGCCCACGATCGGCTCCGGGTAGAAGGATTCGGTCTCCGCGTCGGCCTCCGCCCGGACGTCGCGCGCGGGCTCGCGCGACTCGACGATGGGTGCCGGAGTGACGGCGGGAGGCGGGGACGCGAACGTTCCGGGGTGGTCGCGCTCTGCGGCTTCGAACGCGGCGAGATCGGGGTCGACGATCTTCTCGTCGACGGCGTCTGCCGGTTTGTGGTCCGGCGCATCGGCGGAACCGGGGACATCCGCACCCGCCGCGGCGGCGGCGTCGAGACCGGCGTTCGCGCTGCCGACGACGTCGTCGACGTCAGTCGGCTTCTCGGGCTGGGGAGCGTCGGGGTCACTCATGGGGTGCGCCTCTCATCGGATATGTGCATTGTGAGGGTACCGCCGGGCCGACGGCCGTCGACGCAGGCGTGCCGACGTGTCGGGATACACGCGTCGGCGTCCCCTCGCGAGCCGTCAGGGAAGGGCGTTGCGGAGCGCGGTTCCCGCGAACTCCGCGAGAGTCGGAAGGATCGGGAGGGACAGCCAGACGAGCGCCCCGATGATTCCGGCGCACACGATGCCGGCGAACCAGCTCATCGCCAGATTGCGCCCCGCCACCCGTGCCATGTCTCCACGGTATGGCCCGACCGGGATACTGGCCGGGCGCAACGCCGAGCATGCACGCGGTGTGACGGGGCGTGACTCAGCGAGCGACGCGCCCCCGGAGCCGCCAGAGCAGCCAGAGACCCGACGCCGGGATGAGGAGGAACCCAAGGAGAAGGAGGACGTGCCAGGCACTGAAGCCGGGCAGCAGCGGGTTGTTCACGACCTCATCGGCTGGGGTGCCGGTGCCGGACGAGCTGCCGGTCGAGCTGAACTCCACGAAGCTCATGAACTGCACCAGGAACAACGAGACCGCGCCGAAGACGAACGGCACGATGATCGCGACGACCTTCTCCCACGTCTTCCAGAGGGTGCTGATGCTGACGAGTACCGCGCCGACGAACCAGCCGAGCACCGGGACGAGGAAACCGCCGAAGCTCAGCGTCAGCGCGGCAGCGATCGCGAAACCGCGCGTCGAGGTCGCCGGCGGTCGGGGCGCGGGCGGGGCCGCGACCGGCGCAGCGACCACGATCGCGGGGTTCGCCGGCACCTCGTCCTGCGCCTCCCTCGCGATGGCCACCGGATCACCGAGCCGAGCGATCCGCGCGGCGGTATCCGCGGCGTCGAGGCCCTGCAGCTCTTCGACGATGCCGCCACGGATGTCCGACGCGACGCCGTGCGGGAGCCCGCGCATCGCCTCGTCGAGCCGGGCGAGATACTCCTCGCGCAGTGTGTCTGCTGTCGTCTCTGTCATGGTCGTCCCTCTCCGACTATGCCCGTCACGACACGGGCGAACGGGGTCCACTGCACTCGGAATCGCTCGAGCTGCTCGGTACCCGACTCGGTGAGCCGGTAGTACTTGCGCACGGGCCCGCTCTCCGACGGCAGGTCGAACGTGCTGACCCAGCCGTTGTCCCGCAGCCGTCCCAGCAGCGGGTAGAGCGTGCCGATGCTGGCGATCAGTCCGGCGCCGGTGAGTGCATCGGCCAGCTGCCAGCCGTACATCGGCTCACGCGCGAGGAGTCCGAGCACGCAGTACTCGACCACCCCTTTGCGCATCTGCGATCCGACGTCAGCTGTCATGCATGACAAGCTACCATGCCATGCACGCTACCGGCGACACCGGCCCCGCGGGTGAACCCCACCGAGGGTCAGCCCTTCGTCGCCCCCGCGGTGAGACCGCCGACGATGTACTTCTGCAGGAAGAGGAACAGGATCATCACCGGGATGGCGGCCATCACCGCGCCGGCCGAGAATGCCGACCAGTCCGCGTAGCGCGGATTCGCCACGAGCTTGGTGAGTCCGACGACGAGCGTCTGCTGCTCCACGTCGACGAGCATCACGCTCGCGATCACGTACTCGTTGACCGTGCCGATGAAGGAGAGGAGTCCGACGACGGCGAGGATGGGCGCGACCAGGCGCAGGATGATGGTGAAGAAGATGCGCGCGTGACCGGCCCCGTCGATGCGGGCTGCCTCGTCGATCTCCTTGGGGATCGTGTTGAAGAACCCGTACATCAAGTACGTGTTCACGCCGAGCGCTCCCCCGAGGTACACCAGGATCAGACCGGTGTGCGTGTTCAGCCCGATGGCGGGGAACCAGTCCCCCAGGGTCGACATGAGCAGGAAGATCGCGACCACGGCGAGCAGCTGCGGGAACATCTGCACGACCACGATCGTGACGAGCCCGACACGGCGCCCGGCGAAGCGCATGCGCGAGAACGCATATGCCGCGCAGGCGCCGATGAAGACCGTGACCGCCCCGGTCACGACGGCGATCAGCAGAGTGTTGAGGAACCACGTGCCGTACGGGTTCTGCGGGTCGCTCAGGATGCGCACGTAGCTGTCGATCCCGATCGCGGAGAACAGCTGGTTCGATCCGGTCAGCGTCCCCTTCGGATTCAGCGACGCCGAGACGACGTACAGAAGGGGGAACAGAGCGAAGGCGCTCACGACGATCGCGACGAGGTGTCGCCATCCGGTATCGGCGAACCAGGCGCCGAAGCTGCGGCGACGCGGGCCGGGTGTGCGCTCATCGGTCTTCGAGGCGGTGGAGGCGGTGGTGGCGGTGGCGGGGCTGGCGGTGCTCATGTCAGTTCAGCTCCTCGAGGGCCTTGGTCTTGCGGAAGCTGATGATCGAGATCGTCGCGACCACGATGAAGATCAGGATGGTGAATGCCGAAGCCAGTCCGTAGTCGCGGGTCTGCCCGGTGAACGCCACCTTGTAGACCATCGAGATCAGGATGTCGGTGTGCCCGACCGGGATCGACACGTCGCTGAAGCGGGGTCCGCCCTTGGTGAGCATGTAGATCAGGTTGAAGTTGTTGAAGTTGAACGCGAAGGACGAGATCAGCAGTGGCGCGACCGTGACGAGCAGCAGCGGCAGCTTGATGCGGCGGAAGACCTGCCACGGGTTAGCGCCGTCCATGACGGCGGCCTCGTTCACGTCCTCCGGGATGCCCTGAAGGGCGCCCATGCAGACGAGGAACATGTAGGGGAATCCGAGCCACAGGTTCACCAGCAGCACCGACACCTTGGCCAGCGTCGGATCCGTGAGCCACGGGATGTCCGCTCCCCCGAAGATGACCTGGTTGATGAAGCCGAAGCTCTCGTTCATCATGCCGGCCCAGACGAGCGCCGACAGGAACGCCGGGAACGCGTACGGGAGGATCAGGATGATCCGGTACCCGTTGCGGAACCGCATCCGGGTGTTGTTGAAGACCAGCGCGAGCAGGAGCCCGAGGAAGAACGTCGTGGCGACCGAGATCAACGCGAACGCGAAGGTCCACAGCGTCACGGCGATGAGCGGTCCGCGGATCGAGGAGTCGGTGACCGCGCGCACGAAGTTGTCGAAGCCGACGGTGGTCTGCCATCCCGGGAGCAGCTGCTCGCCGTCGTCGGCGGTGAAGGCTCCCTCGCCGGTGTCGGAGTAAACCGTGCCGGTGGTGGTGTCGGTGATGGTGTCGGCGGCCGCGTCGTACTCGAGCGTCGAGACGTACAGATACCCCTTCTGGCCGTCCGGAGCCCGCAGGGCGCCGTCATTGGGGTCATCGCTGAAGGGAACCGACAGCTTCTCGAGCTCTTCGGAGAGCGTGAACACGGTGGCCAGCGGGAGCGTCGTCCAGCCGTCGACCGCGACGGCCTGTCCGCCCTCGAACTGCGCGTCCACCTCTTCGAGCGGCTGCTCGGCCGTGCCGAGAAGCGCGTCGCCGGAGTCCGGGTCGGTGACCAGGAGACCATAGGTGCCGAACTGTTCGACGACCGTGACCGGATAGGTGGGAGAGTCCTCGACCCGCTCCTGCGCCGACGCGAGGAGCGAGGAGATGGCCTGGTCTTTCGTGCCGTTGTGCCCGGTGCCGTAGTTCGTGAAACCGATGTAGCCGGTGTAGAGCAGCGTGAACACCTGGAACAGGATCAGGAAGATGATGCCCGGCGTGAGGTACTTCGCCGCGATGCGCTTGCGGGAGAAGTAGATGTAGTTGACGAAGACGGCCACCACGACGACGATGCCGAGGATCAGCCATTCCTGGTGGGCGAAGAGCACGAACGCCGCGTACAGCGCGATCGCGTCGACGACGGCCAGCAGGAGGATCTTCAGCAGCATCCAGCCGATCGGGCCGGACGCGGCCTCGGCGATCTTCGCGGCCTGTCGCTGGCGTCGGGTCGGAGGAGCAGTGCGCTCGTCGATGTCTGTCATGTCGTCCTCGTCATGATCCTGCCGGGGCGGACCGGAGCGTCCACCCCGGCAGGGCCAGTGGGTGCTGTTACTTGATCGCGGCGGTCACGTCGTCGACGAGCTTCTGCCACGTCGTCTTCGGGTCCGCGCCGTTGATGATCGCGGCCTCGGCCACGCCCCAGAACTCCCACACCGCGCCCATGGCCGGGATGGCCGGCATCGGCACGGCGTCTTCGCCGACGGCCTGGAAGCCGGCGATGATCGGGTCGGACGCCGCGGTGTCGGCGGCTGCGGTGAGCGCCGGCAGGATGTTGCCGGCCTTGAACAGGTCGAGCTGAACGTCTTCGGTGCCGATGTAGTTGACGAGGAAGTCGTTCGCGGCGACCTTGTTCTTCGACTCGGAACTGACGAAGAAGCCCTTCACGCCGGCGAACGGCGAAGCGGTCTCACCGGTCGGGCTCGGGATCGGGTCGATCGCGACGTTGATGCCGGCGTCGGTTGCGGCGCCCACGTTCCACGGACCGGTCAGCCAGAAGGCTGCCGTGCCGTCGAGGAACTGCTGCTTGGCGATCTCGCCGTCGACGTCGGTGTTCAGCACGCCCGCGGCGCCCTGCACACCCAGCCAGTCGGCGAACGCGAAGCCGCCCTCGCTGCCGAGCTGCAGGTCGGTGGGGTCATAGCTCCCCGAGTCGTCGGTGCCGAAGACCGGAGCACCGAACGCGGTCTGGAACGGGTACAGGTGGTACGGGTTGCCCTCGGTGCCCTGCTCGACGACGAAGGTGCCCTTCGAGACCATGTCGTCGAAGCTGGTGGCTGCAGCCGGGACGAGGTCGGCGTTGCGCAGCACCGCGATGTTCTCGACCGCGTACGGCAGCATGTAGACGGTGCCCTCGTACGTTGCGGCCTGCAGCGCGACGGGAAGGTAGTCCTCCGAGCTGTCGCCGAGCTCGATCGGGGCGACGACGCCGTTGGTGGAGAGCTCCCCCAGCCAGTCGTGCGCGCCCATGACGACATCGGGGCCCTTACCGGTCGGGACCTGCTGGATGAAGTCGTCCTTCATGTCGTCGACCGACTTGCCCACGAGCTCGACCTTGACGCCGGTCTTGTCCTCGTAGGAGTCCGCCGCGTCCTGCAGCGCGTCCACGCGCTCGGCATCGACCCAGACGACCAGCTTGCCGCTCCCCTGGGAGTCGGAGGTGTCGTCGCCGCTGGTCCCCGTGGAGCAGCCGGCAAGCGTCAGAGTCGAAACGATGGCGATCGCGCCTGCGGCGGCGATACCCCTCTTGTTCACCTTCATTGGTGTGTGCCTCTCTCGGTGCTGGTGGCCTGCACAGACTGCAAGCGCTTACAGTATGCATCGGATACGACTCCTTTTGCAACGAAGAAGAGCGTCGATACCAAGCCGTGACCGGGATGAATGGAAGCAAGGCTTGTGAAAACGCTTCCATGGGACGCGAGACGGAGCGCTCGTAGACTGGGGCCATGACGGATCGTTCCCTTCGCGTCGCGCGGACAGCGGCGGGTCTCCTCCTGACGTTGTCGGCGATCGCCCTGAGCGGCTGCACCGCGTTCGCCACGAACTACGCCGTGCTGGATCGAGACGCGGAGGCTGCGGACAGCGTGCCGGACGGGGTGGTCGAGCAGGACTCGGGCGACGTCGCTGACCTCTCGTCGGCGCGCTTGGTCGGCGAGCACTCCGGCAGCTCGATCTGGCTGCTGCGGGGCGTCGAGCCGTCGACGGTCTGCGTACTCGCCTACCGCGACGAGGACGAGTGGGGCATGGGCTGCGGCGGGGAGCGGGGCCCGGTGGAGATGAGCGGACCTGCAGGTCACTTCACGACGGTGCCGGACGACTACCCGACTCCCGACGGAGCCACCAGGATCTCCGACAATGTCTACGCGCTCAGCCCCTGAGTAGGATGAAACCATGGCTGACAGCTCATTTGACATCGTCTCGAAGGTGGATCACCAGGAGGCGGAGAACGCCCTGAACCAGGCCCGCAAGGAGATCGAGCAGCGCTACGACTTCAAGGGCACCGGTGCGTCGATCGCCTGGAGCGGCGAAAGCATCCTCATCATCGCGAACACCGAGGAGCGGGCGAAGGCCGTGCTCGACGTGTTCCAGTCCAAGCTCATCAAGCGGGGCATCTCGCTGAAGAGCCTCGAGTCGGGCGACCCGTTCGCCAGCGGCAAGGAGTTCCGCATCGTCTCGACGCTCAAGGACGGCATCTCCTCGGAGAACGCGAAGAAGATCAACAAGATCATCCGCGACGAGGGCCCCAAGGGCGTCAAGAGCCAGATCCAGGGCGACGAACTGCGCGTGCAGTCCAAGAGTCGCGATGACCTGCAGTCGGTCATCGCGCTGCTGAAGGGCGCCGACCTCGATCTCGACCTGCAGTTCATCAACTACCGCTAGGCGAACCTCCCGCCTGTAAGACGAAAGGCCCCATTCGGCGAAAGACCGAGTGGGGCCTTTCGTCTGCCCGCGGGCGCGACTTCGGTCTTCCGGAGCCGCGCAGTAGGATCGCATACCGGAATACCGGCCCGAGTGGCCAAGACTGGAGAGGTCGCCGACAGCCGTGTGCCCCCACACGCGTCGACAGGCGTAGATCGTGTTGGAAACCGACGCGACCTCATGATGCGGTGGCCCACCCGGGGCGAATCATGGGGATGCTCGGGAAATGAAGGGCAACTGGGGGCAGGTCCATGAGCATTATCGGATCGACGAGTGTCGGCGAGAGCAAGCAGCTTCTGGCCGAAGAGGTGTTCCACCACCTCGGCAGACAGATCATCGAGGGCACGATCGAAGCCGGCGAACGCATCCGCGACGTCGATGTGGCCGAAGAGCTGCACGTGTCACGAACTCCCGTTCGCGAAGCACTTCAGCGTCTGGAGCGGCTGGGGATGGTGACGATGTATCCGAGCCGGTACACCGAGGTGACCGAGGTGACGTCGGAGACGATCGCGCAGTCGCTCGAGTTCGCCGGGTACCAGGCGGCGATAGCCGCCCGGCTGGCCGTGCCGCGCATCAGCGACGCGCAGCGCGATCACGTCGTGCGCCTCGTGGCCGCGATGCACGCGTCCCTCGAACACCCCGAGACGACCTCGGACGCGCGATGGGCGGTGTTCTCGTATCTCGGAGATCGGAGCGGGAACGCGCAGCACCGAACACTGATGGAGGACGCGAGCATGGTTCTGTTCCGCAACCTCCGCGACTGGGTGGTCCCCGTGACGGACCGCGCTCGGATGCGCGACGTGTACATCGCCTTCGCGGGCGCCGTCCGCGACGGCGACGGCGATGAGGCGGAGCGCCTCGTCCGGACGATGTACTACCTGTGACGCGAGATCAGATCGCCGCGCGCCAGCCCGTGACCCAACGCTCGAGGCGTCGGTAGGCGTCCTCGCGCGCGTCGTGGCGCGAGAGGAAGACGTCGTGCAGCGCACCGTCGATGCGCTCCACCGTCACACTCGCCCCGAGCCGCAGCGCCGCGCGCGCGATGTCGTCGACGACGAGCACGGAGTCTGCGCTGGTGAGCTCTTCCGACCACCGCGTCGGGGGCACGAACCGCGCCGAGAGCAACACGCACACCGGAGCCGTGATCCCCAGTCCTGCGGCCACGGCCTTGTGCCCGGAGAGGATCGCGTGCAACCAGCCCGCGTACACCGCCATGGTCTGCGCGGGGCGCCAGAGCGGATTCACCTCCATCGGATCATCCGGGTCGGCGACCTCCAGCTGAGCACGGGTGTAGAAGCCCAGGTCGACCTGCGGCGCCGCCTCCATGGGCCGGATGCGAGCCTGCAGCTCCACCATGGGCGCGATCGCCGCCCGCGCCGGCGCGAACTGGAACTCCAGCCACGGGCTGTTCAGGATCACCGCATCCGCCGCACCAGGATGACGAGACGCCCAGAGGCTCAGGACGAGCCCGCCGGTCGAGTGTCCGAGCAGCACCAGACGCCGGGACGACTCGATTCCGCCCTGCCCCCGTCCCATCGCTTCCAGCGCCGCCCCGATGTCCTCGTCGTAGGTGGCGAGGTCGGCGACGTAGCCGGGCGTCTGTCCGTCGCGGAGGCTGCGACCGTATTTGCGGAGGTCGAGCGCGAAGAAGCGGGCACCCCGCGAGGTCCAGAAACGCGCGAGCCGTTTCTGGAAGAAGTAGTCCGACCAACCGTGCACGTAGAGCACGTCGACGCCGTCGAGCAACGGCCACCGTCCACGGATGCGGTTCCAGAGGTCCGGCTCGGCCGGGAGCGCGCGCACCAAGGTGGCCACCACCGGACCCTGCTCGTCGGTGCCGAGGTCGAGGGTCAGCTGCTGGAACTCATCGCCGAGCACATCCCGGATCCATTCGGTCATGCATTCCTCCCCCGTCGTCGCCAGGCTAGCCGACGAGACCGGGGACGGCGGAGGCGAACCTCCTATTCGCCCCGGGAGACGCGCACCATCTCGTCGCGCGGCACGACCTTGACGCGGGCGCGCTCCTCGGGAGCACCGAGGGCGATCTCGTGCTCGTCGAGACGGTGCCAGCCCTCGAGATCGGTCCAGCGCACGCCGCGCTCGCGCAACAGCTCGACGACGGCCTCTTCGGAGGGGTCCTCCGGGTGCCACCAGGAGCCCTGGTCGTTGATGATGTGCCGAACGGTCTCCATCGCGTCGGACTTCGTGTGCCCGATCAGACCCACCGGGCCGCGCTTGATCCACCCGGTCGCGTAGATGCCGGAGACCCGCTCGTTGGAGTCCTTCGCGAGCACCTGGCCCTCACGGTTCGGGATGACGCCGTGCTTCTTGTCGAACGGCACACCGGGAAGGGGCGAACCGAAGTAGCCGATGGCGCGGTACAGCGCCTGGAGCGGCACCTCACGCATCTCCCCGGTTCCCACCGCGCCGCCCTGACCGTCGGGCTGCGTGCGCTCGTAGACGAGTGCCGCGACGCGGCCGTTCTCGTCCTTGCGCACCTCGACAGGGCGCGCCCAGAAATGCAGGTGCAGACGGCGCGAGGCCGTGCCCCCGGCATTGTTCACCGAGTCGCGCTTGCGCCACGACTGCAGGATGCGGTCGATGACCATGACCTGCTTGTTGCTGGCGACCGCATCCTTCGAGGCCTCGTCGTAGTCGAAGTCCTCGTCGTAGACGACCATGTCGACGTCGCGCAGCTCGCCGAGCTCGCGGAGCTCCAGCGGCGTGAACTTCACCTGCGCCGGGCCGCGGCGACCGAAGACGTGCACGTCGGTGATCTCGCTGGCCTTGAGTCCCTCGTAGACATTGGCCGGCACCTCGGTGACGAGCAGATCCTCGGCGTGCTTCGCGAGCATGCGCGCGACGTCGAGCGCCACGTTGCCGTTGCCGAGCACACCGACGGATGCGGCATCCAGCGGCCACTCGCGCGGCACGTCCGGGTGTCCGTCGAACCAGCTGACGTAGTCGGCGGCACCGTAGGAGGCGACCGCATCGATCCCGGGGATGTCCATCGAGGTATCGCGGATCGCGCCGGTCGCGAAGACGACGGCGTTGTAGTGCTTCTTCAGGTCGTCGAGAGTGATGTCCTCACCGAAGCGCACGTTGCCGAACAGGCGGATGTCCCCGCGGTCGAGCACGTCTCGCAGCGCGTTGACGATGCCCTTGATGCGAGGGTGATCGGGGGCGACGCCGTAGCGCACGAGTCCATACGGTGCAGGGAGCTGTTCGAAGAGGTCGATCGAGACGTCGAACTTGCGCTCGGCCTTCAGCAGGATGTCCGCGGCATAGATGCCGGCGGGGCCCGCACCGACGATGGCCAGTCTGAGCTTGGTCATGGGAGGTCCTTTCGTATGCCGACGCAACCGGCGCGCGACCCGACGGTCGCGCGCGATCAGCTGGAGCGTTCGGCGAGGGTCTCTGCGAATCGGGTCAGCGCCTCGCGCACGGTCCCACGCGGCAGCGGTGCGAGCGCGTCGACGGCATCCCGCGTCCAGGCGTGCGCGAGTTCGAGGGTCTTCTGCGTCACCCGGTGATCGCGCAGCTCGTCGAGCGGGCCGTCGAGGATCGCGGGGTCGGCGCCATCGGCGATGAGGGCCACCCCGTCATCGATGCGCGCCGCGAGGTCGACGGCGGCGTCATCGGGCTCGGCCTTCAGCAGCAGGTACGGCATGGTCGGGACGCCGGCGCGGAGATCGGTACCCGGCACCTTCCCGGTCTCTTCGGGCTTGGCCGACAGGTCGATCACATCGTCGAGCAGCTGGAACGCGACGCCGATCTTCTCGCCGTACACGCGCAGCGGCTCCTCGTACTCGCTCGGCGCGTTGGAGAAGATCACACCGCCCTGCGTGGCGGCGGCGATGAGAGAGCCGGTCTTGTCGGCGAGCACCTGGATGTAGAACGCGATCGGGTCGTCGTCCTGCTGCGGCCCGAGGGTCTCGTGCATCTGACCGAGGACCAGGCGCTCGAACGTGTCGGCCTGGAGCCGGATGGCGCGCTCACCGAGCCGGGACATCAGCTGGCTGGCGCGGGAGAAGAGGATGTCGCCGGTGAGGATGGCGATGTTGTTGCCCCACACGGCATGCGCCGCCGGCACGCCACGACGGCGGTCGGCGCCGTCCATGACGTCGTCGTGATACAGCGAACCCAGGTGGGTGATCTCCAGCGCCTTGGCGACATCGATCACCTCGGAGGTGTTGCCGTCGCCGAGCTGGGCGGCGAGCAGCGTGAGCACGGGACGGATGCGCTTGCCGCCCGCCTCGTACAGATAGCGACTGGCCGCATCGGCCAGCGGGTCGGCGACCCGGACGTCTTGGGCGAGGCCGGTCTCGACGAGCTCGAGGCCGTCTTCGATCGCGCGCGCGACCTTGCGTGCGGCAGGGCCGATGAACACGCGGTCGCTGAACCCCAGACGGCTGGCCAGCCGCGAACCCGGGGCGATGGGGCTCGAAGTCACGGTCCCAGCCTACCTGCGCCGGGATGCCGCAGTTGCGTGCACGGCGCTCACGCGGGCTTGCGCGCTCGGTGCAGGGCGACGATGCCGAACGTGAGGTTGCGGTAGGCCACGTCGCCCCAACCCGCCTCGCGGATCCAGGCCGACAGCTTCTTCTGGTCGGGCCACTCGCGGATCGACTCGTTCAGGTAGTCGTACGCGTCGCCGTTCGTGCCTGCCACCCGGGCGACACGGGGCAGCACCTGCGCGTTGTAGAACCGGTATGCGCCGCGGAACAGCTTCCCCGGAGGCGTGGAGAACTCGTTGATCACGAGCCGGCCGCCGGGCTTGGTCACCCGATACAGCTCGCGCAGCGCCTTCTTCGGATCGTTGACGTTGCGCAGCGCGTACGACATCGTGACCGCGTCGAACTCGGCATCCGCGAACGGCAGCGCCGTGGCGTCCGCCTGCACGAACGAGAGGTTGCGCATCGCACCGTGGCGACGTTCACCCTCGGCCAGCATCCCGGGTGAGAAGTCGGCCGCGACGACGTCAGCACCGCTGCGGGCGAGCGACGCCGACGACGACGCGGTACCTGCCCCGAGGTCGAGGATCCGCTCCCCCGGCTTCGGGGCGACCGCACGGGTGGTCGCCGCGCGCCACAGCACGTCGTTGCCGAAGGTCATGGCCGTGTTGGTGCGGTCGTACCCGGCGGCGACCTGGTCGAACATGCCGCTGACGCGGGCGGGGTCCTTGCCGAGATCGGCGCGGTTCTTCTCGTTCGAAGTCACGCGTTCAGTCTAGGCGCGAGGCCCAGGGCTTCGAGGCGGTCGAGCCACGGATCGGCGGTGGCATCGTCGAACGGTGCGACCTGCGCGCGCACCCGATCCTCCAGGTCGAGCGCGAGCGTCTCGAGATGCTCCATGACGTCGACGGGATAGCCGTAGCGGACGCTGTGCTCGGCCCACTCGTCGCGGTCGTCGACCCAGGTGCCCCGGGCCCCGGCCACGCGCACGACATCGAGGTCCATGTCGATGCCGGTCGCGAGGAGCGGGTCGTCGGACCAGTGGATGTCCCACCCCAGGTCGATGTAGATCCGCATGCCGCGGCGGTGGCGACGGTTCACCGTCACGGCGTGGTCGCCGCTCGCCGGAACGAGCGTGACGTTGGGTCCGCCCGCATGGAACTCGGCCCCGGGCCGGAAGCTGTGCCAACCCACCGGCTGCCCGATCCAGTCACCCCACTCGTCGGCGCCGAGATACACGCACTCGTGCCGCCAGTGCGGCGACCCGTCCCACTTGCGCCACTGGAAGACCATCTCGGTGCCGGGTGCGGGGCGTGCAGCGCTCATCCGTTCACCCTACGTCGGCGCAGATCCGTGCCGTGAGAGCGGCATAGGCTGGATGCGTGCACACCACCCACCTGGTCGTGGAGACCCGAGAGATCGACCCGGTCGAAGACCTCCTCGCCTACGCGGATCCCGCCCGCCCGCTCGCCTGGCTGCGGCGCGGAGACGGCATCGTCGCGGTCGGAGAACCGCTCGCCGAGGTCCGTCAGCCGTCGGCGGCCGGACTGTCGCGCACCGCGGCGCTCGCGAACGCCTGGCGAGGCATGGTGGCACAGGCCGAGATCTCCGACCCCGTGGGCCTGCCGGGCAGCGGGCTGGTGGCTTTCGGCGCGTTCGCCTTCGACGAGGAGTCGGCGGCCGACAGCGTGCTCGTCGTGCCGAGTCAGGTGCTCGGGCGCCACGGCGATCGGTTCTGGGAGACCCGCATCCGCCTCGCCGCATCGCCCGTCTCCGAGGAGCCGTTCGCGACCCAGCCGTACGGTCCGCACTGGGCCGGCACCGTCGGCCCGGGCGCCCAGAGCCCGCAGGCCTACCAGGACTCGGTGCGCCTCGCGCTCACCCGCATCGCCGACGGCGAGCTGAGCAAGGTCGTGCTCGCGCGCGACCTCACCGGCAGCATCCCGGCCGGGTCGGACCTGCGCCGTCTCGTGCGTGCCCTGTCGACCGGCTACCCCGACACCTGGGCCTTCGCCGTTGACGGGCTGATCGGCGCGAGCCCGGAGACCCTCGTCACGGTGCACGACGGCACCGTGACCGCTCGTGTACTCGCCGGCACCATCGGCCGGGGAGCGGATGCGGACGCCGACACCGCGGCATCCTCCCACCTCGCCTCGAGCACGAAGGATCTCGACGAGCACCAGTACGCCGTGCAGAGCGTGCTCGCCTCGCTGCGGACGCACACGCGGGCGTTGGCCGCGAGCGAGCAGCCCTTCCTCTTGAAGCTGCCGAACCTCTTCCATCTCGCGACAGACGTCGAGGGCGAGCTCGCCGACGGCGAATCGGCGCTCGACCTGGTGCAGGTGCTGCATCCGACCGCCGCCGTCGCCGGCACCCCGACGCCCGCGGCCATCGCCGCCATCCGCGAGCTCGAGCCCTTCGACCGCGGACGTTACGCCGGCCCGGTCGGCTGGGTGGACGCCGCGGGCAACGGCGAATGGGCGATCGCCCTGCGCTGCGCACAGTTCACGGCAGGATCCGGGGAGATCGGGGTGACGGCATACGCCGGCGCTGGGATCGTCGCGGGCTCGGACCCCGAGAGCGAACTGCTCGAGACGCGGGTGAAGTTCCGGCCGCTGGTCGACGCGCTGGCCTGAGCGCGCTCAGCTCGCGGCGAGGCGCTTCTTCTCGGCCTCGACGTCGAAGTCGGCGACCGGCCACTGCGGGTCGATGTCCTCCAGGGCTGCGAGCAGCAGCTCCTGCACCGCGAGGCGGGCGTACCACTTGGCGTTCGCCGGGATCACGTGCCACGGGGCCGCCTCGGTGGAGGTGCGGTCGAACACGGTCTGGTACGCCTGCATGTACTGCGGCCACAGCATCCGCTCGTCCACATCGCCGGGGTTGTACTTCCAGTACTTGTCCGGGCGTTCGAGCCGCTCCATGAGCCGCTCCTTCTGCTCCTCCGGCGAGATGTGCAGCATGACCTTGATGATGCGGGTGCCGGATGCCGCGACGCGCGCCTCGAACTCGTTGATCGCGTCGTACCGGCGCTCGATCTCCGCGGCGTCCGCCAGCTCGCGCACCTTGCCGATCAGGACGTCTTCGTAGTGGGAGCGGTCGAACACCCCGATGAAGCCCGGCTCCGGCAGACGCTTCTCGATACGCCACAGGAAGTCGTGGCTGCGCTCCTCGGGTGTCGGCGCCTTGAACGCGGCGAGCGCGACGCCCTGGGGATCGACCCCGCCGACCACGTGCCGCACGATCCCGCCCTTGCCGGCCGAGTCCATCGCCTGCAGCACCAGCAGTACGGCATCCTTCGCCACCCCGACCCGGCTCTCGGCGAACAACCTCTCCTGCAGACCGTTCAGCTTCTCGAGCCCCGCCGCGAGGTCACGGGCGCCGTGCGACTTGCCGCCGACGTATCCGGGCTTGGTGTCGGGGTCGAGATCGGCGAGGCGGAATCCCTCGCCCACTCGTAGCGTCTGCGTCCAGCTGTGCGCGTCCATACGCACATCCTGCCAGTCAACGCGGCAGCGGCACCTCGATGATCTGACGCCCGCCGCGCGGAGTGGTCAGCGCCTGGTCGAGCGCCGTGCGGGTCGTGACCCTCTGGTACTCCCAGCCGTAGGCCGACGCGAGGTGCTCCAGGCGCACGGTGTGCGGGGTGTAGAAAGCGCGATCGAGGTCGGCCGGCGACGCGGAACCTGCGACCTCCAGGGAATCGAAGATGGTGCCGCCGCCGTCGTTGCCGACGATCACCTGGAGCCGCGGTTCGGTCTCGTCCGGGGGCAGCAGCAGTGCGCCGACATCGTGCAGGAAGGCGAGGTCGCCCAGCAGCACCCTCGTCACACCGGGGGCTCCGGCCGCCTGACTGGCGAGTGCGATGCCGGTCGCCGTCGCGATGGTGCCGTCGATCCCGGCGAGTCCGCGATTGGCGTGCACGGGCACCTTCTTGCCGCCGAGCACCTGATCGGCGACGCGCACCAGCCGCGAAGAGCCGAACACCAGCCGGTCGTGAGGCCAGGTGGCCCGCCACACGGCGTCGACCAGGAGTGCACGGTCGAGCGGGCGGCGGACGGCGTCGAGCTCGGCCTTGACGGCGTCCCTGCGGGCGGCGAAGTCCGTGGAGGCCAGCCCGTCGGGGTCGGGAGCGTTCTCGCTCAGGTCGACGACCTCGGCGGCCGAGGCCTGGAGCCAGTCGCCGAGCCAGGCGCGATCGGCGGGACCGGGCGCGACGGACACGGCGCCGACGGCACGGGTGCGATGGTTGAGGTTCAGCTCCTCCCCGCCCCGGCGCACCGCGATCACGTCGACATCCGCGCGCGCGAGGAGAGCTGCCGCTTCACGGCTGAGCGTCGGGTGCCCGAGCACGACGACGCGTTCGATCCGGCCGCCGAGGTCTTCGCGCGCCAGCAGTCGGCGGTACCCGTGCACGAGCTGTCGCCCGAACCGCGCGCCGCTGACGATCTCCGCGATCAGCGGCCAGCCGCCCGCGTAGGCGACCTCCTCGGCATCCGCTCCCGCATCGGCGCCCGCGATCACGACGGTGCGCGGACCGCGCTCGAGTGCGAACGGCTCCTCCGCGAGCGGACGGGGCGCGTCGCCCGGGGCTGCCGTGATCGCGGTGAGGTCGCCCGAGAGCGGTTCCCTGGCGGGGAGGTTGAGGTGCACGGGGCCCGCGACGCCGAGCAGCGCGCCATCGACCTCGCGCGCTCCCATCGCGCCCGCCACAGCACGCTCGGCGAGCCCGGCCCATTCACCGTCCCCCGGCACCGGGGCATCGATCTGGTCACGCACCCAGGGGTCGAAGAGACCTTCTTGGCGCGTCGCCTGATTCGCTCCGACGCCGCGGAGTTCGGGCGGACGGTCGGCGGTCAGCAGCAGCAGTGGGACACCGGAGTGGAACGCCTCCAGCACCGCAGGAAGCAGGTTGGCGACGGCCGTGCCCGAGGTGCAGATCACGGCAGCGGGCACACCCGTCTCCCGGGCGATCCCGAGCGCGGTGAACCCGGCGACGCGTTCATCGATGCGCACGTGGACGCGCACGTGCCCGTCATCGGCGAAGCGCACGGCGGCGAGCGCGAGCGCCTGCGAGCGCGAGCCCGGCGACAGCACGATGTCGCGCACACCGTTCGCGACGAGGTCGGCGATCAGGGAAGCCGCGGCCTCCATCGCCGGCGACGACGTCACGGGCGCGGGTCCGAGGCGGGAGGCTCGTCGGTCTCCTCGTCCAGACGGGCGAGCTCCTCTTCGAGGCGGCGGATGCGGGCATCCTGCTCGGTCTTGCTGATGCTGCGCAGGAACGCAGGGTCGTCGTCCGGCGCGATGACGGGGCGGGTACCGGAATCGTTCGCACGGCGCCGGCCGATCACGAACCAGAGGATTCCACCGATCACGGGGAGGAGCACCACGATCGCGATCCAGGCGGCCTTGGACACACCCCGGTGCCGCGTCGCCGGCTGCACTGCGCAATCGACGATGCTGTACACCCAGAACACGGCGGCGAGGAAGCCGCCGACGATCAGTAGTCTCGCCACCCCTCCAGTGTAGGCGTGTCAGCGGTGGCCCGGCCCCGGAGAGACAGAGGCACCGTTGCTAGACTGCGCGGGAAATGCTGCCCTCACCGCCGGATCGGATGCTGCGAGCGCGGGCTGATCGGACGCTGATCGCCCGCGCGATCACCGCCGTCGGCCTCGCGCTCCTGCTGGTGATCGGCGCCTGGTCCAGCTCCCACGGCCCGGCCGATGTGCACGCCACCCTCTGCCTCGCGTCCGGCGTCTCGTCTCCGACTGACACCGTGTCCGCCGGTGGTGGCCCCGACAGCGCGACGGCCATCGACGTGCTCTCCTCCGACATCGGCGTCTGCGTGCTCGCCGTGCTGTGCGGCGTCGCACTGGTGCTGCTGTTCCTCCGGCTTCGCGGTCGGGGCTCACGGCCCCTCCGCACCCGCGCTCCCCGCCTGACGTCGCCGAGCCGCGCCGGCCCGCGCCTCGTCGTCCCCGCCCTCTCCCTGACACAGCTCTCGATCTCCCGCACCTGACCCCCGGCGTGTGCAGCGAGCCGCCTCGCGCGGCATCCTTCCCCGTCGTACCCCTGTGTCTGGAGACCCCATGAAGAACTCTGTCAAAGCGACCCTGATCGCCATCGCCGTCGCCATCGTGCTGCTGATCGTCGGCATCGTGTTCGCCCTCAACCAGAAGGCGACCACCGCACCACCCGAAGGCGAGGGGCTGCAGACCGTGCGCACCGACTCGCACGTGCTCGACGACGGCGGCGAGGGCGCCGTCACCGTGGTCGAATTCCTCGACTTCGAGTGTGAGGCGTGCGGGGCGTTCTACCCGATCGTCGAAGAGCTGCGCGAGAAGTTCGACGGCGAGATCACCTACGTCGTCCGCTACTTCCCGCTGCCGGGGCACATCAACTCCACCCAGGCCGCCCTCGCCGCCGAGGCGGCGGCGCAGCAGGACCGATTCGAGGACATGTATCACCGGCTGTTCGAGACCCAGGCGCAGTGGGGCGAGCAGCCCGAGGAGACACCAGAGGTGTTCCGTGGCTTCGCCGAGGACCTGGGCCTCGACATGGCTGCCTACGACGCCGCGATCGCCGACCCCGCCACCGCGGAACGCGTGCAGGCCGACAAGAGCGACGGCGAGAAGCTCGAGGTGAGCAGCACCCCGTCGTTCTTCGTCGACGGCCGAAAGGTCGAGCTGCAGGAGTGGGACGACCTCGAGCAGGCGATCGAGAAGGCCGTCAACGGCTGACCGGCACGCCGGCTCAGGCGCCATCGGAGACCGAAGCGCTTGAGCCGGCAGCCTCGGGCGACAGCAGCATGTCAGCGAGCCGGCGCCGGGCATTCCGATACCGCCCCCTCGCCGTGGACGCGGGGATGCCGATGATGCGCGCCGCCTCCTCGAGCGTGAAGCCTTCCCAATGCACGAGCCCGATCAGATCCCTCAGATCGTCCGGGAGCCGGCGGACCGCATCACGCACATCGATCGCCTGGGCATCGTCGTGCGTGTGCGGGTGGGTGGCCAGGTGGCCCCGCAGTCGCTCCGCGAGCTTCCACCGCCGCACGGATGCCCGTTCGGCGTTCGCGGGGATCCGCCTCGCGACCCCGAACAGCCACATCCGCGCCTCGATGTCGTCCTTCGGCAGGTCGTCGATACGCCGCCATGCCGTGAGCATCGTCTCGGACAGGAGATCGGCGGCGTCAGCGCTCGCCGTTCTCCGTTCGAAATACGCCAGCAGATCCGGCGAGCATGCCGAGATGCAATCGAGGGCACGGGCTCGGGCGCCCCCTCCCGACACCGGGTTCACCGGCCCTCCTCCGTGCAGATCGCCTGCCCGCTCGAGGCGATCATGTTGTCCGGCCGCTCGGGGTCGAACCCGCGCTCCTCGAGTTCGGTGATGACGACGTCGTTCACCGCGCGCGACATGGCCATCTGCGCGATGACGTCGTCGACTGTGGGGAGGGTGGAGCGGCCCGATTCGATCCACGAGCGGGCGGTCTCGGTGACGTCGGGCTGCGCTTCCAGCCGACGCTCCCACTGCGCGGGATCGGCCGCCGCGACGACGTCGGTGTCCCGGAAGATGCTCTGGATCGCCGCGCGCACCTCGGGATTCTCTGCCGTGATCTCGCCCACCCGCTCCTCGCATTCGATCCCGCTGGGCAGCACATAGGTGAACGTCCCGTCCGGCGTCTCCGCCCACGGCCGCCAGAGGCCTGTGGCCGCGGCCGCTGCGCCGCCCGCCAACAGGAGGGCGACACCACCGGCGGCCGCGATCGCTCCGACCCGATGGGACCGAGTTCGCCGACCACGCGTTCTCGTCGCGACCGAGAGCCTCGCCAGCTCCCATTCCAGCTCCGGCGTTCGCGGCGCGATCAGCTCGCCCGCGACCTGCAGCGCGCGGTCCAGATCGTCATCCCCGATGCCGCGCATCTCGTTCTCCTCGATTCGCTCCATACCTGTATATGTGCAGCACAGGACGAAACGTCCACGCCCACCCCGAAACGGTGAGAACGCCGGATGTGCACTCCCGATACGCTGAGACCAAAATCAGGGAGAGGGCCCGGACGACCATGGAACTGACGTCGATTCTGCAGGGGACGCACAACGCTCGAGAGCTCACCGGGCTCCCGCTCACCGGCGGCGGAACGCTCGCCTCCGGTCTCCTCTTCCGCTCCGACGCCCTCGCAGGGCTCACCGACGAGGGGCTGCAGGAACTCGTCGACCTCCGCATCGGGACCGTGATCGACCTGCGCACCGACGGCGAGCGCTCCCGCGCGGCGGACCGGCTTCCCGAAGACGGCAGCGTCACCCTGCTGCCCCTGCCGATGCAGGGCGGCGCCATGGACGAGATGGTGAAGCAGCTGCTTCCCGCGGTCGGTGGTGCGAGCCTGTCCGTGACCCAGGTAGCCGACGTGCTGAAGCAGGTGCCGACGCTGGAGGGACTGTACGTGGCCATCCTGGAGGCGAGCGCCGTGCAGTTCGCGACGGTGGCGCGCACCGTGCTCACCGCGTCGCGCACCGACCGCCCCGGCGTGCTGTTCCACTGCACGGCGGGCAAGGATCGCACCGGACTCGCCGCGGCGATCCTGCTGTCGGTCGCCGGCGTGCCGCGCGAGGTGATCGTCGAGGACTACACGCAGACGGAGAGGAACCTGGCTCTCGGTTTCGCCGAGGCGCTCACCGGACTCATCACCTCCCTCGGCGTCCCCCTCACTCCCGCCCTCAAGACGCTGGCGACCGAGTCTCCCGCCTCGGCCATCGAGGCGGCCCTGGAGTGGATCGACGCGAACCACGGCGACGTCTCGGGCTATCTGCGCAGCGGCGGCATGACGAACGATGAGATCGCGGAGCTCCGCCGGGTGCTGCGCGGCGAGTAGCCACAGCACGGAGTCCCCTCGCTACGCTGAGCGCATGACTGAGGAGCGCTCCCCCACGCCCCGTCCGGCCATCGCCGTCGTCCGCCGCATCCCGGCGACGCTGATCATGGTGCTGCTGATCCTCATCGTCGGGGTCGCCTGGAACGGGCTCTGGGCACCGTTCGAGGACACGAAGCTGTTCTCGACCGTGGCCTACGGTCTGCCGAACCTCGTCGACGGCAAGTGGTGGACCCCGCTGACCGGCACGTTCTTCGTGAACCAGCCGTGGGTCTACGTGTTCACGATCGCCGGCTGCTGGGGCATGGCGTACCTGGAGTTCCGGTGCGGATCGCGGGTCGCACTCGCGTACTACTGGATCGGTCAGCTGTTCGCGATCTTCGCCACCGCGCTGCTGCTCCTCCTGCTCTCGCAGTTCCCCTGGGAATGGGCCACGACCCAGGCGCAGGCGCTCGACGTCGGAGCATCAGGCGGAACCATGGCGTGCATCGCCGCGGCCGTCGGCCTGTTCCGCCCACCGTGGCGGGTGCGCGGCTGGCTGATCCTGCTCGGCTTCGTGTTCATCGCGATGCTGTTCTGGGGCAAGATCGCCGACCTCGAGCACCTGCTCGCCGTGCTGCTGATCCTCGTGGTCGACCGCTCGCTGCGCGTACGGCACACGACCGTCCGCGAGCAGAGGCTGATCGCGGTGATCGCCATCCTCGTGCTCGGCGCGGTCGAGATCATCACGACCCTCCTCCCCACCGACGGCCCGTTCGGCCCGACCGAACCCGCATCGGGTGGCTTCATCGACCTCGCGATCGACGTCGTCGTGATCCTGGTGCTCGTGAACGGTCTGCGCCGCGGCCGCCGCTGGACCTGGGTGCTCGCACTGCTGCTCGGAATCTTCAACGTCCTGGTCGCGGCGCTCGTGCTCACCCTCATCACCGTCTTCAGCCAGGCCCAGGTGGACTTCCGCTGGGACGGGGAGACCGAGCTCTCCCTGGCGAACGGTTTCCTCTGGCTGGTCATGCTCGTCTACCTCATCTGGGTGCGCCGGGCGTTCGGGGCCAGGCGCAAGACGAAGCTCGGCATCCAGCCCTCCCCCACGGCGGACGACATGAAGAAGGAGCTGCGCACGCACGGCGGAGGCACCCTGTCGTGGATGACGACCTGGGACGGCAACAGCTACGCCCGGGTGACCGGCGGCATCGTCGCGTACCAGCGGCGCAACGGCGTGGCTCTGGCGCTCGCCGACCCGATCGGCCCGGCGGATTCTCGCGCCGAGGCCGTGACGGAGTTCATCCGCACCGCTGAGCAGGCAGGTCTCGTGCCGTGCTTCTTCAGCGCCGATGAGGCCACCCGGGCCGCCGTGCCCTCGACCTGGCGCAGCATCGTCGTGGCCGACGACACGATCGTCGACCTGCCGGGGCTGGAGTTCACGGGTAAGCGGTGGAACTCCGTGCGCACCTCACTCAACAGAGCCGGCCGCGACGACATGACCTTCCGGATGACGCACCTGAAGGCCGAGTCCTGGGGTGTGCAGCAGCAGCTGCGGGCGATCTCCGAAGCCTGGGTCGGCGACAAGGATCTGCCGGAGATGCGCTTCACCCTCGGCACGCTCGATGAGGCGGAGGACCCGGCGGTGCGCCTCGCGCTGGCCGTCGCCCCCAACGGCGACATCGACGGGTTCCTCTCGTGGCTGCCCGTGTACGGCGGCGACGGTGCGGTGCGCGGGTGGACGCTCGATCTGATGCGCCGCCGCGACGGCGGGTTCGGCCCGGTGATGGAATATCTCATCGGATCCTCAGCGAAGCAGTTCTCCGAGGAGGGGGCCGAGATCATGTCGCTCTCCGGCGCTCCCCTCGCCCACGACTATCCGCCGGATGCCGGTGTGATCGCCGCGCTGAGCGAGCGACTCGCGGATGCCCTGGAGCCGGTCTACGGCTTCGGCTCACTGCACCGTTTCAAGCAGAAGTTCCACCCGCGCTACGAGACCATGTACCTCCTGTTCCGCGACGAGAGCGACCTCACCCGCATCGGCGGCGCGCTCACGCGGGCGTTCCTGCCGGATGCCACCCTGCGGCAGTTCGCCGGGGCCGGACTCGAACTCGTCCGCGGCGGTGGGAAGGACTGACTACTACGTTTTCCGGATAACACAACGCTATGCGGATTTCCGGATATCACCCGCCCCGCACCCGGCGGGCACGACGTGAGTACGATCGGTGTCGTGCTCGATGAAGACCGCCTCCGTTCCATGGCCGACGAACTCACCGGCGTGCCCGGTGTGCGCGCCGTCACACTCGGAGGCAGCCGAGCCCGGGGAACGCATCGCCCGGACTCCGACATCGACCTGGGTCTCTATGTCGACGCGGACGTCGACCGCGCGGGCCTGGGTCGTGTGGCGAGCAGCTGGACGGGTGCGCCCGTCGAGATCGCCGAACGGGGCGGCTGGGGTCCATGGGTCGACGGCGGCGCCTGGCTGATCGTCGACGGCGTGCCGGTCGATCTCATCCTCCGCGACGTGGACCGGGTGGCGGAGCAGTGCGCTCGCGCCGCGAGGGGCGAGTTCGCCTTCCACGCCCAGCCGGGGCATCCGCTCGGCTTCCTCGACGTCGCCTACGCCGGCGAGGTCGCGACGAGTGTGCCGCTACGCGACCCGGAGGGGATCCTGATCGGCCTCGCCCGCAGCGTGACCCCCTACCCGGAGGCTCTGCGGGACGCGTTCCTCACGAACCTCTGGCAGGTCGACTTCCTGCTGAACGCCGCCCTGAAGGGTGCGAAGTCCGGTGACGTCGCCTACGTGTCGCTGTGCGGGACCACGACCACCATGCTCACCGCGCACGCCTGGCACGCCTCGGCCGGCAACTGGATCACCAACGAGAAGGGGCTCGTCACGAACGTCGCGCGCCTGCCGATCGACACCCGCGGGTTCAGTGCGGCTGCCGCCGAGGCGCTCGGGAGCCTCGGCACCGCCCCTGAAGAGCTGCTCTCATCGATCGCGCGGCTGCGGGAACTCCCGCGACCGGTCGCCCACGCGGCGGATGTCCGCTGACGAAACCACGCGACGCCCGAAGACCCCGGATCGGCTCAGTGCGCCGCGGGCGTCTGGGGGTGTAGTGCGAGCCAGGCGGTCCGGACGGCGCTGAGCGCCTGGTCGAGGTCGAGATCGCCGATGGTGCTCACATAGCGCTTCGCCGCACGCTGAACCTCTGGAGGATGTGCTTTCCCCGGCGCGACTCGGGTTCCTCGAGTTCTGCTGGTTTCGATGAGACCTTCGGATTCGAGGGTCGCGTAGGCCTTCGCCACCGTCCCGGCCGCGACGCGCAGATCGGCGGCGAGTTGGCGTATGGAGGGCAGTCTCTGGCCGTCGGCGAGGTCCCCGGAGCGGATCAGGTCGGTGATCTGCCCGCGGATCTGCTCGAAGGGGACGACGCTGCTCTGCGGATCGAAGATGATCATCGAGGCAGTCCCGCAGGCGCGGTCTCGGCGTTCCGCGGACCGGCCGGTGCTCCGGCGGCGAGCGCCGCGTCCGGGAGCGTGAAGGCCCAGAGCGTGGCGAGCGTGAGGACGACGATGCTGCCGATCATCAGGACGAGTCCCGCTCCCGCGAGCGTCTGACCGAGCACGTCCCAGATCGGGGGGACGCCTTCGAAATAGGTGTTGTGCATCGCCGACCCCGATTGGAGGGCGGTACCGCCGAACTGGAGCAGGAGCATCGCGCCGCCGACGGCGAGGATGATCCGATTGGTCGCCCGCCGCCAGCCGGCATCCACGTCGGCGCGCTCGCGCTGGGGCAGTGCGGGTGTGGAGCTGACGCGCCAGAGTGCGAGGAACGTGGCTGCCACGAGGACCACCGTCGCCACGAGAAGAGGAACACCATAGAACCAGCCGGGATAGGGGCTGCTGGAGCTGGCGGAGTCCGCGGTCTGGAAGGCGATGGTCCGGTAGCGGCCCGATCCGTCCGGACTCGACGTCACCCCCGTGAAGATGAGGAACGCGACCTGGAGGATCACGGCCGCCGCGAGCAGGCCCGTCCCCACCGGGGGCACGAACGACAGGGGTGTCCGGGGCGCCAGGGATGCTTCGCGTGCGGCGCCGGAGGCGACCACGACCGCACGAGGCGGGGTGGCGGAGTAGAGAAGCAGGCCCGCCGAGCCGCCCAGGGCAGGGGCGAGAGCGATCGGAAGTCCCGCCAACGACTGCAGGAAGGACCCCGCCAGGAAGAGGGCGACGATCACGACGCCGGAGAAGACGACGGCGATCACCGCCCGCCGCCTGGCCGCGTCGAGAAGCGACTGGACTGATGCCGCCAGCGGCTCCGTACGCCGTGGACGGCCACGGACGACCAACCACACGACGGCGACCACCGCCGCGACGCAAACGATGTATCCGACAAGCGCGATCCCCGCCATGGTTCTGCCTCCGTGTATCACTCAGGTGATACAGAGTCTGCCCGTGGTGTATCAATCTGTCAACACACCAGCCGACGGCTCACGCGACGCGACGGACTCCCGCGGGGCATCCGCGCCCGCACCGCCAGGACGCTTGGCGGTGTTCGCGATGTGAGCGCGGCTGACCACGACCACGGCGACGATCATGATCGCGACGCCCAGCCAGTACGGGGCGGCGGGGCTGACCAGTGCGTAGAGCGCGCCCGCGATGAGCGGGGCCGCCGTGCCCATGGCCGCGTTCAGCGACTGCGTCGCCCCGCCGAGCCAGCCCTGTTCGTCGTCGCCGACGGCGTTCGACATGGCGCCGTCCATCGCGGCCTGCGAAGCACCCTGGCCGGCGGCGAGCATGAGGGCGCCGACGATGAACACCCACGGCTGGGCGAAGATCGACGCCACGATGGCGAGGGCTGCGAGGCCGATCATCTGCGCAACGATGCCGCTCACGATCACACCGCGCTCCCCGATGCGCGGGAGCAGGATGCCGAGCAGCACGCCCTGGATGAGGATGTCGATGATGCCGACCGCCGCGGTCAGGAGTCCGATCTGCGTCGGCCCCCACTGGATCGAGTCGAGCGCCAGCACGCTGAAGTTGTTCACGAAGAAGCCGAACGGCAGGGCGAGCAGGCCGAAGCCGATCATGAGCCCGCGCAGCTCCTTGCGGCCGAAAGCCTCCTTGAAGACCGCGAACGGCTGCACGTCACGGAGCTTGATCGTGGCGATGCGGTTCCCGGGCTTCAGGCTCTCGGGAAGCAGGAAGATGCTGAGGATCGCGATCGTGAGGGCGACGGCGGCAGTGAGGAAGACGGGGAGCTGAAGACTCACCGTGGCCAGGAGTCCGCCGATCGCCGGGCCGATCATGGTCCCGATGCCGGACAGCGCACCGAGGAGGCCGAAGCGCTTGGCCCGCTGCTCTGGCGGGGTGATGTCGGCAAGGTAGGCGAAGAGGGCGGGGAGGTCGCCGGCCGTCAGGCCCTGGATGACCCGGGCCAGGACGAGGACCCAGATCGCACCGCCGAAGCCGAACAGCGCCATCGAGAAGGCGGCACCGAACGCGGCGACGATGATCACGGGCCGACGGCCGAACCGGTCGGAGAGACGGCCGAGGAACGGTGCGGCCAGGAAGGCGCACAGTCCGTTGATCGCCTCGAGCACGCCCACCCAGATGGCGAGGTCGCTCTCGTGCGAGACGTACTGCAGCACGACGAACGGAAGTACGGGCAGGACGACCGTCATTCCGATGACAGTCAGCATCGTCAGCACGATGAGCATGATCCACGCGCGGTTCTGTTCCCGGCGCGTGAGGGTGTTATGTGAAGTCATACCGAAAGTGTAGCGATACCAGTTTTGGTGTCAAGCCAGTTTTGTGGTCAGTTCACGATAAGGTGAGGACATGACGACCCCAGAGCCCCTCGGGCGCCGCGAACGGAAGAAGGCCGCGACCCGCAAGGCGATCTCCGACGTCGCGACGATGATGTTCCTCGAGCGCGGCTTCGACAACGTGAGCATCCGCGAGGTCGCCGACGCCGCCGACGTCTCCCCCACCACCGTCTTCGCGCACTTCCCGCAGAAGGAAGCCCTCGTCTTCGACGAGGACGACGAGCAGCGCGACCGCCTCGTCTCCACCGTCCGAGACCGGCCGACGGGCACCACGATCAACCGTGCGATCCACGACTTCTATACGGCGGAACTCCGCGCGAACGTCGACGAACACGGCAACGACGTCACCCGCGTGTTCCTGCGCTTCCTCAACGAGACGCCGGCACTGCGCGACTACGCGGCGAAGATGTGGCTCCGGCACGAAGACGCGCTCGCCGACGCCATCGCCGAAGAACTCGGTCTCGCCGAACCGATCGCCGAGATCCGCGTCTACGCCCGGTTCGTGCTGCAGATGCAGCTGCTCGTCAACGACAGCGACGACCCCCTCGGCACCCTGGACGCAGGATTCCGGCTGCTCGACAGCGGCTGGGCGCCGATCGAAGCCAAGATCACCGAATCCCGGGCTTGATTAACTTTAGATGCGCTAAAGTTAATCAAGCGACACGGTCGCCCACCTTAGGAGGTGACCATGGCACGTTTCGTCGAACGCCTGTGGAACCCGGCAGAGTACGGTCAGCTGAGTCGACGCGACCGCGCCGCCGGCCACTACCGCGCCTACATCCCCGATGAGCTCGGGTCTGCGCTCCCCCAGATCGGGCCCGAGGCCCAGGCTGCTGCGGAAGACGCCCTCACTGTGCTCGCACGCGCCGACGAGCGCATCAGATCCCGATCCTCTTACCTGAACCACCTGCTCATCCGGTCGGAGAGCATTTCGTCATCATGGATCGAAGGCAACCGCATCACACCCAAGCGCCTCGCGGTGGCCGAGCTCCTCCATCACGGCCCGCGCGTCGTGCTCGATGTGATCGCCAACGTCCGCGCAACCGAAGATGCGATCGACACCCTCGCCGACCACCGTCGCGCGATCGTCATCTCCGACATCGAAGACCTGCAACACGTGATCGAGCCTTCCCTCGAGCGCGGGCTCCGGACCGAGCAGAACTGGGTCGGGGGAGCCGGCTGGAGCCCCCTCCGCGCCGAGTTCGTTCCGCCGCCCGAGTCCGAGGTCGAACGGCTGGTGTCCGACCTCGCCGGATTCCTCACCGAGACCTCAGGCAATGCCGTGGTCCGTGCCGCCATCGCCCATGCCCAGTTCGAGACGATCCACCCTTTCATCGACGGCAACGGGCGCACCGGGCGGGCGCTCATCCACACGGTACTGCGACGTGCGGATGCCGTGCGCCATGCACTGATCCCGATCAGTACCGTCTTCGCCGCCGATACGGATTCATACATCGCCGGCCTCTCGGCCTTCCGAGCGGACCCTCCGCGCCTCGACGAATGGGTGCTCGGCTTCGCGAGGGCGACTGAGATCGCCGCCACCAACGCGGTGCGCCTCGCGGATGACATCGCCTCGCTGGACGCACAGATCAAGGCCGACTTCATCACCTACCGCCGCGCGCAAGGCCTCGCGCCTGCCGTGCCGAGACGCGACTCCGTGGCCCTCCGCATCCTGGAGCACCTTGCGGCCGAGCCGGTCCTGACGCTCGATTCGGTCGCCGAGCGCCACGGCGTCTCGACCACGGCCGCCCATCGAGCCCTCACGCTGCTGGCCGACGCCGACATCCTGTCCCGCACCAAGGACCAGCGCGGACGGCTCGTGTGCTGGACCGCCGATCGCCACCTGGCCCTCGTCGCGCTCACCGAACGCAGCAACCGCGTCGGCGGGCCTGATACTGCGGCGCGGACTCCGAGATCAGGACCACCCCTGCCAGACGTCGACCGCCTCGGACCGCTGCGCGCGGAGCCGATCGACGGCGACGAGACCGCGATCAGGCGACAGTGACCGAGGCCGAGGCGTAGTCCGGGAGCTCGATCGCCTCGGACTTGTCGAGCATCCGCGCGACGATCTGCCGCATCGGCCAGTGGTGCATGAGCCGAGCGGTGAACACCCGCATCCGGAGCATGAATCGACCGCGCGGAAGGAAGCCGTCCACACCACCGGGTGCCAGCGTGTGGCAGTCGCGACGTAGGGGCGCATGATCTCCTCGTAGCGGGCGAAGGCCGCGGCATGATCTCCGGCCGCACGCCCGAGCTCGCCGGCCAGCACATACGCGCCGCTCGACGGCATCGGGAGCTGGCTGCCGCGCTGACTCAGTCGTCGCGAGGTCGGCGGCGCAGGCTCTTGACGTCGGTGCGTCGCTGCTTGGCTTTGAGGCGACGCTCCTTCGACCCGCGACTCGGCTTGGTCGCACGACGCGGGGGCGCCGGCGGGCGCAGCGCCTCGGCTACCAGCGCGACCAGCCGGTCGCGCGCGGCGTCGCGGTTGCGCAGCTGCGCACGATGCTCGGATGCCGCGATCGTCAGCACCCCGTCGACCAGACGGCCGCTCAGCCGATCGAGGAGCCGCTCGCGCTGATACGGCGTGAGCGCAGTGGAGTTCGCCGCGTCCCAGACGAGTTCCGCACGCGAGTCGGCGGTGTTCACGCCCTGCCCTCCCGGACCCGACGACCGCGAGAAGCGCCACGACAGCTCGGCCTCGGGGATCGTGAGACCCGACGAGACCCGCAGACCGGGGCGATGGGCGGAAGGCATGTCTCCATCATCGGGCCTCACGCAGCCTCCCGCTGCAGCCCGGCTAGCATTGCGGGGTACGGCGAGCCGCGCGGCATCCGCTCCACGGCTGCACGCGCGGCCCTCACGCGGAGCGCGAATGAACTCATACCGGCAGGACGACTGGGCGGCGAGCCCCTCGTTTCCGTCGACCGTGGCAGAGCCCTATCTCATGGGCACGGGTGTCGTCACGGCCGAGGACACCGGCTCCCGCCCACTCTCCCCTCCGCACAGTCATGCCGATCCGATGCTGGCCTGGTGCTACCGCGGCACGGTCTGGGTGCACCTGCAGGACGCGCGGTGGCGCCTGGCCCCGGGGCAGGGAGTGTGGATCCCCGCGAACACCCCGCACACCGCCCATCACGAGCCCGATTCCACCGGCTGCTACACGTACATCCCGGACTCCGCCCTGATCGCCCCGATCGACGACATCACCCGCGTGCTGGTGCCGCGGGCGGTGCAGGAGATGCTCCTCCACCTCGGCATCAACGACATGCCCACCGACCTGCGCGTACGCATCCAGTCGGTGCTCATCGAGATGCTGCAGCAGCCGCTGCCCGAAGCCGCGAGCGAATGGGGCGAGGTACCGATGCCCGCCGACGAGCGCGTCGCCGCACTGGTGCAGGCCGTACTCGCCGACCCCGGCGATCCGCGACGTTCCGTCGAGCTGTTCCTCGCGCACGGGCTCCACGAACGCACGGTCCTGCGCATCTTCCAGAACGACGTCGGCATGAGCTTCGGCCGGTGGCGCACGGGAGTCCGGATGACCCTGGGGGCGCGCCTGATCGTCGACGGCACCCCCATCGGCGCCGCCGCGCATCGCTGCGGCTACGCGACCACGAGCGCATTCTCCGCAGCTTTCAAGGAACGGTTCGGGCTCACTCCCCGTCAGCACGTCGCACGTGTGCAGGCCGACGCGGCACATCAGCTCTACTGGCGGTGACGGCCGTAGCCGCACCGACCGCCATTGTCGGATCCGCGACACAACTCGTCGCTCCGGCGACACTGAGCGAGTCATCCGCGTTCTAACATCGTCCTGTTAGGGCATGCTTACCTAACTTCTCGCCGCGTTGACGCGGCACACCCCTCCCCCCTTCCCGAAGGAGAACCATGTCGCTCGCTTCTGCGCGCCCGAAGATCCGCCGAGGCTCTGCCCTCGTCGCCGCGGCCCTCGCCGCCGTCCTCACCCTGGCGGGGTGCACGGCATCCGGTGAAGCCGCCGAATCCGCAGCCACGTCGGCCGCCGTCGACGGGGTGGTCATCGAGCATGGCCACGGGGAGACCGTGATCCCCGAGAAGCCGCAGCGCGTGGTCGCCCTCGGCTGGATGACGCCTGACATCGTCGCGGCCCTCGGCACCAACCCGGTCGGCATCGAAGAGGTCTGGGGCGCCGACGAGAGCGGCTACCAGCCCTGGTTCGAGGAGTACGTCACCGAGGAATACGGCGAGACCCCCGAGATCGTCCCCTTCGTCGAGGACGGCCCGAACTACGAGGCCATCAAGGAACTCAAGCCCGACCTCATCCTGAGCCTCTACTCGGGCGTCACCGACATCGAGTACGAGCGCCTGAGCGAGATCGCTCCGACGGTGCCGTACATCGAGGGGCCGTGGAACCCGGGCACCTGGGAGGGCATGACCCGCACGGTCGGCAAGGCCCTGTCGGAGGAGACGAAGGCCGAGGAGCTGATCGCCGAGACCGAGGAGCAGATCACCACCCTCTCCGGAGAGCACCCCGAGTTCCAGGACAAGACCTTCGTCTGGGGCCTGACCCTGAACGAGGGCGGCACCGACCTCGGCGTCTACCTCGAGTACGACCCGCGCGTGCGCATCACCGAGGCGCTGGGCTTCACCTCCACCTCGGCGATGGACAGCTTCCTCGCGAGCGCCGAGGGCGACAACTGGTACACCGGCGTCAGCCTCGAGAACCTCTACGACGTGCAGGCCGACCTGTTCGCAGCCTGGGGCGGCAGCGCGGATGAGGGGAAGTACACGGTCGAGAACAAGGTCGTCTCCCGTTGGGAGCCGATCGCCGACGGGTCGTACGTGATCTACGCGAACGACGCCGAGGCCTCCGCGATCAGCGCACCGACCGTGCTGTCGCTGAAGTACATCCTCCCGAAGTACGTCGACGACCTCGCAGCCGCACTGCAGGGCGAGCCGACCATCGACGGGAAGTGACCCGCGAGATGTCCCTGGCGACGCAAGACGACACGGACGTCTCGAACACAGGTGCGGGGAGTCGCAGCGACGACTCCCCGCACCGCAACGGGACGCTGGTGCTGGGACTCATCGTCTCCACCGTGGTGCTGGTGGTCGCCGTCATCGCCTCGCTCGCGATCGGCAGCCGCGCGATCGACCCCCTCACCGTGCTGCAGTCCCTCTTCTCCTACGACGACGAGAACCCGCTGCACCTGATGGTCATGGAACTGCGGGTGCCGCGCACGCTGCTCGGCATCGTCGTCGGTGCCGCCCTCGCCGTGTGCGGCGGACTCATCCAGGCCTTCACCCGCAACCCGCTGGCCGACCCCGGCATCCTCGGAGTCAACGCCGGCGCCTCCTTCGCCGTCACCTTCGCGGTCGGCGTGCTCGGCCTGACGGCACCCGGCGCCTACGTGCCGTTCGCCCTCGCGGGCGCCGTCGTCCTGACGGTGCTCGTCTACGTGCTCGGCTCGTTCGGGGCGTCGGGTGCGACCCCCATGAAGCTCACGCTCGCCGGAGTCGCCCTCGGCGCGGCCTTCACCGGATTCACCACCGCGATCGTGCTGCGCGACCTCGGCACCCTCCAGGTCATGCGGTTCTGGGGTGTCGGCTCGATCGGCGGACGCACCCTCGACCAGCTCGCGTGGGCGGCACCACTGATCGCGATCGGTCTGCTGATCGGTCTCCTGTGCGCGCGCTCGCTGAACGCCCTCGCCCTGGGCGATGACCTCGCGCAGGCGCTCGGCGCACGCGTGCGCGTGACGCGGATCCTCGTCATCATCGCCGTCACCCTGCTGGCGGGAACCAGCGTCGCCGCTGCCGGCCCCATCGCCTTCGTCGGGCTCATGATCCCGCACATCGTCCGCTGGTTCACCGGTCCCGATCAGCGCTGGGTGCTGACCTACTCGATGGTCATCGGCCCGGCGTTCCTGCTGTTCGCCGACATCCTCGGCCGCATCGTGCTCCCGAACGGGGAGATGCGCGTCGGGATCGTGACCGCTCTGCTCGGCGCCCCGATCCTGATCATCCTCGTGCGCCGGAAGCGGGTGAGCGGACTGTGAGCATCGACCAGAAGCCCGTCGCCCTGCCCGCCATCGACTCTTCGCACACCGAGTTCGCCCCGGTCGATCACGGGCGTCGCCTGATCCGGATCGAGACCCGGCGCATCGCCGCCCTCATCCCGGTGCGCTCCGTCATCGTCAGCGTCGTGCTCGTCATCGTCATCGTCGGAACCGGCCTGGCCTCGATGACCATCGGCGCCTACGAGGTCGACTTCCCCGCAGTCCTGCGCGCCATCGTCGATCCGGCATCCGACCCCGACATCCGCCAGGTGGTCTTCGAGTGGCGCCTGCCGCGCGTGCTCTTCGCGGTGCTGTGCGGAGCAGCGCTGGCCCTCGCCGGCGGGATCTTCCAGTCCCTCACGCGCAACCCGCTCGGCTCCCCCGACATCATCGGCTTCGGGATCGGAGCCCAGTTCGGCGTGACGCTCGTGATGATCGTGCTCGAGCTGAACACCTACATGATCAAGGCGGCGGGAGCCCTCGTCGGCGGTCTGCTCACCGCGCTGCTCGTCTACGTGCTGGCCAACAAGAACACGATGTCGTCGTTCCGCCTCATCATCGTCGGCATCGGCGTCTCGGCCGGCCTCGGGTCGCTCACCTCGTGGATCCTCATCTCGGTCAGCGTCGAGAAGGCGATGATGGCCGCGACCTGGGGCGCGGGCTCGCTCGCCTCGCTCGGCTTCGACCAGCTGATCCCGGCGGCGATCGTGTTCGCGATCGTGACCGTGCTCTCCCTCCCCCTCGCCCGCACGCTGCCGGTGCTGGAGATGGGCGACGACGCGGCCACCGCGCTCGGCATCAGCCCGGGGCGCACCCGCCTCGCGGCCATGATCTTCGGCGTGGCCCTGGTCGCTCTCGTCACCGCCGCCGCCGGCCCCATCTCGTTCATCGCCCTCGCGGCCCCGCAGATCTCGCAGCGGCTCACCCGCTCGAACACCCCGATGGGCACGATGCCCGTGATGCTGACCGGCGCAGCCCTCGTCGTGGTGTCGGATGCCGTCGCCCAGCTCGTCGCCGTACCGGTCGGCGTGGTGACGGTCTCGGTCGGCGGCATCTATCTCGCCTGGCTGCTGGCCGCCCAGTACGCGCGCCGCACCTGAAAGGAACACCCATGACCGCTTCGCTGCTGGCCCGCGACATCACGCTGGGCTACGGAGAGACCCCCATCATCTCCGACCTGTCGCTCGAGGTCCCCGACGGCTCGTTCACGATCATCATCGGACCGAACGCGTGCGGAAAGTCGACCCTGCTGCGCGGGTTCGCCCGCCTGCTGCGCCCGACGACCGGAGCGGTGCTCCTCGACGGTGACGAGCTGCGCTCGCTCAAGCCGAAGGAGGCCGCCCGCAAGCTCGGCCTGCTGCCGCAGTCGTCCATCGCCCCCGACGGCATCACCGTCGCCGACCTCGTCGGGCGCGGACGCTTCCCGCACCAGAGCGCCATGCGCACCTGGAGCAGCGCCGACGAGCGCGCAGTGTCCGAGGCCATGGCCGCGACCGGGGTCACCGACCTGTCGCGACGCCTGGTCGATGAGCTCTCGGGCGGGCAGCGGCAGCGGGTCTGGGTGGCGATGGCCCTCGCCCAGCAGACGAAGCACCTGCTGCTCGACGAGCCGATGACGTTCCTCGACATCGCGCACCAGATCGACCTGATGGAGCTGTTCGCCGACCTGCACCGCGACGGCACGACGCTCGTCGCCGTGCTGCACGACCTCAACCATGCCGCCCGCTACGCGACGCACCTCGTGGCGATGCGTGACGGCGCCATCGTGGCGCAGGGCGACCCGCGCGAGATCATCACCGCCGAGCTCGTCCAGGCCGTGTACGACCTGCCCTGCAAGGTCATCACGGACCCGGTGTCGTGCACCCCGCTGGTGCTGCCGCTCGGACGGCGGACGCCGTGACGTCCACTCCGCGAAGGCTGTTCGGGATCGCACTGAAGTCCGAGGGGCGCGGCATCGCCCTCGCCGGGGCTACCGCGCTGCTCATCGTGCACTCCCTCGCCGAGGCGACCATCCCTGTCCTCATCGGGGCGACGATCGACCGCGCCGTGCTGCCCGCCGACCCCGCAGCCCTCGCGCTCTGGCTCGGCGTGCTGGTCGGCACGTTCCTCGTGTTGACCGCGAGCTACCAGGCGGCCTCCCGACTCATGGTCTCGATCTACGGCTACGGCGAGCAGGCGCTGCGCCACCTCGCCCTGTCGCGGATGCTGCGCCCCCGGCTCTCCCGTCGCGCGGTCACTCCGGGCGAAGCACTCACGTTCGTCACTTCCGACACCTACCGCGTGGCCGGAGTCGCCTGGTCGGTCGCGCAGCAGTGCTCGACGATCGCCGCGATCATCGGGGCAGGTCTCGCGATGCTCGTGATCTCGCCCGTCGCGACGCTCGTGGTGTTCGGCTCGACCATCGCGATGATGTTCGTGATGCAGGTGGTCTCGCGCCCGTTGGAGCGTCGCGGCTTCGCCGAGCAGCACGCCGCGACCGAGGCCGGGGCGGTCGCAGCCGACTTCATGAGCGGCTTCCGGGTGCTCGTGGGAATCGGTGCGCGCGAAGAGGCCGTGCGGCGGTACATCGCGGCGAGCGACACCTCCCGCCGTGCCGCGACGGCCGCCGGAAGATCGCTCGCCTCGTACGAAGCGGTGAGCGGCACCCTGGCCGCGGTCGCGACGACGGCCCTCGCCGGCATGTCTGCGTGGTTCGCGGCGGAGGGCCGCATCAGCATCGGCGAACTGGTGACCGTGCTCGGACTCGCCCAGTTCATCAGCGGGTATCTCGCGTACGCGGGCTCGTTCCCGAGCAACTGGATCCACAAGCTCGCCTCGGCCAAGCGCCTCGCCGAGGTGATCGACGCCGAGGATCTGCTCGACCCGCCCGCCGCGTCTTCCCCGACAGAGCCGGCCGGCGATGTCGTGCTGGCTTTCCGCGCCGGCTCGGGATCCCCGCTCGTGGAGGTGCGCGAGCGTGAGGTGCTCGGCATCCGTCCCGCCGACAGCGACGCGGCCCGCGCGCTCTCCCGCCTGCTCGGGCTGCGCTCGCGCGCCGAGCCCGGGCTGGTGTCGGTCGCCGTCGACGGCGGACTCCGTGATCTGACCACCCTCGACCCCGTCGAGTACCGCCGTCGGGTCGTCGCCCCGCCACACGAGCAGACGATCGTGAGCGGGTCTCTGCGCGAGGCCGTGCGCGGCCACGGGGCGGACGGACCCGCGCATCCGCCGTTCATCGAGATGGCAGCACTGCACGACACCGTGGCGCAGGTGGGCGGCTGGGAATCGCAGGTCGGCGAGGCCGGTCGACGGCTCTCGGGCGGACAGCGCCAGCGCATCGGGATCGCCCGCGCCCTGCACGCGGAGGCCGACGTGCTGGTGCTCGACGAGCCGACCTCGGCCGTCGATGCCCTCACCGAGGCGCACATCGCCCACGCCCTCGCCGCGCACGAGGAGACCGTGATCGTGATCACCACCTCCCCCGTGCTGCTCGACGCCTGCGACCGGGTCATCGACCTCCCCTCTCCCGGATCGGATGCTCCCCATGAGTGACACGACCCCGACCGCCGCTCTGCTGCCCATCGCCTCCGGGGCCCGTGTTCGGGCCGTCGTCGGCGGGCTGCTGCGGCAGCATCCGGGCCGGGTCGCCGCCGTCGCCGCGCTCTTCCTCGCGGCATCCGCTCTAGGGATCGTGATGCCCGCATGCCTCGGCCGGATCGTGGATGCGGTCGCGTCGGATGCCGGCTTCGCGACCATCTCCGGCTGGGTGGCCGGAGCGGGCCTCGGCGCGATCGGCGCGACCGTGATGATGCTGTGGGCCGTGCGCGTGCTCACCGGCCTGGTGCAGCACATGCTCGCCACCCTGCGCGAAGACGTGTTCGCCTCGGCGATGCGGTTGCCGGTCGGCGAGGTCGACGATGGCGAGAGCGCCGACCTGCTCTCCCGCGTCACCGGAGACGTGGATGCCGTGGCCGAGGCCGGCGGCAACGTCGCCCCGACGCTCCTGTCGGCGAGCTTCGCGATCGGGGTCTCGGTGGTCGCGCTGACCGCCCTCGACCCGTGGCTCGCCCTCGCCGGAATCGCCTCGGCACCGTTCTATGTGCTCGGTACTCGGGCCTTCCTCCGCAGGTCGCGCGTGGTGTTCCGCGAGGTACGGGTGCGCGAGGCCGCGCGCAGTCAGGCCGTGCTCGACGCGGTCGAGGGCATCGAGACGCTCACCGCCTTCAACGAGCAGGAACCCGCGCTCGAGCGGGTCCGTGAGCGCGCCGAAGCATCGATCCACATGCAGATCGAGGGCGTGCGGGTGACGAACCGGCTGTTCCGGTGGATCAACGGCGGCGAGCTCGTCGGGCTGGCTGCGATCCTCGGCACCGGGTTCCTCCTGCAGTCGGCAGGCGCGATCACGGTGGGAGCCGTCACCACGGCCGCGTTGCTGTTCCACCGCTTGTTCGGCCCGGTCGGGCAGCTGATCTTCGGGCTCAACGACATCCAGCGTGCGGCGATCGGGCTCGCGCGACTCGTCGGGGTCATCGACCTCGCGCCCGCCTCGGCCCCACGGGACGAGGAGACGGATGCGGCACCACGGGCATCGGTCGGCATCGAGGTGCGGGACCTGACCTTCCACTATCCGACCACCGGTCGCGGCATCAGCGATGTGAACTTGCGGGTCGACCAGGGCACCACGGCGGCGCTGGTCGGCACCTCGGGGTCGGGCAAGAGCACGCTCGCGCGTGTGATCGCCGGGCATCATCCGCCGACCTCGGGCAGCGTGCACCTCGCGTCGAGCGCGGAGGCCCCGTACTACTTGTCGCAGGAGCTTCATCACTTCCGGGGCACGATCGCCGACAACCTGCGGCTGGTCGCCCCCGAGGCGAGCGACGACGAGATCGTCGCCGCATTGCGGGCGGTCGGCGCGGAGTGGGCGGTCGAGGCGATGGTCCTCGAGCGGGACGGCGGTGCCGCATCCGCGTCCGCCGTGCCGCTCGACGAGGGACGCATCCAGCAGCTCGCGGTCGCGCGGGCGTTCCTCGCCGACCCCGACGTCGTGATCCTCGATGAGGCCACCGCCGACGTCGGTCTCCATCACCGCGAAGCCGTGGAACACGCGATCGCGGCGCTGCGCAAGGGCCGCACCGCCGTGCTCATCGCGCACCGGCTGCAGCAGGCCGTCACCGCCGAGCAGATCGTCGTGTTCGCCGACGGCAGGCCGACGCAGCGCGGCACGCACGACGAGCTCATCGCCACGGCGGGTCTCTACCGCGACTCCTGGCTCGCCCAGACCCGCAGCGCTCCCCATCCGCACACCCCCACCGGCCACATCCCCACCGGCCACATCCCCACCGGCCACACCCCTGCCGGCCAGACCCCCACCACAGAGACGGAGACTCCGTGAGCATCCACCGCGGCATCGTCATCAGCACCACCACCCTCACTCCGACCCTGGTCCGGGTCACGCTCGGCGGCGACGGCATCACCGACTTCCTCAGCACCGGCATCGGCGACGAGTACGTGCGGGTGTTCTTCCCGCACGGCGAGGACCCGAAGGATGTCTCGCTTCCCGTGCCCGCGGGCGACTGGTGGGAGACGCCAGAGGGCGCGCCGGAAGCCCCGATGCGCACGTACACGATCAGCGGTGTGCGTCCGGATGCCGGCGAACTCGACATCGACTTCGTGATCCATGAGGCGGGCGTCGCGGGGCCGTGGGCGGCGCGCGCGGAACCGGGGCACGTGCTCGGCCTGAACTCCCCGACCGGCCTGTACTCACCGCCGGAAGACATCACATGGCAGGTGCTCGTCGCCGACCTCACCGGGCTTCCCGCCGTGGCGCGCATCATCGCCGAGGTGCCGTCGGGCGTGCGCACCCGGGTCGTGCTCGAGGTGCCGAGCGAGGCGGACCGTGTGCCGCTCGAGGTCGGCCCCGACGTCGAGGTCACCTGGGTGGTCGGCGGCAACGGCCACGGCCCCAGCGCGCTCGGCCCGCTCGTGCGCGGCATCGTCGACGACCGGCTCCCCCTCGACGAGGGGTACGTGTGGGTGGCCGGCGAGACCGTGGCGCTGCGCGACGTGCGCAAGTACCTGCGCAAGGAGCTCGGCCTGCCCGCGACCCGCTTCAAGGTCGTCGGTTACTGGACCCCCGTCGCCGCCTGGGACGAGAAGTTCTCCGCGCTCCCCGACTCGGTGCAGAAGGAGTTGGATGCGATCTGGGCCGATGCCGAGGGCGACGAGCCCGAAGATGTGCAGGTGCGCTTCGAGGAACGGCTGGATCAGTTGGGGTTGTAGAGGGGGCAGGTGCACACTGACGAGACCAGCGTTCCCTGCGATGCGGACAAACCTGAGCAGTTACGCCGCTGCTGAGGTATCCTTGACTCATAACCACCCGGATGTTTCGACTACCGGGCGCGGCCCTCCGAGAGATCGGAGGGCCTGCTTTTTTAGGGCCAGGTCGATGGCTTCCGAATGGTCTTCCCGTCAACACCGATGAGTTCGGTCGGGAACTGTGACGCAGACAACGTTCCCCGCCGAATCTGGCGCACGGTCTCAAGACCCACGCAGTCGAACGCTTTGTTGTACATTCCGCTCGCTACAGACACGAGTGCTAATGCGTGCCCTCGTTCGCTGAGCATACGAACGGGAGCCACCAGGTCAGAGTCATTCGTGATCACGGCGTATGAGTCGGCGACCATCTCGAACGCATCAATGATCAGATGCGAGGCGAGCGCGACGTCGCTGCCCTTCTCTTCTGGGCGCTTCACCTTCACCGTGACCACCTTCCTCGACGCGTCCAGCTCCTCGGGCGACTTCGGCAGGTACTGGCGGTTGAACCGGAACGTTCCCTCGATGATGTCGACACCTACCGTGCGCAGGGCTCGCCAATACACCTGCTGGCGCTGTCCGACGCCTGGATCGTTCGTTTGCGGCTTGAGCTGCGCCGTGAAGAACTTGACGCCGACCACCTCTCGATGTGGGAAGAGCCTCTGGGAAAGGGAATTCAGATCCAGCCACTTGTGCTCGGGGAACCTGCGCTGAAGCAGCCCCTTGTAGAGCGCGAAACCATCGACGTAGACCTGCACAGTTCGTCGCGTTCGCATCCTCCGATGCTAAGCATGACCTCGCCCGGAGAACCGTTCTCCACCGATATGCAACAGGCCGCTCGGCGTGTCGTCCGCTCGCCACGAGGACGGATCCCCGGTCGACATCGACGCACCCGACTGACAGGCTGGAAGGATGCGAGGCAACGGCACCAGCACCGGCATCCACTGGGGGCTGCTCGCCTTCGGCGCCCTCTTCGGGCTGACCTGCGCGGTGCTGATCCTCACCGAGGTGCTGAGCCCGACCCTGTGGTTCACCGTCGTCGCAATGGCCTGCGTGGTGCTGTCTCAGGCGCTCACGATCCGTTCGAAGCGACGGAACCGCTGACGGTTCCGGCTGGCGGCTCTGACTGACTTGATTTGGACGCGACGGCGGGAGTCGAACCCGCAACGCCGTCAGATATGAGCTGAGGCCCGGGACCGCCCGGATCGCCGCGATGGGAATGACGTTACCCGGCCGTGATCTGACCCGCCAGGACCGTTGCCTGGGATAACCCTATGAGTCTGAGGATGACGGATGCCGGTCACTCGGCGTCATCCGGCTCCGGGGCGTCGAGGGCGCGCAGCAGCCGGGCGACAGCCTCGCGCAGCTCGCTCCGGTGCGGTTCGGCGAGCGCCACCGCGTACTCGACACCCTCGGGGATCCACAGCAGTGCATACATCGCCTCGCGCCAGTCCGAGCCTCCGAACGGCCACCGCGTGCGGTCGTCGCCCACCGCCGTCGCTCCCTGCGACCAGGGACCGAAGCGCTCCTGCATCTCGGCGAGCGGCAGCTCCATCACCGCGGCTGCCTCGACCTTCTGCGGCGACCACGACGAGGCGATCAGCACGCGCTCCTCGATCTCCTCCTCGGTGATGTCACGGCGGGCGAACAGCACGCGGGTGTGCTCGACGGCAGCGATGCGGTCGACGCGGAACGTGCGCCAGTCCTCGCGGTCGAGGTCCCAACAGAGCAGGAACCACTTGCGACCGGCCGGCGCCAGGGCGTGCGGCTCGACCCGGCGCACGCTCTCGCGCCCTTCGCCATCCACGTACCGCAGCCGCAGCCGCTCGGTGTCGCGGGTGGCGAGTGCTATCTCCCCCAGCACCTCGGGCGAGACGACCGGACCGTCTCCGATGCGCGGTGCCTGCACCGATGCGGCGAGCGCGTTGACCCGCTGGCGCAGCGCCGACGGCAGCACCTGCTCGAGCTTGGCCAGGGCGGTGAGCGTGACCTCGGGTCCACCGACGAGCTGCTGGGTGGCGGCGACCCGTAGCCCGATGGCCATCGTGACGGCTTCGTCGTCGTTGAGCAGCAGCGGCGGCACCGCGCTCCCGGCCTCGAGTCGGTAGCCTCCGGCGATGCCCGGCGTCGATTCCACGCGGTACCCGAGCTCGCGCAGACGGTCGACGTCGCGGCGCACGGTGCGCTCGGTCACGCCCAGCCGGGTGGCGAGCTCGGTCCCCGGCCAGTGCCGGTGCGTCTGCAGCAGGTTGAGCAGAGCCAATGCACGCGAGGTGGTGTCGGTCATGCGTCTCAGATTGCCAGATGATGCGGACAGGATCTGTCCGCATGGGTTTCTACGCTCTCCCCATGAACGAATCCCTCATCGAGACCGAAGGCCTGACCAAGGTCTTCACCGTCAAGAAGACGCCGGTGCATGCCGTGACCGACGTCTCCTTCACCGCCGTGCGCGGCGAGCTCGTCGCCTTCCTCGGCCCGAACGGCGCCGGCAAGTCGACCACCCTGCGGATGCTGACCACCCTCATCCCGCCCACCTCGGGGAGCGCACGCGTCGTCGGCCACGACATCCGCACGGATGCCGCCGGGGTGCGCGCCCGCATCGGCTACGTCGGCCAGCTCACCAGCGGAAGCTTCTCGCAGCGGGTGCGCGACGAACTGCTGAGCCAGGGCGCCTTCTACGGGATGACGCGGAGGGACAGCGCGAAGCGGGCCGACGAGCTGATCGAGTCGCTCGACCTCACCTCCTTCGCGACGCGGACCGTGCAGCAGCTCAGCGGCGGGCAGAAGCGCCGACTCGACATCGCGCTCGGGCTCATGCATGCGCCGCCGCTGATCTTCCTCGACGAGCCTTCCACCGGACTCGACCCGCAGAGCCGGGCGAACCTGTGGGAGCACATCCTCGACCTGCGCACGCAGCACGGCACCACGGTCTTCCTCACCACGCACTACCTGGAAGAGGCCGACCGCTACGCCGAGCGCGTGATGGTCATGGATAAGGGGCGCATCATCGCCGACGACGACGCCGCCTCCCTCAAGGCGACGCTGGCCGGCGACGTGCTCACCTTCGGGTTCGCGGATGCTGCCGAAGCGGCGAGCGCCCGCGCCGTGGTCGCCCGCCTCAGCAGCGCCGAGGTCACGGTCGAGGGCGAGTCCATCTCGCTCGCGGTGCAGGACGGCGACCGACTGCTGCCGGTGATCGTGCGCGAGCTCGACGCCGCCGGCATCCTCGTCCGCCGCGCGACCGGCGTCCCGCCCACGCTCGACGACGTGTTCCTCGCCCTCACCGGCCGCACACTGCGTGACGCCGGCGAAGGAACGGATGCCGCGGGCGAAGCATCCGATTCCGCCGACACCAGCACGACCTCCGCGAACAGCACGACCGCTGCGAACAGCACGACAGGAGTCCTCTCATGACCGCCACCGACACGCTCGTGCGCCCGAACCTCGCGCGCGACACCCGCAACGTGCTGACGCGCGAGCTCAAGCCCGTGGTCCGCGATCCGTTCACCTTGATCTTCAGCCTGCTGCAGCCGCTCGTCTTCCTCGGTCTGTTCGCTCCGCTGCTGATCGGCGACTCGGGGCAGCCGGCCGGCGAGACCCTGGCCTGGTTCGTGCCGGGCGTGCTCGTGATGATCGTGCTGTTCGGCACCGGTGCCACCGGTTCGAACCTGCAGTACGAGATGATGACCGGCTCGCACGAGCGCACCCTGGTCGCCCCGCTCGCCCGCTCCTCGCTGCTGGTCGGGCGAGCGCTCAAGGAGATCGCGCCGATCGTGGTGCAGGCGCTCGTGATCGTACTGATCGCCTGGCCGTTCGGCTTCGCGGCCGACATCCCCGGGCTGCTCATCGGGCTGGCGCTGTTGGCCGTGTTCGGTGTGGGACTCGGCTCGCTGTCGTATTCGCTGGCACTGGCGACGAAGGACCGGGAGTGGCTGTTCTGGGGAGTGCAGCAGTCGCTGATCTTCCCGCTGCTGATCCTGTCGGGGATGCTGCTGCCGCTCGACGATGCTCCGGAGTGGATGCGGGCCGTCGCATCGGTCAACCCGGTGAACTGGGTCGTGCAGGCCGAGCGGGCGCTGTTCGCCGGAGACCTCGGCGACATGACCGTGCTGTGGGGCTGGGTGTCCGCACTCGCGGTCGCGGTGGTCGGACTGATCGTCGGGGTGCGCGCCATCCGCCGCAGCAACTGACCCGGCCCGACGGTGCGCCGCCGCCTGGATGCGAAAACCCAGACGCAGCGGCGCACCGTCGGCGTGTCCACCCGCGACGCGCCGGCGGCAGCACGGTGCGTCTGGGTTTCGGCTGCCGACTCCGAGGGTTCAGTCGTTCGTGACCACGACCTTGCCCCGGCTCACCCCGGCGACGAGGTCGGCGAGGGCCTCGGGCAGACGGTCGAACGGGTACGTCTTCGCGACGACGGGGCGGATCGCGCCGCTGTCGACGAGCGCCGTGATCTCGCGCAGCTGGTCGCCGTCCGCATGCATGAAGAGGAACTCGTACCGCACGCCGAGCTTCTTCGCCTGCCGCCGAACCTTGCGGCTGAGCGCCGCGACGGCCAGCCGCACGACGAGGTTCAACCCCTGGGCACGGGCGAACGCGGGGTCGGGCGGTCCCGATATCCCGACGACCAACCCACCCGGCTTCAGCACCCGCAGCGACTTCTCGAGGTTCTCGCCGCCGAGGCTGTCCAGCACGAAGTCGTAGCCCGACAGCTCCTCGGCGAAGCCCTGCCGACGGTAGTCGATCACGACGTCGGCACCGAGCTCACGGACGAAGTCCGCGTTCGCCGCACTGGCCGTCGTGGCGACCGTGGCTCCGAGGTGCGCGGCGAGCTGGATCGCGATGGATCCGACCCCACCGGCGCCGGCGTGGATGAGCACCTTCTGCCCCGCCGTGACCCCGCCGCGCTCGACCAGGGCCTGCCAGGCCGTGAGGGCGACGAGCGGGAGCGACCCGGCCTCGGCCATCGAGAGACCGGCGGGCACGGGGGCGAGATCTTTCTCGGAGACGGCAATCCGCTCGGCGAACGTCCCGATGCGGGCGGCGTCGGGACGGGCGTACACGCGGTCGCCGGGCCGGATTCCGTCGACGAGCCGGCCCACGCGGATTACCGTCCCCGCCACGTCGTTGCCGAGGACCAGGGGCAGGTCATAGGGCAGGATCTGCGCGAACTCCCCCTGGCGGATCTTCTCGTCCAGCTGGTTGAGCCCCGCGGCCTCCACCCGCACGAGGACGTCTCGGTCACCGACTTCGGGTTCGGCGACCTCCCGCTCCTCGAGCGGCTGCTTGTACTTGTCGACGACGAATGCACGCATGACGGCTCCTCAGGCGCTCGCCCGCAGCTGCGGGTAGACCGCTTCGAGCGGAGCGCTCAGCCCGGCCTTGACCTGCACCGAGATCTCATCCGCGAGCACCTCATACTCGTCGCGTTCGGTCGCGTCCAGCACGGCCCGGACGAGGTCGGCCGGATCGGTCTTGGGGTCGGTGACGTGCTCGGCCATTGCGGTGTCGACGTAGCCGACGTGCACCCCCACGACGTGCACCCCCGCCGGAGCGAGCTCGAGGCGGAGCGAGTTCGTCGCCGACCACAGCGCCGCCTTGGTCGCGCTGTAGATCCCGCCGACGGCGTACCAGGCGAGGGCGGAGTGGATGTCGATGATCGCGGCCCCGGGGCGCCCGGCGAGAAGCGGTGCGTAGGCGCGCGCGAGGAAGAGCGGCCCGAGGAAGTTCGTTTCCACGTTCCGACGGATGTCCTCGTCGGAGTGGGTGAGGATTCCCGCGGTCGGCACCGAGGCGCCCGCGTTGTTGATCAGCACCGTCACGTCGGGCGCCGCGTCGACGGCGGCACGGATCGACGCGGCATCCGTCACATCGAGGGCGAGAGGGACGACGCGCTCGTCGTCCCAGGTGCGCGGGGTGCGGGCGCTGGCGTAGACCTTGGCGGCTCCGCGCGCGAGCGCCTGGTGGACGAACTGCGTGCCAATGCCTCCGTTCGCTCCGGTGACGAGGACGACGGCTCCGTGGAGTGAAGGCATGGACTGCTCTCTTCTTTGCGATGATGAGTGATAGTTGAGCGTGCGCATAAGCGACTCTCGTCATAACTGAGCGTAATCAGTTTCTATTCCCGGAGGAAAAGCATGTCGACGTCCGCTTCGAACGCCCTCGGTCGTCGCGAGCGCAACAAGCAGCAGAAACTCGAACGGATCACGGCCGCGGCGGCGGAGCTCTTCGCCGAGCACGGCATCGACGATGTCACGACCCAGCAGATCGCCGAGCGGGCCGATGTCGGCACCGGCACCCTGTTCCTCTACGCGAAGACCAAGGGCGAGCTGCTGCTGCTCGTGCAGAACGCGCACTATGCCGTCGCCCTCGAGAAGGGCATCGCTGCGGCCGAAGCGACTCCCGATGCGCGCGCGGCGATCTTCGCACTGTTGCGACCGATCGTCGAGTGCAACCGCGTTCAGGTCGAGAACGGACGCACCTACCTGCGCGAGATGGTGTTCGCCGAACCCTCTGACGGGCACCATGCCGAAGCGCTCCGCATCGTGGGCGAGACCGAGGACGCCGTGGCGTCGATCCTCCGCCGCGACCCGAAGACGAGCGAGGAACGTGCCGCCGCCCTCGCCCGTATCGTGTCCGCCATCATGTTCCTCACCCTGACGGCGAGCACGAACGTCGGCCTGACCGTCGACGAGCTCGTCGACGACATCGACCGTCAGATCGTCGCCCTCCTCGGGCGCTGAGACCGCCGATTCAGCGCCGGAGGGAGTCGTCGAACGGGTTCGGCTCGAGCGTGTAGTCCGTCGACGCATCGGACCAGGTGCCTCCGCCGGACGGCGCCCGGCGCGCGCGGACCGCGGCCATCGCGCGAGTCGCAGGAGAACCCACCGCAAGCGCGACCGCGCCCTGCAC
>NZ_JARE01000003.1:0-1936 GCF_000708325.1 Microbacterium sp. Cr-K20 | reverse complement strand
TGGTGCGGTCATCGCGATCGGGCACCACCGGGGCGGCGGGAGACGGAGTCGCGCCCGGGACGGACGCCTCCACATCCCGGCGACGCTGCGTCTGCTCGACGGCCGGTTCGGGACGCGGCGGCATCTCGAAGCGCGGAGCGTCGGGCACCACGACCGACGGCCCCTTCGGCTGCGTCATCGCCGACGGCCGGGTCGCGCTCTGCATCCCCGGGTCGATGCTGACGATCTCCCGCACGCGGGTGAGGCCGTCGCCGTCGTCCTCCAGGTCCTCCGCCGGCGGGTGATCGTCGACGATGTCGATCGGCGTCACCGAGTGCGAGAGCTCGATCTGCACCTTCTGCAGCGCGCGGGCGAAGGCGACGGCGCTCGGGAAGCGGTCGTCGGGGTTCTTCGCCATCGCGCGGTCGAGGAGGCGCTGCAGGCTGTCGGGCGAATCGGGGCGGGCCAGATTCGGCAGGGCGGCGCGTTCGATGCGCTCGATCAGGTCGGCGCTGGAGTTGCGCTCGCCCGGCCGCTCGAACGGCGAGCGTCCGGCCAGCAGCGTGTACAGCGTGGCACCGAGCGCCCAGACGTCGGTGCGAGGACCGCTCTGCGGCGGCTCGGCGAACGACTCCGGCGGCGACCACGGGATCGACATCCCGGAGGACTCGCCCGTAGCACCGGTCGTCGACGCGATCCCGAAGTCGGTCAGCGCCGGACGGTTGTACTCGGTGACGAGGATGTTCGCCGGCTTGATGTCGCGGTGCAGCACCCCGGCACGGTGGGCGGTCTCCACTGCTCCGGCCACCTGGATGCCGACGCGCAGCGCCTCGGCCACCGAGAACGGCTCCTTGCGGGAGCGGATCTGGAGGTTCGGCCGCGGGCAGTACTCCATCACCAGGTACGGACGACCGTCGCCGGCGACGCCCGCCTGGTAGATCGTGACGATCGCCGGATGCGTCGACAGCATCGCCATGACGTTCGCCTCGTCGGCGAACTCCTGCGCCGCACCGCTGGAGATGCGGTCGGCGAGCAGCACCTTCACCGCGACGCGACGCCGCGGCATCTCCTGCTCGTACAGGAACACGTCGGCGAAGCCCCCCGTGCCCAGCGGCTCCACATAGGTGAAGCCGGGCAGCGAGGGCGGCGGCGAGGGGCGTCGGTTCACGGCAGGTCCTCGAACGCGACGGTCACCCCGTCGCCGAGGTCCACCACATCTCCGGACAGGACGAGAGTCTGCTCACCGGGGTGCAGTCGCATGGGGTCGGCGCCGGGACGCAGCAGCGTCGAGCCGTTCGTGGTGTGCAGGTCGATGACCACGACCGTGTCGCCCTCCGGCCGGATCTCGAGGTGGCTGCGCGAGATGTCCTGCTGCGGGCTGTCCACCGCGATCAGATGCGGCAGGTTCGCCCCGCTCGCGCGGGTGGAGCGCGGTCGGCGTCCGATGATGACCGTCCGGTCGAGGGTCACCACCTGCCCCGACGACACCCGGATGCGCCCCGAGGACGCCGGGGCCGCAGCGGTCACCGGGATGACCTCGGTGGGAGCCTCGGGTGCCGCGGGCGCGCTCTGTCGCAGACTGCGGAGCTCTTCGGCGGAGATCGTCGCACCGTCGTGATCGCCGGTCGCGGCACCGGCGTCGACGGCGGGCGTCTCCGGCTCCTCGCTCGGGCGGACCGCGGCGGCCTCGATCGGGGTGTGCACGGTCGCGCCCCACAGGTGGTCGAACTCGTCGACCGGCGGAGCGAAGGTCGCCTCCCCCGGCACTAGCGTCGACTCGATCATGTCGGCGTCGGCCACATCTGCCGCGGCTTCGGCGTCGGCTTCGGCGTCGGCTTCGGCATCGGCATCCGGTGTCTCGTCGGCGACGTCGCTCGGGGGCACGGCGGGCAGATCGGATGCCGCGTCGGGTGCGGGCACCGACACCACGGGCACGGCCCCGACCCCGGGTGGCGGC
>NZ_JARE01000002.1:0-35639 GCF_000708325.1 Microbacterium sp. Cr-K20 | reverse complement strand
TCGGCGAACCACCAGAGCCCGCGCGCTCCGGACACATCGGCGACGATCAGCTCGGCGGAAGCGTCACCGGGCGCGGCGACGGCATCCGGAATCGCAACGCGCGTCGACTCCTGCGGAGCGATCGACACCGCCACCTCGACCGAGGCATGCACCGTGCCGTCGAAGTCGATCCGTCGCAGCGAGAGGCTGTCCGACCAGGTGTCATCGGTGTCGTTGTGCAGCACGGCTTCGAGGCCGTCGCCCGCGGGTTGCACCGTCACCACGCGGGGTTCGAAGGCGTTCTCGATGGCGAACAGCAGCGGCTTCTCGCGGCCATCGCCGTCGATCGCCGCCCACGACGTCACCGGCCAGCAGTCGTTCAGCTGCCACACGATCGCGCCGGCGTTGTGCGGGGCCAGTGAGCGGAACCAGTCGAGCGCGAAACCCACCGCATTCGCCTGATTGAGCTGCATGGCCCAGTGCCAGGTCTCGATGTCGTCGGGGATCGGATAGTGCGCGACCAGCCCGGACCCGAGCTTCGCATTCCCGTCCGCCGCCTTCTGATGCACGATCATGCCGGGGGAGTCGGGCGTGATCGGATCGTCGGAGATGGACCGCGTCAGCGTCGACCACGTGGGCGGCCCCTGCCACCCGAACTCGGCGACGAACCGGGGGTGATGGTCACGGTACGTCGGCCAGTCGCGGCGGTTCCACTGCTCCCACAGGTGCATGGTGCCGTGCGCCTCGTCGTTCGGATGCGGGCCGGTCTGCTGACGCCCGTCCCACCCCGCGCCCGGGCTGAAGGGGCTTCCGGGTGCGTAGGGAACGTGCGGCGCGAGCTCGTCGATGATCGCCGGGAACAGCTCGTAGTAGTAGTGGGCGCCCCAGGTCTTGCCGTCGAGCAGCGTCTTCCAGCCCCAGTCCTCGTATCCCCAGGTGTTCTCGTTGTTGCCCGTGAGCAGAGCGAGTGAGGCGCGGTGGGCGAGGCGTGCGACGTTCTCCCGTGCTTCCGCCTCGATCTCCGCCCGCAGGGGATCCTCCTCCGCGTACGCGGCGCACGCGAACAGGAAGTCCTGCCAGACCAGCAGGCCGAGTTCGTCGGCGAGGTCGTAGAAGTCGTCCGACTCATAGATCCCGCCGCCCCAGACGCGGATCAGGTTGAGGTTCGCTGCCTTCGCCTGCTCGAGTCGGGTGCGGTACCGATCCCGGTCGACTCTGCTCGGGAATGCGTCGTCGGGAATCCAGTTCACGCCCTTCACGTAGATCGGGCGGTCGTTCACGAACAGGGTGAACGGTGTGCCGGATGCATCCGCGGTGGTGTCCCAGCGCAAGTCGCGGAACCCGACGTGTCTGGTCGCGGAGTCCAGCGCCGTGCCGTCGTCCAGGAGGGCGATCTCGACGTCGTATAGCGGCTGGGCGCCATGGCCGGCGGGCCACCACCGTTCGACGTCGCTCACCCGGACCTCGATCTCCGCCGACGTCTCCGAGGCGGCGATCGGAACCGTCTGCACGGTCCCGGCGACCTCGACCCTCAGGTCGAGCGGGAGTGCCGAGGCGCGCTCGACCTCGACGGCGACGCGCACCGTGCCCTCCGTGCCGTCCGGTGTCGCATGGACGCGGACGTCGCTCAGCCGGGCGTCCGACCAGGACTCCAGACGCACCTCGCGCCAGATGCCGCTCGAGTAGGTGGCGATGCCCCAGTCCCACCCGAAGCTGCACGCCGACTTGCGCAGGGCGTTGAACGGCGAGGGGTAGGGGCGTGGGCGCGCACCCAGCGCCACGCTCTGCGCGTCGGCGTACCGGACCGGGCTGCGGAAGGCGACGGTGACCGTGTTGTCGCCGGTGGTGAGCAGGTCGGTCACGTCCAGTCGATAGGAGCGATGCTGGTTGGCGACCTCGGCGATCACCCGCCCGTTCACGGTGACGGTCGCCACGGTGTCGAGCCCGTCGAACACGAGCTCGTGACGATCGGCCGCCTGCTCCTCCGACTCGAGCGCGAAGCTGCCCTCGTAGGTCCAGTCCACGAGACCGATCCACGCGAGGGCGGATTCATTGTCGTCGAGGTACGGGTCGGGGATGAGGCCCGCCCGCAGCAGGTCGAGATGCACCACACCGGGGACGACGGCGGGGATCCAGGCATCGGCCACCTGTGCGGGGCCGCCGTTCGGGCGGACGCGCCAGCCCTCGGCGAGCGGACGGCGGATGAGGGGAAGGGGGGACGCGACGCTCACGGGACGGCTCCTGCTTCGACGCCTCTGCGGTTCCCACTCTGGAAGGAGCATGACGGCGACGGGGGTGGGGGATGATGACGGCATCCAGCTTCGCAGCTTCGTCGACCGGGAGGGGGATTGGCGGCACGAGTCGGGCGAAGCCGCGGGGATCCACCTGATCCGGACCGCCGCCATCATTCCGTGAGGGCTACGTGGCAGCCCCCGCGGTCGTCTCTTCCGCCCGCACTATGCCTGCGCGGAAGCGGATGCGGATCACCGGGAGAGGGCCCGCCGGTCGAGCCCGCGGGATCGAGATGACCAGGTTGCCCAAAGGGTCGTCGTCGCGGGCGTGCGCGGGATCGACGACGGCTTGGAAGTGGAGGTCTTCCCCGGTGGTCAAGAGCTCCACGCCGAGCACTGCCTGAGGCCGAATGCCGCGCACGGTGGCGGTCTCGTCCGGCCAGGCGACGAGGTGCAGGTACAGGTCGTCCGCATTCATCGTCGTCGGACCGTAGAACTGCCACGGTTCCAGCCCTGGTCGAGCGCCGATCACGCTCTCGCGATGGGTGCGCATCCAACCGGCGATCTCGTGGAGCGACCTCTCCTCTTCGGGCGGCAGGGCACCGGTGCTGCTCGGCCCCACGTTCAGCAGGAGCGAGCCGCCGTTCGCGACACAGTCGACGAGCGTCCGGATCAGGTGTGCGGTGGTCTTGTAGTCGTGGTCGCTCGGATCCCATCCCCACGTGTCGTTCATGGTGATGCACGCTTCCCAGGCGTCGCTGAGAGGCTCTGCAGGGATCGACTGCTCCGGCGTCACGTAGTCGCCGATGCCGGGGAGGCGGTCGTTGAGGACGATGTCCGGCTGATGGGACCGGATGTGCCTCTCCAGCTCCGCGCTGTCCCATTCCTCCTCCGTGCGCTCCCACCCGCCGTCGAACCACAGCAGATCGATCCGCCCGTAGTTCGTGAGCAGCTCGGTGAGTTCCGCCTTCATCCCTTCGCGGAACCTGGCCCACTGGGCGGGCGTCGCGCGCGGGTACTCCTCGAACGCATACGGTGCGAACTCGGTGCGCCATGCCGGATAGTCGGGATCCGACCAGTCGGAGACGGAGTAATAGAAGCCGATGCGGAGTCCGGCCTCTCGGAAAGCGTCCACGTAGTCGCGGACGAGGTCGCCACCGCTAGCCCCGTAGGGAGACGTGGAGATGTTCAGCGGCGTCGCCTCGCTCGGCCAGGACGCCCAGCCCGAGTGATGCTTCGTCGTGAAGACGGCGTACTGCATCCCGGCCTCCCTCGCCGCATCTGCGATCGCGCGAGGATCCCACTCTCGAGGGTCGAACTCGTCGGCATCCCGGAAGTAGTCCACGGCTTGTCGTGCGTGCACTCCCGTGCCGTCGTCGCTGGTGAGTCCGACCATCGGCCAGGACAGATCGACTCCGAGCTGGCTCGCCTGATCGAAGTGGATGAACAGTCCGAACGAGGCGGAACGGAACCAATCGAGGCGGGAAGGGTGGGTGGAACTCGCGGCGGAAGGTGCCGGAGTGGGATGCGTGGCGATGGGCATCTGCTCTCTTCGTCCAGGGCGTGATCGGGGTCGTATCGCCCACAGATGCGAGCACTTGACAAGGCGACGCGCATCAATTTACGCTCGCCAACAGCGTTAGGCAACCGGTTACCTAAATATCGGTTCGGTCATGAGAGAAACCTCGACGACGTCCTCGCTTCCCGATAAGGAGATCCTTCAATGAAGAAGTCGCAGCAGTGGATGATCCGCTCCGCCAGTGCCTTCACCGCCGTCGTGACGGTCCTGGTTTTGGGCGGTTGTTCATCCGGCGATCCGTCGACGACGACCGAGGACGGTCGTACCGTTCTCACGGTGTACGGCTGGAAGGGCGGCGAAGGTGAGCCGGCGAACGTCGCCGAGATCAATGCGGCTTTCGAGAAGGCGAACCCCGACATCAAACTCGAGTTCGAGGCGATCCCCGCGAACGAGGCCTATTCGCAGCGTGTGCAGCCTGAGCTGCTCGCCGGTACTGCCGCTGACGTGATCATGCTGGACAGCAACCTTCTCGCGACATGGGGGAAGTCGGGGTACCTCGCGGACCTGTCCTCTGCGCCGTGGGCCGAGGACATCACTCCCGAGGTCGAGAGCTTCGCGACCTATGACGGCGCCGTGCTCGCCATGCCCATGGAGGCCATCGGCGTCGGCCTGTATTCGAACATGGAACTGCTCAGCGAGGTCGGCGTGAACGAGGTGCCGAAGGACTGGGACGGTTTCCTCGACGCGCTCGCCAAGTTGAAGTCCGCCGGTCACGACCCCATCACTCTTCCCGACAAGGCCGGGTGGACGGGCGCGATGGCGCTGCTGAACGCTGCGGCCACGACCGTCGACAAGGGCTGGGACGAAGAGTTCTCCCAGGGTGATGCGAGCTTCTCGGAGTGGAAGCCGGCGGTCGAGCAGCTGCTCGAGCTGCAGGAACAGGGCCTCATCGACTGGAAGACCGAGCTCGGCGAAGACGAATGGTCGCAGGGCGCAGACGACTTCACGGCGGGCGACACGGGCTTCTGGCTCCAGGGCGCGTGGAACCTCGGCGGTGTCGCCGAAGCCGGAATCACGAGTCAGTTCACGGCGTGGCCGGGTGGGGAGCCGGGGGTCGACCCGAACGAGCTGCTGTTCGTCGGCACGATGTGGGGTGTCAACGAGGCGTCCCCGGTGAAGGACGCCGCTCAGAAGTACGTGGACTTCTGGGCCCAGCCCGAGAACCTCGATCTGTTCCTCGGGGCGGAGAACGCGATCTCTCCGTTCGAATCGGGCACCAGCCCGAAGAACGACGCGACGGGCGAGTTCCTCGCGTCCTACGAGGCAGGGAACTACCGCTTCATGCAGACGAACACCTGGATGGCGGGTGACGTGCAGACGCAGATGGGCTCTCGTCTGCAGGCGCTGTTCCTCGACGAGATCACGGTCGACGAGTTCCTCGACGAGATGGACGGGATCGCGAAGAAGGCGGATTAGTCCCGTTCCTGGTGCGGTCGCCCTCTCCGGCGGCCGCACCGCTCTCGCTGAAGGATTGTCATGATCTCCAAACGTCCCCTCGTCGCACTCGGGTTCCTCCTTCCCGCGCTCGTCGTCTACGGGCTCCTCATCCTCTACCCGCTGGTCAACGGCCTCTGGCTCAGCTTCACGGACAGCAGCGGGGGTCCTCGGGCAAACTTCGTCGGTCTCGAGCAGTACTCGAGACTGTTCACCGACGGGGAGGTCATCCGAGCCGTCGGCACGACCGTGCTCTACGCCGTCATCGTCGTCGTCCTGCAGAACCTCTTCGGTTTGCTCCTGGCCAGAGCGCTCTACAACCGGCCGCGGATCCGCAAACCGGTCAGCGTCCTCATCCTCATGCCGACGCTCGTCGCCCCGGTGATGGCATCGTTCATCTTCTCGTATCTCTACGCACCGGATGGAACGATCAACGAGGTGCTCCGCGCCCTCGGGCTGGACTCCCTTACCCGCATCTGGCTGGGCGAGACGAGCACAGCACTCGGCGCGGTGGCTCTGGTCAACATCTGGATGTTCGCCGGCTACTCCGCGGCGATCTTCCTCGCCGGATACCTCGCGTTACCCGCGGATGTCCTCGAAGCGGCCGACCTCGACGGAGCGACGGGATTCCGTCGATTCCGCACGATCGAATGGCCCCTTCTCGCCCCCTCACTCACGGTGAACATCACGCTCTCCCTCATCGGCTCACTGAAGGTGTTCGAGTTCCCGTTCGTGCTGACCAACGGCGGCCCGGCAGGGTCCACCACCACCCTCACCCTCCTCGTCTACCGCAAGGTCTTCGGTGGGGCGGGCGAGTTCGCCTATGGAGTGACGATCGCGGTCCTCCTCCTCGTCATCGTCGTCGTGCTCAGCAGCGTCGCCACCTCTGTTCTGCGCATGCGCGAGAAAAGGATCTGAAACATGTCCGCATCACTCCCCACCCCGGCTCGGTCACGCGACCACCGCCTGTGGAACGCGGGCAAACGTCGGCTCGGCGACATCGGGCTCATCGTCGGCGTCGCACTGCTCGTGACTCCGTTCGCGTTCGCCGTGCTGACCGCGATCCGACCGGCCGCGGACGTGTCGGCGAATCCGCTCGGGTGGCCCGAACACCTGACGCTCGACAACGTCGTGGATGCGTTCCAGCGCATCAACTACGCGCAGAGCGTCGCGAACACCCTCATCATCCTGGTGTGCTCCTGTGTGCTGACCGTCGCCTTCGGCGCCATGGCCAGCTACCCGCTGAGCCGGATCGGGCGCTCCTGGACGAACACCACCTACCGCGTGTTCATCATCGGGACCACCATCCCGATCTATGTGCTCATCGCCCCGCTGTATCTGTTGGTCCGAGATCTGCACATCCTGGGCACGCATCTCAGCGTGATCCTCGTCTACACGGCCATGAACCTTCCGATCGCCGTGTTCTTCTACACCAGCTTCATGCGCCAGGTGCCGACGGAGTTGGAGGAGGCCGCGGCGATCGATGGTGCGGGTCCGCTGCGGATCTTCTTCGTCGTCATCTTCCCGCTGCTCGCACCCGTCACCGCGACGCTGGTGACGTTCATCAGCCTGGTCGTGTGGAACGACCTCATCGTTCCTCTCGTGTTCCTCCAGGGCGAGCAGAACCGCACGATCATGGCGAACGCCTATGCGCTGATCGACCCGAACACGGTGGAGCCGACGACGCTGTTCCCGGCGGCGCTGCTCGGCGTCCTGCCGCTGATCCTGGTGTTCAGCTTCCTGCAGCGCTATGTCGTCGCGGGGATGTCGGCGGGTGCCGTGAAGACCTGACCAGATGAGCGGTGCTCGGCGGCTCGTGGGATCCTGAGAGGATGAGGGATCGGGAAGGAGCGCGATGAGGCGGCCGGTGACCTTGAAGGATGTCGCGGCAGAGTCGGGTGTTTCTGTGCCCACGGCCTCGCGCGTGCTCAACGGCGGTGGACATGTATCCGTCGAGACGCGGCAGCGCATCCATGAGGCCGCGGCACGACTGGACTTCAGGCCCAATGCGCTCGCGCAGTCGTTCGCGCTCGGGCGCAGTTTCACGGTCGGTGTTCTCGCCCAGAAGGCATCCGGCAACTTCTCGACTCCGGTCATCACCGGGATCATCGCCGAACTCAGCAAGCACGACGTCGCCGTGCTCGTCTACGACGATGAGGACAACGCCGCTGCCCGGCCGGAGAACCTTCGCACTCTGCAGGCCCGTCGAGTCGACGGGATCATCGTGGTGGGTGACGGCACGGACGTTCCGTTCCCCTCGATATCGGAGTCGTTCCAGACGCCGGTGATCCATGTCTTCGGAGTCTCGGACAACCCCGAGGACACGTGCTTTCTCCCGGACGATGTGCAGGCAGGGCGTCTGGCCGCCGCGCACCTCCTTCGCCAAGGGAGAACGAGGATCGCGCATGTGACCGCAATGGAGTACTCGCGGGCGGTCCAGGATCGTCTGAGCGGTTTTCGTGCCGAGCTCGCTGATGCCGGCGTGGAGATCGCGCTGTCGGAACCCCTGTTCGGCGACTGGACCATTCCGTGGGGCTACCGGGCCGGTCTCGAGCTGCTCGAACGGCGGGGCGAGTTCGACGCCGTGTTCTGCGGCAACGACTACATCGCTCTGGGCGTCACCCGTGCGTTCGAACAGGCCGGGGTCCGGGTCCCGGAAGACGTCGCACTGGTCGGCTACGACAACTGGTCGAAGTACAGCGGGAGCCCCGATCGATTCCTCACCTCGGTGGATCCTCAGCTGAACAGCCTGGGGCGAGTGGCAGCCGAGGCATTGCTGGCGGACGACCCCGCAGCCCGGCAGCCGGGCGTCAGCTATCAGCCGTGCGTCCTCGTTCCGGGCATGTCGTCAGGAGCGGTCGCCTCCGACGGGCTGGGCGCGATCGCCCTCAGATGAGCGTGTGAAGCGGAGGAGCCGGTAAACCCGTCCTTGCGCTGAGACGCGGGCCACCGTGCCGTGAACGGCGACGTGCCCTCCTCACCCGGCATCGCGGATGAGAAGGGCACGAGGTGCGGACGCGTCAGTCCGCGGGTGCAGCCGTGAAGGATGCGGAGAAGTCCGCCACGTCCTCCGGCAAAAACGGTGTCGTTCCGACCTCGACGAGCGGGTCGTCCTTCGTGTGGTTGCTCCACGGCTCCGGGAGCACGCGGAGCAGGAACTTCTCGATCTCGACGATGGCGCCCGCCTCGGGGTTGACCGTCAGGCGGAACCGGGCGTCGTCGGTCTCGTAGACGAGCACCTTGTCGGCCGTGGTGCCGTCCTCGACGGTGATCCCGTCGGCCAGCGCGAGCGCCTCGAGGAACGTCGCCCGGTACTCGGGGGATGCCGTCAGGATGGGCACCGAATGCCCGAGCATGTTCAGCATGTGCTCTGCGGCCGGTATCGCGAGCCGCTCCTCGATGCTGTCGTACAGCCCGTTGGTCTCAGGATCGCCGTCCTGGGGCATCTTCGCCGCGGCAGCCTTCTCAGCGACGAGCTGCGATTCCATGCCACGCTCCCACGCGGCGAGGAATGCCGCCGGGTCGGCGGGGAAGTCCGTGGGGGAGACGGGAAGCGTCGCATCGCCCTCGCCCGGCTCGACCTCGGTCGACGTCGCAGGAGCCGCGCCGATCGGATACGCCGCGCCGTAGTAGCCCGTCCACGCCCTCTCGACCTCTGCCTCGTTCCCGAACAGCTCTGCGGCATGGATGTCGGTGCGACCGGTGAGCGAATATGTGCCGTCGGTCGCGCTGAGATAGCTCGCGCTCGACTCGGTGACGACGGCAGCGGTCGCATCCGACCTGAGGTTTCCGAACGGCAGGAACTTCTCGTTCGGGCCGCCGATCATGCCCAGGTGCCGCGTCGTGATCGTCACTTCCATCGGCGCGGCGACGGCGGCGCGGATGGAGGCCGCGGTCTCGTTGAGGTACGTCGATGCTGAGGCCGCTTGTGGCTGGCCGACGACTCCCGGGGGAGTGAGGACGGTGGCTGTCACCGCCACCGCGGCGACGGCCGTGCCTGCCAGTGCCACCGCGACGATGCGTCCGACGGGGCGTCGGCGTCGCGACCGGGCGATCTCCTGGTGGAGGGCGCGACGGGGAGCCTGCGAAGAAGCGGGGTAGGTGGGCTTCATCTCGCGCACCGTGTCAAGGATGTCCATGGATGATCTCTTTCTCAGCAAGTCGGATGTGTGCGGTCGCGGGCCGGGGCTCATGCGGGGCCTTCGGCGGTGGGGCCGCGAGTTTGGTGCGGATGCGGCTCAGCCTCGATCGCACCGTGCCGACCGGGATCCGCAGCGCGGCGGCGATCTGTTCGTAGGTGAGGTCTCCCCACGCGTGCAGGAAGAGGACTTCCCGGTCGCGGGCGGAGAGGGCTGCGATCCGCGGATAGAGGCGCTCGATCTCCCCGGCCGCATCGAGCTGCGCAGTCGATCGATCGTGGTCGTCCGCGGCGATCGGGTCGCTCTGGGCGACGGACGCCTGTAGAGCTCGCCAGTGCTGGGCCTGCGCGCGGCGATGCTGGCCGAGGACGTTCGTCGCGATGCCCATCAGCCACGGCAACGCCGATGGCCTGGACATGTCGTAGCGCCCGCGCTTGCGGAACGCGATCAGGAAGGTCTCGCTCACGACGTCGTCTCTCGCCGCCGGTCCGACGCGGCGGGCGACATAGCCGGAGACCGCGTCGATATGTCGTTCGAAGATCTCGGAGAATCGCTCCGCGGCGTCGAACGATTCACGGATGATGTCGTTGTCGTTGCTCACACTGGTTATTCGTCTCCCGCCGGCATCCGGTTCCATCCTGACCCGGAATTGAGTCGTGACGATCGACGGGATGTCCGCGCACCTGGAACGGGCGGGCTTCGCGGTCGTCGACAGCGAGACCCGTGTGCAGGACGGTCGTCGCGCCCATGCGTCGATCAGCGCGGTCGCCGTCTGAGGAGTCTTCGTCCTCGTCGACAAGCCTCGGCAGTGTTCGAGGCTGATCCGCTTGCGCTGACGACCATCCTCCCGGCTATGCTCGTGATTGCTATAGCAAACGGGAAGTGCATCCGACCCACTTCAGCGCCGAGAGGGACACATCATGACCGAATCCGCACGCAGCGTCGTGGTGACCGGCAGTGGAAAGGGCATCGGCCGCGCCATCGCCGAGCGACTCACCGCCGACGGATGGATCGTCGTGGGGCTGGAGCGGTCTCCGGGGTCGGGCACGCTCGAGGAGGGGATCGTGGCCGAGGTCGTTCTCGGTGACGCCTCCGACCGCGCCGTCCACCAGCGGGCTGCGGAGGCGGCGCTCGCACGGGCACCCCTGGCCGGTTGGGTGAACAACGCCGGCATCACGAAGCACACCCCGCTGCACGAGCTCGATGAGAGCGTCGTGCGCGAGATCCTCGACATCAACGGCTTCGGCTACATCTGGGGCTGCTCGACCGCGGTGTCGGCCTTCATCGACCAGGGCCTCGCCGGGGCGATCGTCAACGTCGGCTCGATCCATGGCCGCGCCAGCCACCCCGACCACGCGGCCTACGAGTTCACCAAGGGCGGCATCGACGCGCTGACCCGCAGCGTGGCGGTGAGCTACGGCCGACTCGGTATCCGTGCCAACACCGTGGCTCCCGGCGGTGTGCGCACGCCGCACCTCGAAGAGAAGATCGCCGCAGCCCCCGACCCCGCTGCCGAGGAGCGTGGACTCGCCGAAGGGCCGCCGATGGGACGCATCGCCCGCGCCGAAGAAGTGGCCGCGGTGACAGCCTTCCTGCTCTCCGACGAGGCTCCGTACCTCAGCGGCGAATCGATCGCGGTGGACGGGGCGTGGACGGCATCCTTCGGCGATGTCGACGTCGACCCGGCGCTGGCCGCGCGGTTCCGGCGGGCGTGAGCGCCGGCGGGGTGACGCGGGCGACTCAGCGGAGGATCGCGGCGTCGTCGCGCTGAAAGCGGCTCCGGTACTCGCTGGGAGTGAGGCCGTAGAGCGCGCGGAAGCGCCGGCTCGCATAGTTCGCATCGTCCCATCCGACGGCCTGGCCGACCTCGGAGACGCTCTTGTCGGTGAGCGCGAGCTGCGTCGCGGCCGCTTCGCCCCGTGCGCGGGTGAGCCACGCCATGGGGGAGATGCCGACATGCGTCTTGAACACCCGGTGCACCACGGCAGGCGAGAAGTTCGCGACCCTGCTCAGGTCGGCGATCGTCCAGCGCGCGCTGAGATCGTCCTGCATCAGATTCATCATCGTGATGACCGAGCGCGCGATCGTGCTATCCGTCGCCGGCTGCGGGGAGAGCGCAAGGGTGCTGAAGGAGTCGAGCACGCAGGTCGCCAGGCCGATCAGCGTCGGCGCGTGAACCGTGCGCGAGTGCTGCGTGATCTGCTCGAGCCAGCTCAGCACCCGCGCGCACGACTCCTCGTCGAACTCACCGAGATTGGGCTCCCCTCCGAGGAGCGCACGCGCGAGATCGGGATACTCCACGATCCACGAGAGCTCGCGGAGCAGCAGCTCCGGGGCCAGGTAGAGGTTGAAGGTCCACAGCTCGTCGGTGTCACGATAGGCATGCCAGGAGCCGGGTCGGATGATGATGACCGACCCGCGCGCGATGGGCAGACGCCCCTCACGTGTCACGTGCACCCCGGTTCCCCGGGACACCACCGCGATCTCCAGGTAGTCGTGGGTGTGCTCGGGGATGCCGCCCAGAGCGGGCACGTCGTTCGAGGCGATGGGGAGGGCACCGGCGCGGAAGACCTCGTAGCGCTGGATGGAGGGGTAACGGACGACCACCACCCCACACTGACATAGCGGACCTCATCGGAGAAGACACCCGCGAGGATCGTGCTAGTGATGAACAGCATCGTGCTGGCAGCGGCACGGAGCGCCGGACAGGATTGTCGATATCCCCCGCTGGGCGACGACGCGAGAGATCAGGGAGCAGTACACGCATGTTCAATGCCGAACAGAAGACCGCACCACCGATGAGGAGTGCCTTCGCACCCGCTCGTCGACGGCGGTGGCGTGGTGCCCACGTTCCGCTCTGGTTCATCGTTCCGGCACTCCTCCTCTACGCCTTCGTCACACTCGTGCCCTCGGCGCGCGGCACCGTCTTCGCCTTCTCGGACTGGGACGGGATCAGCGCCGACTTCGACCTCATCGGGTTCGGCAACTTCGTCGAGGTGTTCACGGACCCGCTCGCGACAGCGGCCCTGGTGAACACGTTCGTGTTCGCCGCGGTCACGATGATCCTGCAGAACGGTCTCGGCCTGCTGCTCGCACTGGCGCTCAACACGGTCGTCAAGAGCGGCGGGCTGCTGCGCACGATCTTCTTCGCCCCGGTGGTCCTGACCCCGCTCGTGTGCGGATACATCTGGAGCTACCTCCTCGCGCCGACGGGCGGCGTCAACGCCGTGCTCGGAGCCCTCGGACTCGACTCGCTGCAGCAGAACTGGCTGGGGGATCCGCAGTTCGCGCTCGGCGCCGTCTGCGTCGCGTACCTGTGGCAGTTCACGGGCTTCTCGATGGTCATCTATCTCGCAGGTCTCAAGGCGCTGCCCTCCGAGGTGATCGAGGCCGCCGTGATCGACGGTGCGGGCCCCGTGCGCCGATTCTTCTCCGTCGTGCTGCCGCTCATCAACGGAGCGGTCGTCATCAACCTGCTCCTGACCCTCATCAACGGCCTCGCCCAGTTCGACCAGGTGTACGCGATGACGGGCGGCGGACCCGCGCGGGCCACGGAGACCATCTCGACCGTCGTGTACAAGGTCGGATTCCAAGGAGGCGACGTGCCCTACGCCACCGCGCTCGCCACGGTGATGGCGATCGTCGTCGCGGTGCTCGCCACAGTCCAATACCGCCTCACTTCGAAGCAGGTCGACCGATGATCAACCGATACACGGGGCGCACCCTCACGCTCGAGATCGCACTGTGGGCAGTCGCGGCCGTCTTCCTGCTGCCGCTCTTCGCGCTCGTCAACCTCTCGCTCAAGGCACCGCACAACCCGACCGGCGCGTTCGTCATCTCGGGCCAGTACAGCGTCGAGAACTTCGGCCGCGCGTGGGAGGACGGCCACCTGGGTGCCGCTCTCATGAACAGCGCCGTCGTGGCCGTGGTCAGCATCGTGCTGGTGCTCGTGGCGGCCTCGCTCGCCGCCTATCCGCTGGCGCGGCTCGGTTCGCGCTGGTCGCGCGGGATGTTCTACCTCTTCATGGTCGGGCTGGTCGTGCCCGCGCAGCTCGGAGTGCTGCCGCTGTTCCTGAGCATCCGCGATCTCGGTCTCAACGGCAGCCTGCTCTCGGTGATCCTCGCCGGGGCCGGCAGCTCGATCCCGTTCGCCGTGTTCATCATCACCATGTTCCTGCGCGAGAGCCCACGCGACTTCGAGGAGGCGGCATCCCTCGACGGATGCGGTCCGATCCGCACCTTCTGGCACATCGTGGTCCCGCTGCTGCGGCCCGCGATCGGCACCGTCGCCATCCTCAACGTGATCTCGATCTGGAACAGCTTCTTCATCCCGCTGCTGTTCCTCTCCGGAACCGGCAACGAGACACTGCCCGTGCGCATCAGCGGATTCGTGCGCACCTATCACGCCGACTGGCCGGCGGTCTTCGCCGCGCTCCTGATCTCAGCCGCCCCGATCCTGATCGCGTACTTCTTCCTGCAGAAGTACATCATCCAGGGATTCGCCGGCGGTCTGAAGGGCTGAACCCTCAGCCACCCCCTGCCCCACCCGAGAGGAAAACCCGCATGTTACAACGCAGTGCACCCGCGGCGGCTGTCGGCATCGTCGCCGTCCTGGCCCTCACCGCCTGCTCGACGTCAGACGAACCCACGAACACGGGATCGACCGGCGACCAGAAGACGCTCACCATCGCCACCGACAACGTCGCTCCGCTGGAGGCGGTCGTCGAAGAGTTCGAGGCGGCCCACCCCGACATCACCGTCGAGATCCAGGACGGTGGCAGCGACTATCCCACCTTCCTCCGCACGGGTCTCGCCGCCGGCACCGCCGCCGACGTCATCCGCACCTTCCCCGGCGCCGGCAACGTCGTGAGCGTGGTTCCGCTGGACGAGGCCAGCCAGCTCGTCGACCTCAGCGGGGCCGAATGGGCGGGCGAGCTGTCACCCACGCAGAACAACCTCTTCAGCAATGACGACAAGCTGCTGTCGGTGCCGATCGGCGCGCTCGGCCTCGGGCCCGTGTACAACGACCAGACGATGGAGGAGCTCGGCCTCGAGATTCCCGAGACCTACTCCGAGGTGCTCGACCTGTGCGCCGCCGCGAAGGATAACGGCAAGGTCGCGTACACGATGTTCCTCAAGGGCGGCAGCTCGATCCCGAGCTACGCCATGCTGGCACCGCTGCTCTACGGCCCGAACCCCGACTTCACCGTCGAGCAGATCGCGGGCGACCAGTCCTTCGCCGACTCGGAATGGGTCGACGCCTTCGCCATGCAGCAGGAGATGCTCGCCGCCGGCTGCTTCAACGAGGGGCCGACCGGCACCGAGTGGAACGTCTCGTTCGAGCAGGTCGCCACCGGTCAGGCGCTCGCCACGTTCGCGTTCTCCGACACCACGTCGCTGGAAGACGTGGCTCCGGAGGGCACGACCTTCTCGATCGCCCCGTTCCCGGTCGACGAATCGGGTGACAACTACCTGGCCGCCGCCGACTCCTCGGGCTTCGGCATCAACGCCAAGTCCGACAACCAGGATGCCGCGAAGGTGTTCATCGACTTCCTCGCAACGGCGGATGCGCAGAACGCCTACGCGACCGCGTCGAAGGGGGCGCCCTCGCTCCCGAACGACTCCTTCTCGCCGGACAGCCCGAACCAGGCGACGGTGCTGGAGTACGTGGTGTCGGGCAAGACGGCGACCTGGCCCGACCAGGGATGGCCGGGGACGGCGACCCAGCTCGAGCTGAATGAGGTGAGTCAGACGGTCATTCTCGGCTCCGATTCGCCCGAGGCTGCGGCCGAACGGCTCGACGCGGCCTTCGCCAAGGACCTCGCCGACAAATGAGCCCGTGGGTGGCGGGCCGTGCCTGGCCCGTCACCCGCGCTGACCGTCCTCACGGAGAACGAGCTGATGCCACACACCTTTTCCCGCCTGCGCGTCAACGGGCTCGATTCTCCACTCGGGGTCGCCTCGACGTCGGTGCGTCTGAGCTGGAGCGCCGACCAGCCGCTGCGGCCCGACGACCTCATCGTCGTCGACCTCGACACCGACTCGGCCACCGATCACCTGCACGTGCTGAGCGCCGATGCGCGGTCGATCGTGCTGCCCCGACCGGCAGGCCGACTCGTGCAGTGGCGGGTGGGAGTGCGGCGAGAAGGTCGAATCGCGTGGGATGCCCCGCGCGGCTTCACCACCGCCCCCGATCTCGAATCGACGGGGGCGCAGTGGGTCGCCCATCCCGAGGTGGCGCGCGCTCGCGCCGAGGGCGACGACCGCACGGTGTGGTTCGCCTTCGACATCGAGTCCCGCGCCTCCGACACCCGCACGCTCCTTCACCTGGCAGCCGCCGGGGTGGTCGAGGTGCGCGTCGACGGACGTCTGCGGCGCGACGGCCTGCTCGGCCCCGGTTACAGCGACCTGCGCACGGAGGCGTCTGCGGCGACGCACGACCTCGGCCTGCTCGCCCCGGGGTCGCACACGGTGACGATCGAGATGGCATCGGGTCCGTACTGGATCTCGGACGACCCCGCGCGCTACCGGAAGTTCGCCGCGCAGCATCAGGCGCCGCGACTGCTCGCCGCAATCGAGCAGTTCGGAGGGAGCCCCCGCGTCACAACGACCACGGCGGGGCGTACGCGCACCGGCCGCGGCGCGACGCTCGCCGCGCACTGGTACGGCGGCGAGGACTACGACGCGGGCGTCCCCGAAGCGGGGGAGCACGGCACCGACACGGTTGCGGTCGCGGCCGGCGCCCCCTCTCCGAAGATCTGGTGGCCGGAGCATCCGCCCCTCGCCGTGGTGGAGACGCGGGAGGCGAGCGCCGCCTGGGAGGGCTCGCGCGGACGTGTCGTCGACTTCGGGGTCAATGTCGCCGGCGTGCCCGAGGTCCGGTGGCAGCCCGCCGCGGAGGACCGCGTCGTGGAGCTGCACCCCGCCGAGCTGATCAGCGGCGACGGCGTCGACCAGGACAGCACGGGAACGCCGATCTTCGACAGCGTGCGCATCCCGGCGGGAACAGCCGGCTCGTGGTCGCCCCGGTTCGGGTATCACGGCTTCCGGTACGTCGAGCTCCGAGGACCCAGCGAGGGGATCGGAGTCTCCGCTCACGTCATCCGGGCCGCCAACACGCGCGCCGGCGGGTTCACGAGCGGCGATCCGTTCCTCCAGCGACTGCACGAGGTCATCGACCGCGCCTTGCAGGGGAACATGCACAGCGTCTTCACCGACTGCCCGCACCGCGAGAAACTCGGCTGGCTGGAGCAGCTGCACTTCTGCTTCGACGCGATCGCGCGCGGCTACGACGTCGAAGCGCACCTGCGGGACATGTTGCATCACGCGAGGACGGCGCAGTTGCCCTCCGGCGCCATTCCGAACACGGTCCCCGAGTTCGTCGACTTCAGTGGGCACGCCTACCTCGACGACGACGATGCGTTCCGGTTCGACGTCAACTGGGGTGGCGTCATCGTGCACCTCCCGCTCGCGCACTACCGGGAGTACGGCGACCGACGTGTGCTCGAAGACAACATCGCTGCCATGAAGGCGTACGTCGCCTATCTCGCAAGCCGTCAGGTGGCGGGGCTGATCGACTTCGGCCTCGGCGACTGGATCGCCATCGACGCCTCGGCCCCCCGCGAACTCGTGGCCTCGCACGGGTTCCTGCGCGTGCTCGAGTCCGCCGAGGTGATCGCGGAGATCGTGGGCGAGGAGGCGTGGGCGTCGGAGCTCCGGGCGCTGGCGGGTTCCCTGCTCCACGCGCTCCGGCGGCACGAGGCTCCCGGCGCCGATGCCGGTCAGACCGAGCTCGTGATCCTCACGGACATCGCGGAGAAGCGCGGTGACGACGCGACATCCGACGCCTTCTTCGCGTCGCTGCTCGAGCGCATCGCGGCCGACGGCGACGCGTTCACCGTCGGCGAGGTCACCTTCGCGCTGCTCGTCGATCTGCTGCACCGCCGCGGTCATGCCGAGCTCGTGCATCGCACGATCTCGCGCACCGATGTTCCGGGCTACGGCATGCAGCTCGCGCGCGGGGTGACCGCCCTCGCGGAGACCTGGTCGGCCGAGAGGCTCACCGTCGGCGAGGGCTCCAACAACCACTTCATGCTCGGGATGATCGACCACTGGCTGCAGAGCGATGTCGCGGGTCTGCGCCAGAGCCCGACCTCCATCGCGTGGCGATCCGCCGTGATCGCTCCCGTCTTCCTGGCCGACGTGCCGAGCGCCGCATCGGTCTATCACTCGGTGCGCGGCACCTACCGGGTGGCATGGCACCGGGAAGGGGCGGGCGTGCGTGTGGAGATCGAGGTTCCGGTCGACGGGCAGGCGAGCGTGCTGATCCCGGGTGTCGCGGCGCATGACGTCGGCCCCGGTACGCACGTGTATCTCGCAGACGACACCGACAGGGTCATGGCCACGGCGGAGGTGAGCGCTCATGGTTGACGTGCGCCCGGGGACACCGGCGTTCGTGTCGGCACTGGACGAGGATCACGCGCTCCGCGCCTCGGTGCAGAGGCTGCTGCGTGACGACTACGAGGTGGCCGACGTGATGCGGAGCACTCTCGAGAGCGACTGGCCGGGAGACCTCGCCGGGCGCCTGCTGCTCTCGCTCTCCCGGTACGCGCGGGCCGGAATGCCGACCCTCGAGCGTGCGACGCAACTGAACGAGGCGATGCTCGACGCGCTCGTGCCGCGCGGGTATCTCGGCCCCGAGGTCGGGGAGATCAGCGATGAGCAGCAGGTCGCCTGCCATGGGTGGGTGGCCGCGGGGCTGCTGCAGTTCTTCCACGTCACCGGCGACGAACGCTCCCGGCGGGCCGCGTTCCGCGTGATCGACGCGCTCATCGCCCCGGCTCTCCGGCGCCGCGACTATCCGTGGGCGCGCGTCGTCCCCGCGTACGGCGGTGCGCCATCGGGCACCGCCACCGAGGTGATCGACGGGTGGGCCGTCTCGAGCGACGTGTGGTGTGTGCTGCTGTCCTTGAACGCGCTCGTGCCGGCGGCTCTCCTCAGCGGGCGCTCCGATCTCCCCGATCTCATCGTCGAGCTGACACAGACCGTGAGCACGCTGGATGTCGTCGCGCACCAGGCCCAATTGCACGCGGTGCTCGCCGCCGCCCGCAACCTCGCCGACTGGTCGGTCGCGACCGGCGACGCACAGGCCGCCGATGTCGCGGCCGCGCTCTACGAGACATACGCGCGCGAGGGCCGCACGCTCAATCACGCCACCTTCAACTGGTTCGGCCGCCCCGACAGCTGGACGGAGCCGTGCGCGATCGTCGACTCGATCGGCGTCGCGGGATCCCTCCACGAGCTGACCGGCGATGGCCGGTACCGAGTGGATGCCGCCCGCATCGCGCACAACGGGCTGTCCTTCGCCGAGCGCCTCGACGGCAGCTTCGGGCTCGACATGATCGCCACCGCGCGCGATCCGATCCTCGCGGCGGTCGAACCCGATGCGCACTGGTGCTGCACGATCCGCGGGGCGATCGGGCTGCTGGAGAGTCGGGAGACCGCAGCCCGGCTGCGCGGGGAGGCGCTGGTGGTCACCGACCTGTACCCCGGCACGCACGTGGTGCACACGGACGTCGGTGTCTGGCGCATCCGCCAGGAGACGTGCTACCCCGCAGACACGACGGTCGGGTTCACGGTCGTCGACGCGCCGGAGACGACCGGGGAGTTCATGATCGAGATCGCCGTCGAAGACGTGGTCCGCACCGTGACGCTCCCGGCCCGGATCGGGGCGACCGCGGTCGTCGAACTCGTCTTCGCGCCGCACCGCGAACACTTCGCGGGCGCGGATGTCGAGCGGGTGGGTCCGGTGCTGTGGGTGCGCGACGCACACGATCCCGACGCGCCGCCGCGGCCGCTCACTGACTTCGCGGGCACCTTCCCCGGCGTGGCCGGCCCCCGCCTGATCCTCACTCTCGACGTCGACGGGCGGCGTCGATAACAGCCGAACACCGGACCGGCACCGATGCCGGACGCTCAAAGGAGAGCACATGAGATATCGCAATCTGATCGGGGCGCTCGCCGCGGTCGCGCTCGTGGCCACGGGCGCAGTGTCGCCCGCTGTCGCCGCGGATGCCACCGCCGATGCGGCCACCGATGCCACCACCACCGGCGTGGCCGCCGCTGCCGCGACCGCGGCCGCTACGCCGAATGTCGGCATCTGGTACGCCACCTGGTACTCGAAGGTCTCTGCGCTGCCGATCACGTCCGCGACCGGCCACGGCGCCTCCAGTGCGAGCCAGTTCCTCGCCGATGTGAACGGCGATGGAAAGGACGACGCCGTCACGTTCGACGCCACGGGCGTGTGGAGGGTGGGGCTCTCGACCGGCACGGGCTTCGCGGCCGCGACGGTCTGGGTGTCCGGCCACGGAGCCGGGTCGAGTGAGCGGTTCATGGCCGATGTCAACGGCGACGGCCGCGCGGATGCAGTTGCCTACTTCGCCGCCGACGGCAACGGCGACGGGCAGCCGGGCGACTGGTACGTCGCCCTCTCGTCGGGGTCGTCGTTCCAGCAGTACACGCTCTGGAGGGCGAACACCGGGGCGGGCGCCAATGCGCGATTCGTCGCCGACGTGACCGGAGACGGCCGAGCGGATCTCGCCACCTTCACCAACGGTTCCGGAGCGGTGAACAGCGGCACGTGGCACGCCGGCGCCTCATCGGGCACCGGCTTCGCCGCCCTCACGACCTGGCGGACCGGCTTCGGCGGCAACACGACCCGCCAGTTCCTCGCCGACACGACCGGAGACGGCAAGGCGGATGCGGTGTACTTCGCCGCGTGGGACGGGTCCTGGTACACGACCCCGTCGACCGGCACCGCGTTCGGAGCCCCCGCCGCGTGGACCACCACGCACGGCATCGGATCGAACGACCAGTTCGTCACGGACGGCAACGGCGACGGTTACGCGGAACCCTACGTCTACTTCCACGCCGACGTCACGGGTGACGGTGTGGGCGGCGACCTGATGGGCCGCGAGTACGACCGCGCGCTCAAGGCCATCTCGCCGGAGAACATCGCGCTGCACACGGGGTTCGGAGTGGGGGCGACGCGTCTGTTGCAGGGCAACATCTCCGGCGACCGCTACGGCTGGAAGGCGACCGTCGCCTTCACCGCCGGGGTCGGCGGCGGAACATGGAACGCCCAGCGCTATCGCACGGCCGACACCGTCTCCACGAACACCTGGGCCGGGTTCCCGGGCAAGCCGGCGATCCGGTACGTCCCGTATACCCTCGGCAGCTACCAGACGTACGACAGCGGAAACTCGGCGGTGATCGACGAGCACCTGAACACCATCTCCGGCGCGGAGATCGACTGGCTCCTGCTCGACGAGACGAACGGTCTGAACAACGTCAGCGGTGCCATCCTCAACCGGGCGGCTGACGTCGCGGCGCGCATCGCGGTGCACAACGCGCAACCCGCGAAGCGCGACATCCGATACGCCTTCGCCATCGGCCGGGTGCAGTGGACGGGCACTCCGGTGACGATCGAGCAGGAAGCGGCCCAGACCTGGGCAGAGTTCGCCGGTGACCCCGCGATCGGCGGGCCCGAGCACTACCACCAGGTCGACGGGAAGCCGCTGCTCGTGGTGTACGCGCCGGTCTCGACGCAGAACGCGTGGCGCTCCTACACGGGTGACAAGAGCGCGTCGAATCACTTCACCGTGCGCTTCGCCTCGAACGCGCTGCCGGGTGAGTACGGCTGGCAGCTCGGCCCCGACGGCTCGCCGTCGAACGACGAGGTGATGCTCACCATGCCCGGGTGGAACAACAACGTGCCCGGCTACACCCCGGTCTCGCGTCAGAACGGGCTCTACTACATCGAGAAGACGTGGCGGCGGGTGCTCGACCGGCCGACGCCGCCCGAGAGCGTCGTGATCAACTCGTTCAACGAGTTCGCCGAGGAGACATCGGTGCAGATCGCCGACACGAGCGGTCTCGTGGCACCCGCCGAGAAGTGGACCAACACCGACGGCGTGATCGACAACTCGATGTACTGGAACATGACGAAGGACTTCGTGCGCCAGCTGAAGCATCCGGACGCCGTGCATCATGCGAAGTCCGACTTCGCCAGCACGCAGGGGGCCGGAGGGTGGTCGTACGAGCAGTGGACCTACCCGAGCGGCTCACGGGTGATCACGCCGATGGCATGGGATGCCGCCGACACCCGGTGGAAGGGAACGGCCACCTGGACCATGGTCCGGTCCGACGCACAGCATCCGGATGTCGGAGCCGATGCCGCGCGCGTCTATGTCGCCCCGACTGCGGGCAGCACGGTGCTCACAGGGGTCGTCTCCAAGCCGCAGGCGGGTGGTGACGGAGTGGTCGTGCGAATCCTCAAGAACAACACCCAGATCTGGCCGACCGGCACGACGGGCACCACTCTGACGACTGCCGCGGCGCGCACGTTCCGGGTACCGGTGACGGTCGCGGCCGGCGATCGTCTGGAGTTCGTCACCCAGGCGCGCTCCACCGCGGCGTACGACACGACGGCGTGGGACGCGACGGTCACCTACCAGTAGGCGACGAAGCGGGCACCCTTCTCGGTCGAGGAGGGTGCCCGCTACGTGGTGCGGTCTGTTACTTGCGGGGCGGGTTCAGCGGCAGCCACTGTTCGAGAGTCGTCTCGAAGATGTGCGCGCCCTCGACGGGGATGAGGGTGCGCTCCTCGATCACGGCGCCGTAGTACGGAGCGGTGTCGTCGCGGACCACCGTGCGGGCGTCGCCACGGAACGTCAGCGCGCGCCGGGCGAACTCGTCCATGCCCATGGCCTCGGGGCCCGCGATCTCGAAGTCGCCGGCCGGTTCGCCCGCCGCAGCGCGCGCGACGGCGGTCGCCACGTCCTCGGCTGCGATGGGCTGGATCAGCGCGCCCGGCAGGCTCACAGTGTCGCCCTCCGTCGAGATATCGGCGATGCTGCCGACGAACTCGAAGAACTGCGTGGCGTGCACGAGGGAGTACGGGATGCCCGACTCACGGATGAGCTGCTCCTGCGCCACCTTCGCGGCGAAGTAGTCGATGTGCTGCGGGCGGTTCGTGCCCACGATGGTGAGCGCGACGTGGTGGGTCACGCCCGCCTCCGCCTCGGCTGCCAGCAGGTTGCGCGTGGAGGTGGTGAAGAACTTCAGGACGTCCTGGGCCTCGAACGACGGCGAGTTGGACACGTCGACGACCGTGTTCGCGCCGACCAGGACCTCGGCGAGTCCTTCGCCGGTGAGCGAGTTGACGCCGGTGTTGGGAGAGGCGGCGACGGCCTCGTGGCCGTGCTCGCTCAGCTTCGCGACGACCTTCGAACCGATGAGGCCGGTTCCTCCGATGACGACGATCTTTGCCATTTCATGCCTTCCTTTCCGGGGCGCCGAAGGGGTGCCCATCAGCTATGACCGAGTGGCAGCCCTCGTTGTGACGGATGCCATCGCGCACGGTCTGGTCTTCAGACGGTCGCCGCGATACGCCACTCGTGGTACCTCGTGGGAGCGATCGTCGCGGTCGCTTCGGGGAGTAGATCGCGGTTCTGCAGACGCGCTCCGAAATAGGTGCCGAGAGGGTCCGCGACCACTTCACGCTCGTCCTGCCGGGCCCGGAGATCCTGGGCGGCGATCTGTTCGAGGCTGAAGACCTCCGGACCGCCGAACTCCACCATGCCGAAGAGCGGTTCGCCGACGGCCGTGCGAGCGACCGCTTCGGCGACATCGTCGGCGGCCATCGGCTGCACGAGCACATCCGCGACACGGACGGCGCCGCTGCGCGCCGCCTGGTCGGTGATGTTGCGGATGAACTCGAAGAACTGGGTGGCGTGCACGAGGGAGTATGGGCGTCGCGACTCGACGATCATCCGCTCCTGCTGTTCTTTCGCCACGAAGTAACCGCCCTCCGCACGGGCCAGACGGTCGGTGCCGACGACGGAGAGTGCGACGTGATGGCGGACTCCGGCGGCCTCGCCGTAGGTGAGCAGGTTCATCGTCGAGGTGTAGAAGAAGTCGCGGGCGGCCTCCTCGTCGGTGTACGACGAGTTCGAGACGTCGACGACGACGTCCGCGCCGACCAGAGCATCCTCCAGCCCTTCGCCGGTGTACGAGTTGACGCCGGTGGCGCGAGCGGCGGAGATGACATCGTGCCCGCTCGTTCGCAGCGTGCGGACGAGCCTCGTGCCGATCAGTCCTGTTCCGCCGATGACCGTGATTCGCATGTCTCTCCCTCGTTGCCGATGCCGGTTCCGGATCCTCTCCGTACGAACATGACCGCGCAGCCGCTCGCGTTGTGACACCGACCGACGGGCGGCGGACCGGCTCCGAAGATGTCGTCACATTCTTCGGCCTCACCTGGTCCTGGCTTGCAAGAGCCCATGATCGGTGACGATCCGGACCGGCTCGCACCCCACGAAAGGATCTGCCATGACCGACCATGTTCTCGAGCCCGAAGCCCGGGCATTCGCCGAAGCCGCAGGAAAGCTTCCGTTCCTCGCCGACCTCGGCGTCGACGGCGCGCGCACACTGCTGGACGACGTCCAGGCCGGGCCCATCGCGAAAGCCGACGTCACCGACGAGTGGGTCACCGTCCGCGCGGAGGTCGGCGACGTGCAGGTGCGCATCGTCAAGCCCGTCGGCACGACCGGGGAGCTCCCCGTCGTGCTCTACGTCCACGGCGGCGGCTGGGTGCTGGGCAACTCCGGCACGCATGACCGTCTGGTTCGCGAGCTCGCGAACGGTGTGCAGGCGGCGATCGTCTTCGTCGAATACGAGCGCTCGCCGGAGGCGCACCACCCCGTCGCCATCGAGCAGGTCTATGCCACCGCGCGGTGGATCATGAACGAGGGCGCGATCAAGGGCCTCGACGCCTCACGACTCGCCATCGCCGGCGACTCGGTCGGCGGGAACATGGCCGCGGTGGTCGCGATCCTCGCCAAGCGGCGCGGTGACGTCGTCTTCCTGCACCAGTCGCTGTACTACCCGGTCACCGATGCCGGCCAGAACACCGGGAGCTACCGCGAGTACGCCGAGGGATACCACCTGCGCGCCGACGCGATGGCGTGGTTCTGGGACTGCTACCTGCCCGATGTGGGAGCCCGCAAGGACGTGACCGCCTCCCCGCTGCGCGCCCCGATCAGCGAACTCGAGGGGCTGCCGGAGACCCTCCTCATCGTCGACGAGAACGATGTGCTCCGCGACGAGGGTGAGGCATACGGTCGCAAGCTCATCGAGGCCGGCGTGCGGACGGCCCTCGTGCGCTACGACGGCACCCTCCACGACTTCATGATGCTCAACCCGCTGCGCAGCTCCGCCGCCACGACGGCCGCCATCGAGCAGGCCATCCACGTGCTCCGCAAAGCCCTGACCGTCGCCTGACCCCGCACCACCCACCCCGCCCCCGAAGAAAGAAGAAACCATGTCCACGGAAAAGCCCACCATCGTCCTCGTCCACGGCGCGTTCGCCGAATCCGCGTCCTGGAACGGCGTCATCAGCCGGCTGCAGAGCCACGGCGTGACGGTCGTCGCCGCCGCGAACCCGCTGCGCAGCCTCGCCGTCGATGCCGCCTACGTGCGCGATGTGATCGCCTCCATCGGCGGACCCGTGATCCTCGTCGGCCACTCCTACGGCGGCATCGTGATCACCGAGGCTGCGGCCGACAACCCCGCCGTCGTCGGTCTCGTCTACGTCTCGGCGTTCGTCCCGGAGACCGGCCAGAGCGCGTTCGACCTGTCGACGAGCGCGCCGGGAAGCACCCTCGGCGACACCCTCACCGCGTACCCCGTGACGACCGGTGGCAACGAGTTCGCCATTCGCACGGAAGCCTTCCACCACCAGTTCGCGGCAGATGTGGCGGAGGATGTCGCCGCCCTCATGGCCGCGACCCAGCGGCCCGTCACCGAGGCGGCGCTCTCGGATGCGGTCACCGCCGCGAACCCGGCCTGGAAGGGCATCCCCTCCTGGCACGTGTTCGGCGACCAGGACCTCAACATCCCCCTCGCCGTCTTCCGCGCCGGTGCGGAGCGTGCGTCGTCTCGGGCGACGCGCGAGATCGCGGGGGCATCGCACGCCGCCCTGGTGTCGAACCCCGACATCGTCGCCGAGGTCATCGCCTCCGCCGGCAAGGCGTACGTCGCGAGCCAGACGTCGAGCGCGGCCTGACACGACCGCGGCGCCCCGCACTGCCACCGCGGTGCGGGGCGCCGCACCATCGGCCAGAGAAGGAATGACCATGACCACTGCCCCCTCCGCGTTTCCCGCCGCCAGCCGTGTCGATGCGGGAGACCTCTCCGTCGCCTACTTCGACCTCGGCGACCCGCAGGCGGATCCCGTCGTGCTCCTGCACGGCTACCCGTACGACGTGCACAGTTATGTCGAAGTCGCGCCGATGCTCGTCGAAGCCGGATACCGGGCGATCGTCCCGTATCTGCGCGGCCACGGCGGCACCCGGTTCCGCGATCAGGACGCGCCTCGGACCGGAGAGCAAGCGGCGCTCGGGTCCGACCTCCTGGCGTTCATCGACGCCCTCGAGCTGGACGAGCCGGTGCTCGCCGGGTACGACTGGGGCGGTCGCGCCGCCTGTGTCGTCGCGGCGCTGTGGCCCGAGCGGATCTCGGGCCTCGTCTCGGTGAACGGGTATCTCATCCAGAACATCGCGGCCTCGCAGACGCCGATACGCCCCGACCTGGAAGCCGGATTCTGGTACTTCTGGTACTTCGCCACCGATCGCGGACGCGGAGGGCTCGACGCCAACCGACGCGAGATCGCCGACGTGATCTGGCGCCGAAATTCGCCGGAATGGGTCTTCGGCGACGCCGAGATGGATCGAGCCGCCGCCGCGTTCGACAACCCCGACTACGTCGACGTCGTGATCCACTCCTACCGACATCGGCTCGGGCTGGCGGCCGGGGCGCCGAAGTACGAAGAGCTCGAGCGCGTACTGGCGTCGGCCCCGCCCATCAGCGTGCCGACGATCACGATGGATGGTCTGGCAGACGGCAACTTCCCCGCGACCGACGGCACGCCGCAGTCCCACCTGTTCACCGGGCCGCGCGAGCATCGACGTATCCCACACGCGGGGCATCACCTCCCGGCCGAGGCGCCCCACGCGTTCGCCCAGGCGGTGGCCGACGTCGCCGAGCCGCCGGGGGACGGCGCGGGGACTCCGTGAGCTGAAGGTGCGCCGCCGTCAGGACGACGGCGGCGCACCATTCGCGACACGGAGGGAGCCGTGGTCCTCAGTGCAGCTGATCGGTGGGCCGCACCAGGATCTCGTTCACGGCCACATGCTCGGGCTGTCCGAGGGCGTACACGACGGCCGCCGCGATGTCCTCGGGTTGGAGGGTGCGCATCGACTCGCCGATGCGATCGGCCGCCTCCCGCATCACCGGGTCGGTGGTGTGGTCCACGAGCTCCGTGGCGACGAAGCCCGGCTCCACGACGATCGTCCGCACCCCGTACGGGGTCGCCTCCTGGCGGAAGGACTCGGCGAACGCGGTGATGCCGAACTTCGTCGCGGAGTAGGCGGCGTTCCCGGCCGACGAGATGCGTCCCGACGTCGACGACACCTGCACATACGAGCCATGTGACTCGATGAGGTGGGGGAGCGCGGCGTGGGCGGCGCGCATCGAACCCAGCAGGTTGGTCTCCACCATCCGCACCCACTCGTCCGTGTCCGCGTTCAGGATCATGCCCGCGAGCATCAGACCGGCGTTGTTCACGAGGGCGTCGAGCCGACCGAAGCGGGCGACGACCGCGGAGACGACCTGGTCGACGGAATCCGGGTCGGTCACGTCGAGCTCCATGGCCACCATCTCTCCCGGCGCTTCGTTCACCAGCGTCTGCAGGCGATCGGCGCGACGACCGGCCGCGACCACGATCGCCCCTTCATGAGAGAGGGCGAGGGCGGTGGCCCGGCCGATCCCCGACGACGCACCGGTCACGAGCACGACTTTGCTTCTGAGACTGCTTTCCATCTGCTTCTCCTGATCTTTTCTCGGACGCCAATGTGACCGCGAACCACGTCGCCCTGTGACATCTCGGACGGGCTGTTCGCTCGAGGCTTGTCACAACCGGGGCGCCCACCCGGTCTCTGCTGTCGACAGCGCGATATCGCGCCCCACGACCCGGAAGGTGAACATGTCGACCATCAGCGAGCAGGCATTCTCCCTCACCGACGCCGAGCGACGGCGCGAATCATGACCGATGAGACGCCCGACCTCTCCGCCCTGAACAGCGCGGTCGGGACGGAACTGTTCGTGCTGCAGTCGGCGGCGAGCTCGACGATCAGCGAAGCGGGAACGCGCAGTTCCATCTACCTGTCGACCCTGTCCAGCGGTCTGGTGGCCATCGGGTTCGCCGCGAACTCGCCCGCCCTGATCGGTATTCTCGCGTTCACCGTCCTGCCGGCGATCTTCGCGCTGGGATGGTTCACGGTCGTGAGACTCGTCGACACGAGCGTCGAGAACATCACTGCGCGTCGACGCATGGAGCGGATCCGCGAGTACTTCGTCAGCCTGCATCCGCGGGGCTCCGAGCTGATCGCGCTCGACGCGCCCCAGTCCGGCGAGCTCGGGGTGCGGTACGCGCGCTCCTCGTTCCTGTTCACCATGGCCAGCATGGTCGGCGCGGTGAATGCCGTACTCGGCGGTGCCCTCGTGACCCTGGCGCTCGTCGGGGTCTTCTCCGTCTCCGAGCTGCCCGCCCAGACCGCGGGCATCGTCATCGGTGCGCTCCTGCTGACCGCGACCCTGATCTACGAACGACGACGGATCCGGGCTGCCACGTGAAAGTTCTCCGACTGTTGTCACACTTCGAGGTGCTGTCCGGTCACTGTTGACGAGAACCCCCTGCGCGCACGGCGCGGGACCCAGGAACGGAGCGAGCGAGATGCGGATCGTCGTGTTGGGTGGGACCGGCCAGGTGGGCCGGATGGTCGTCGAGAAACTCGAACGTCGAGCTCAGGCGGTCGTGGTGGCTGCGCCGGCGAGCGGCGTGGATGCGCGCAGGGGGCAGGGCCTCGATGCGGCGCTCGAGTTCGCCGATGCCGTGATCGACGTCACCAACGCCCCGGACGTCTCGGGCTCCGCCGCACGCGAGTTCTTCGAGACCACCACGCAGCGTGTGCTGGAGGCGGAGGAGCGCGCGGGAGTGAAGCATCACGTCGTGCTGTCGATCGTCGGCGCGGATCACGCCGGGGAAGACGGATACTTCGCCGCCAAGGGCATGCAGGAGAACCTCGTACGGTCGGGGCCGATCGCCCACTCCATCCTCCGATCCACGCAGTTCTACGACTTCGCGCGGAAGATCGCGGAGTGGAACACAGCACAGGACACCGTGCATCTGCCACCGAAGCCCGTACAGCCCGTCGCGGCATCCGACGTGGCCGAAGCGCTGGTCGACCTGGCGATGGGGGATCCGCTCGGCGGCGCGGTCGACTTCGGAGGCCCCGAGCAGATGGCCCTCCCCGAGTTCGTGAGTCGCGTGCTCCGCGTCGACCATGACCCGCGCTATGTCGTCGAGGACGAGGACACCACTACCCTGGGCTTCAACATCTCCGGAGACCTGCTGCTTCCTCGGTCTCCGCTGCGTCTCGCGTCCACGACCCTCGATGCCTGGGTTCACGAAGAGGGCCGACGCCTGGTCGCAGGACTCCGATGAGGACAGGGGGGCGAAGGGCGTGACGATGGCCGAGAGCGGATTCGGTGAGACCGCAGACCTCGACGAGGCGGTACGGGTCTTCGACACGCACCGCCGACGACTCTTCGGCATCGCGTACCGGATGCTGAGCACGGTCGCCGATGCCGAAGACATCGTGCAGGAGACGTGGATCCGCTGGCAGAACACGGATCGCAGCAAGATCCAGGAACCCGTGGCGTTCCTGACGACGATCACCACCCGGCTCTCGATCAATGTGCTGCAGTCGTCGCATTCGCGGCGGGAGACGTACATCGGCCCGTGGCTTCCCGAGCCCGTGAACACGGATGACGATCCGGCGCTCGGTGCCGAGCGGGCCGAAGCGCTGCAGTTCGCGATCCTCCTGACGCTGGAGAAGCTGACGCCGACCGAGCGGGCGGCCTACATCCTGCGCGAGGCGTTCGACTATCCGTACCCACGTATCGCCGAGGTGATCTCCAGCAGCGTCGTGAGCGCGAGGCAACTCGTCAGCAGGGCGCGGGCGCACCTGTCGTCGGCGCGCAACGCCCACGTCGATCCGGTGGCTCAGCGCCGCCTGCTCGAGGCGTTCCTCACGGCTGCCCAGAAGGGCGATGCGCACGAGCTCGAGGCGCTCTTCGCCGCCGATGTCGTCAGCTACACCGATGGCAACGGCGTCAAGCTGGCTGCGCGTATCCCCGTGATGGGTCGCGGTCGCGTGGCGAAGTTCGTCGCGGCGTTCGCGCACCACTTCTGGATCGGGAAGACCATCGACTGGGTGCAGGTGAACGGCCAGCCCGCGGCCACTCTCGTCGAGAACGGGACGGTCACGACCATGGTCACGGTGACCACGTCCAGCGAAGGCATCCTGCAGCTGCTCTGGGTGATGAGTCCGCAGAAGCTCGGGCACGTCAACGCGGTCACCGCATGACCCGCAAGCACTACCCGGCGTGGCTGCGCCGGCGCCGTCATGATGCTGCCGATGTCGACACCGTCGAGTCGCTCGCGAGCGCGCTCTGCTCGTTGGACGAGGAGGCGATCCAGGCGCTGCTCCACCCGGAGGTCGAGGTCGTCATCGACAGCGGCGGTCACGTTCCAACCGGTCCGATGCCGGCGACGGGGCCGGAGGCGGCTGCCGCGGAGCTGCGTGCGCTGATGACGCCGGGGACCTTCATCGCTACCGCATCGATCAACGGTGTCCCCGGGCTCACACTCGTCCGCGACGAGCGTGTCGTCGCCGCACTCACGGCGGAAATGCGATCACGCCTGCTGTCCAACATCTGGATCGTGTGCAACCCCGACAAGCTGCGTCACTGGAATCGATAGCGGAGCGCGTCCGCCGGCGGTGACGTCGCTCGGTGCCTCAGGGAATCGGCACCGCGCGGTCGGCGCCGAGGCGCTTCATCACCATGGTCGAGGTGAGCCGCTGCACGCCGGGGAGCGCCCCGAGGGTGCTGTCGTAGAGCTCCTGGTACGCGCTCATGTCCCGGGTGAGGATGCGCAGCATGTAGTCGGGGTCGCCGAACAGGCGCTGCGCCTCGGCGACCGCGGGGATGGCCACGACCGCCTCTTCGAACGCGACGATGGTGTCCTTGTCGGTGCGCCCGATCGTCACGAACACGATCGCCTCGAACGTGAGCCCGACCGCCTTCGGAGCCACCACCGCGCGGTACCGCTCGATCGCCCCGGACTGTTCCAACTCCTTGAGCCGTCGATGGCAGGCCGAGAGGCTCAGACCGACCTGCGAAGCGAGGTTCGTCGCGCTCATCCGGCCGTCATCCTGCAATAGCGAGAGAATCTCCCGGTCAAGTGCATCCATGGCGACAAGTCTTGCAGGATTCGGCCGTCAGTACGCGAAGAATCGAAGCACCTTTCGCGGGATCCTTCGTAGTCTCTTCCTCGGATTGAGGAGGACCGATGGATATCGCACTGGTCATGCAGTTCTGGCTGGTGGCGGTCATGCTCGCGCTGACCCCCGGTGCCGACTGGGCGTACGCGATATCGGCCGGGCTGCGCGCCCGCTCGATCGCGCCGTCGATCCTCGGGATGCTCGCCGGCTACACGGTCGTCATCGTCGCCGTTGCGCTGGGGCTCGGCGCGCTCGTCACCGCGTATCCGGTCACGCTCACGACCCTGACCGTGGTCGGGGCGCTCTACCTGATCTTCCTCGGCGCGACGACGCTCGCCAGCCGACCGGCTCCGATCGCCGAGAGCGGGGAGCCGATCGCGACCGGCGGATGGTCCCAGTTCCTGCGCGGGTCGGGAGTGAGCGGCATCAACCCCAAGGGGCTGCTGCTCCTGCTCGCTCTGCTGCCGCAGTTCACGAGTCCGGACGGCTGGTCGTCGACGACGCAGATGCTCGCGCTCGGCGGACTGCACCTGCTCAACATCGCCGTCGTCTACACGACGGTCGGACTGCTCGCCCGCCGCCTGCTGCGTACCCGCCCACGCGCGAGCTCGCTGGTCACCCGCCTCGCCGGCATCGCGATGACCGTCATCGGCGTCGGGATCCTCATCGAGCAGGTGTTCGAGTGGTTGTGAGCAGCGCTTAAGCACGGTGCTCGGCGACGCCTCGATCACAGGGCCGGGGTAGCGTCGGACGCGGATCCATCTGTGGGCGACGGGAAGGGTGACAGGCATGGCACGGACCACCACGGCCCTCCGTCTGCTGCTGCCGGCGTTCCTGCTCGGCGCGATCATCGCCATCTCATTCCTGGAGGCGCCGCTGAAGTTCCTGGCGCCGGGCGTCACGATCCCGATCGGGCTGGGCATCGGGCGACTCGTGTTCACGGCGTTGAACGTGCTCGCGGGAGTGGTTCTCATCGTCCTCACCGTGGTGAGCCTGCGCGCGCGGGCGGGGCGCGCGACGCTGGGGATCCTCGGGGCGATCTGGCTCGTCTACGTCGTCGAGGTCGCCGTCATCCGCCCCGTGCTGAATCAGCGCAGCGACCTGGTGATCGCGGGACTCGCCGCCGCCGGGACCAACTGGGCGCACTACGCGTACATCGTGGCCGATGTGACTCTGGTCGGCCTGCTGATCGTCCTGATCGTCGTGACCGTGCGGAAGGTCCTACCGCGCGACGGCCGCTGAGCTCCCGCGTCAGGGACGGACGCGCACCGTTCGGCCTTCGAACGACACCAGGTCGCCGTCGCGCAGCTGGCGTCCGCGGCGGCGATCGACCTCGCCATTGACGGTCACGTATCCGTCGATGATGACCTCTTTGGCGTCGCCGCCCGAGTCGAGGAGGCCGGCGAACTTGAGGAACTGTCCGAGGCGGATCACTTCGCCGCCGATGGAGATGTCATCGATCGGTCCGGAGGTGCTCATCCCTGAATGCTAGCCGTCGCCGCGGCCGCCCCGGCGCATGACGATGCCGCCGCCCCCGGGGGAGGGGCGGCGGCATCGGGCGTGTCGGACGTCGCAGGACGGACCGGGGACGAGGCCCTCGGCTCAGTCGATGTCGGTCCCGACGACCGCGAAGTCGGCGCTGAAGTCGATGTCGATCGAGCGGTTGTCCGACGTGAGGACCGACGCGTCGTAGGGGCTCACGTCGTCGCCGTCCACATCGAGGTCGGTGATCATGCCGTCGGCCTCCGCGAGCGCGGCGTCGACCAGCGAGCGGATCGTCGCGTCGTCGAGCGTGAGCGCGGGGCCGGTGTCGTCGCCGTCAGCGGGATCGGTCTCGATGACGGAAGCCGCGAGGTTCTCGTCGACGCGGACGTCGGTCTCGGTGCCGTCGGCGGTCGTGAGCTGCACCTCCCAGGTGCCGTCACGCTTCGCGTCGATCGACGTGACCTCGCCCTCGGCGGCGCCTCGTGCGGCATCCGCGATCTGGATGAGCTCGTCGGCCGATGCCGTGCCGATGCCGGTCACCGGACCGCGGTCGTTCGACGAGCCGTCGTCGTCGTCGCGGCGGTCGTCGCGATCACCGTGGGGCGCTCCCTCGTCGTGACGCGGGCCGTCCGACATCGCGGGCCGGTCGTCGTCATCGCCGAACTCATCGCCGATGGCCGCCCCGACCGCGATACCGCCGCCCGCGAGGATCACGGCCGCAGCGATGCCACCACCGATGAGGAGTGCACGCTTGCGCCCGGGGTTCGGCGCGGATGCCGCGGGGGTGGCGACCGGCTCGGCCGCGGGGAACGTGGGGTGCTGCCCGACACCGGCTGCCGGCGTGGCCGCGTCCGCAGCGGGGGTGACCGGAACAGTCTGCGCATCCGGGGTGCTCGCGGGGGTCTGGTCGGGAGTCTGGTCCGGGGTGGGTGTCTTGTCGTCCATGTCCCGATGGTCTCGCGCGGGCGCTGAAGCCTCCCTGAAGCCTCCTGAAGCGGTCTTCAGGAACGGCCGATCAAGCGCTCAGCCGCCGAGGGGCAGCGTGAGGACGAAGCGGGCGCCGCCCCAGCGGGAGTCGTCGACCGCGAGCGTTCCGCGAGCGGAGGCGGCGATGCCCTGCGCGATCGCGAGACCCAGTCCGCTGCCACCGGCATCGCGGCTGCGCGCCTCGTCGAGGCGGACGAAGCGCTCGAAGATGCGGTCGCGCTCCTCGGCCGGCACGCCGGCGCCGTCGTCCTCGACCGTCACGAACACGTGACCGCCCGAGGGGGTCACGCCGATCGCGACCCGGCCGCGGCTGTGCCGCACGGCGTTGTCGGCGAGGTTGCGCACCAGCTGCCCGAGCAGACGGGGATCACCGTTCACCCTGGCCGCCTGGATGCCGGAGCCGTCGACATCGAACCCGGCCGCGCGCAGTCGGCGCACCTCACCGAGCGCGATGTCGTCGAGGTCGACTGCCTCGTCGTGCGTGCTCGCACCCTCGTCGAGCCGGGCGAGCAGCAGCAGCGACTCGACGATGCCCTGCAGGCGCAGCCCCTCCTCCGAGACGACCTCCGCGAGCTCGCCGATGCTCGTCACGTCCGGGTGTGCCTGCGCGAGCTCGGCGTGCTGACGGATGGTCGCGAGCGGGGAGCGCAGCTCGTGCGAGGCGTCCGACACGAAGCGTCGCTGCGCGGTGGCGGCGGCATCGAGTCGGTCGAGCATCCCGTTCATGGTGGTCGCGAGTGCCGCGATCTCATCGGCCGTCTCAGGCACCGGCACGCGCTGGTGCAGGCGCTCGGCGGTGATGCCGTCGACCTTCTCGCGGATGCGCTCGACCGGACGGAGCGCCCGGCCGACCACGAGCCAGGTGGTCACCGCGACGAGCAGCAGAAGCAGGGGCACGGCGATGGCGAGCAGAGTCGCGACCGTGGTCAGGGTCTCGGCGTCGTCGTCCATGGACACGGCCAGCACGAGCGTCTGGTCGTCATCGAGGTCGTCCGAGACGACGAGCATCCGCTCCCCGTCGACGGTCAGCGTCTGCGGGTCGTCGGACACGGGCAGGGCCGCAGAACCGAGTGCCTCCCTGGCGTCTTCGCTGGCCGCCCGCACCGATCCGTCGGCGCCGATGAGCTGCACGAACTCGTCCTCGAGGGCGTCGATCCCGCCGCGGCCCGGTCCGTCGCTGCGCTCGGCGAGCTCGTCGAGGCGCTGCTCGGCCGCCCGTTCCGTGCTGCCGTGGATGCTGGCGCTGAGCACCCCGTAGAACGAGAAGGCGCCGATGAGCAACGCCACCGCGACGACGACCGTCGCCCCGAGCGTGGTCCTCCCGCGCACCGAGCGCCAGCTGCGACTAGCCACCGTCGGCCGCCAGCCGGTAGCCCGCACCGCGGATCGTCTCGATCGCCTCGCGGCCGAACGGCTTGTCGAGCTTGCGGCGCAGGTGCCCGACGTAGACCTCGACGATGTTGGGGTCGCCGTCGAAGTCGTCGTCCCAGACACCCTCGATGAGCGCGCGCTTCGACAGCACCTGGCCGCGGTGGCGCATCAGATACTCGAGCACCGAGAACTCGCGCGCGGTGAGCGTGATCGGGGTGTCGCCGCGCCAGACGCGGTGGGCGGCGGGGTCGAGTCGCAGGTCGCCGGCTTCCAGGACCGCGGGGCGAGCGACGGCTCCGCGGCGCACGAGGGCGCGGAGGCGGGCGACGAGGATCGCGAACGAGAACGGCTTGGTGACGTAGTCGTCGGCGCCGGTCTCGAGCGCCTCGACCTGGTCCCACTCGCCGTCCTTGGCGGTCAGCATCAGCACGGGCGTCCAGTTCTCCTCGGCGCGCAGCGCCTCGCACACCTTCCAGCCGCTCATGCCCGGCATCATCAGGTCGAGCACGATCGCGTCGTACCGCGTCTCCCGTGCCCGCCAGAGCCCGTCGCCGCCGTTGTGCGCGACGTCCACGGCGAAGCCCTCGGCTTCCAGGCCGCGGCGCACACCCTCGGCCAGGCGCACCTCGTCGTCCACCACCAGGATCCGCATTCCTCCAGTGTGGCCGGTCGACGCTGAATCGGGGCTGAAGCTCGGGACGACGCGTCAGCGGAGGTGAGCCTGGATCTCGCGGATCACCTCGCCCAGCGTGCCGGTGGCCAGCAGGCCGGGGCCGAGCGGGCCCGCGGAATCCTCGCCGAGCGGCGGGAGTGCGCACAGTGCGGCGGATGCTGCGGGGGAGAGGGCGGCGAGTTGCCAGCGCACCTCTTCGGCGCGTGCCTCGGGCGCCGAGGGGTGCGCGAGCTCCACGGCTTTCGCGGCGTATGCCGCCGCTCCGAGTGCATGGGCGCCCATGTGGGCGACGCC
>NZ_JARE01000001.1:0-35161 GCF_000708325.1 Microbacterium sp. Cr-K20 | reverse complement strand
TGCGCCCAGACGTAGCCGTTGTCGATCTGGACCGTCGGAATCGGATCTGACGTGACGACGTTGTCGTCGCGTTGCAGCAGCGGTGGAGGTGAGGTCTCGGCCACCGCCGCTCCGCCACCGGATGAGACCAGGCCGGCGGCGACCAGGGCCCCGACGGCGGCGCCGATGGCCGCTTTCCGGGCGCGCTTCAGCGCAAAGATGTTCCCCATGTATTCGTTCCCCAGAGATAGATGCCGGCCCTTCAGGCCGACATGACATCGCCGCGCGTTCCCACCGAGTCGGCTTCCCCACGAGCCTGCGACACGGTCGAGCCGCGACGACGAACCTATGCCCGGACAGGTAGCCCGTGGCAGGTAAAACGATACGGACCGGAGGGCGGGAGCGCCACGGATCCCGCACCTTCATACCGGATCGCGCACGGCCCCGGTGGTCGCGTCGAGCGTGAGGCGATCGGTGCTACTGCCCGGAGCCACCGGGAGGCCGCTGCCGCGTCGGGCGCAGCTGCCGGAGCTTCGCGATGAGCATCGTCGCGCGCGTGAGCTCGATGCCCAGGATGAGGAGGATGATCAGCGCCGCGATCCAGTACAGCTCCATCACGTTGCCGACCTCTCCCGACTCTGCGTAGTTGGTCGTGGTGGCCGGCGCCTCCGGCAGCACGGGGGCGGCCTCTGCGGTCCGATGCTCGTACTCCACGCCGAGCTGGTCGGCGATGGCCTCCAGGTTCGTCTCGTCGATCACGGAGAGGGCGTCTGCCCCCTCGTACTGGATGTACTCGGCACCGCCCTCGGAGAGCCCGCCCGTCGTGATGCGCATCGGCCCGCCCTCCGCAGTGCCGTAGCCGAACACGGCCCCTGCGTCGGTGTACTTCTCGCTCGAGCTGAACGACTCGGGCTCGCTGTCGACCGTCTGCTCCCCGTCGCCGAAGTAGAACACCATCCGCGAGCGGTCGGGCGATGATTCCGCCGCCGACGCGAGGGTCTCGGTCAGCAGGGGTGCCGCGATGCCGATCGAGCTCCCGCGCGACTGACTCGTCACTTCGGGCCGCAGCACCTCCAGCGATCCCATGAGCGCCGTGGTGTCGGTGGTCAGCGGCATCCTCAGCTCGGCCGCCGCATCCGAGGTGATGAGCGCGAAGCGTGCTCCTGGGTACTCCTCGACGAGCGTGCGCACGTCTTCACGGATGCCGTCGAGCCGCGGTTCGCCCTCGTCCCAGTCCTCGGCCACGATGCTCGCGGTCGTGTCGACGACGAGCACGATGTCGGTGTCGGTCGCGAGCGTCTGGGTCGCGCCTCCCGGGATACCGGGGCGCAGCAGCAGCGCGGCGCAGGCGAGCACCAGCACCAGGCGCATCGCCCACAGCGCGCGGTGTCCGGCGACCGTGCGCGTGTCGGCAGGCGCCCCTCCGGCGGTCCGGGGCGGTCGCACCAGGACCCAGATCGCGAGTGCGGCGACCGGGGCGCACAGCAGCAGGATCAGCAACGGGTTCAGCACGGGCTGGAAGATCACAGTCGCACCCTCCACAGCACCACGACGAAGCCGAGGAGACAGACCGAGAGCACCGCGATCCAGAGATTCGGGGCGTCCGTCCAGACCACCTGCGCCTCGCCGCGCAGCTCGGTCGCCTCCTGCTCCTGCACCTGCTCGACGATGTCGGAGACCGTCGTCGTGTCGCGCAGGCCGAATGCGGCCCCGCCGGTGGCCTCGGCCGCGGCGGAGAGCTCCGCGCTGACATCGGCATCCTTGCCCTGCACGGGATTCAGCGCGAACACCCGCACGTCCTTCGAGGCCGCGTAGGCCGCGGCCTCATCGAGCGTGACGATGGAGGCGCCGTTGACCTCGTTGTCGGTCGCGAAGATCACCGACCGCGAACGGTCGTCACCCGGACGATCGAATCCCATCGTGCAGGCGGCGAGGCCGTCTCCGATCAGGGAGGCGCCGTCGCCGTTGAGCGTGCCGACCCAGTGCTCGGGGATCTGGTCGACGTAGTCGAAGCTCCGGGTCATGCTCTCCAGGTGCTCGCGGATGAAGTCGTAGTCGTCGGTCAGCGGGAAGATCTGCACCGGGGAGCTGTTGAAGATCGTCAGCCCGATCCGCTCGCCCTCGAAGTCGTCGAGCAGCTCTTCGAAGACCGTCAGCACCTCGACGTCGACCTCGGACATCGAGCCGGAGACGTCGAGGCACAGCATGATGTCGCGGCTCGTGTTGACCGGCTGGATGGTCTGGGCCGACATCGGCCGAGCGGCCACGACGCCCGCCACGATAGCCGTCACCGCGCCCAGAGCCAGGATGCCCGACAGCGCGAAAGCCCGCCGCGCCAGCGCTCGACGGAACGTCGGCAGTGCGCGCAGGCGCTCGGCGCGAGCGACGCGCGCCGTGTCGCCGCCGCGACCACCTCCGCTCCGCCGCAGCCCGAGGATCAGGCCGACCGTGACGGCGACCAGGACGACGGCGACCGCGGCGACCAGCATCCACACGTTCGCTAGTGCCACGCCCGCACCACCGTTCGTGCGGCCTCGGCGCCCGCGATCGGATCGATGGCCGGCCCCGGACGGAAGATGCTGGGGTAGTAGTGCCTGCCCATGGCGTCGATCAGGGCAGGATGCACGCCCCGCGCCACGAGGTCGTCGAGCGCGAGCACCGGGGCCTCCAGGCCGCTGTACTCGTTCACGAACGTGCGGACGACGCGGCTCAGTTCGAGGTTCGCCTGCCGGGCGGTGAGTCGGCTCTCGCGGTACTCGTTCTCGATCTGCTGGATGCGACCCATGTACTCGGTGCGCAGCTGCGACAGCACGTCGATGATCAGCGGCGGATGCCCGGCGGCCTCATCCACGGGGAGCGTGCGCCGCGGCCGCGTGAGCACGATGAGCAGCCAGGCGCCGAGCACCAGGAGAACGAGGATGCCGATCGCGAGCAGCATCCATCCCCAGCCGTACTGCGCCGGCGGGTAGAGCTCTTCAGAGCCGGGCATTCGACCTCCGGTTCAGCAGCTGCAGCAGCTGCGCGACGGCGTCGTCCTGCCCGTCGAGGGAGGAGTGGCTGATCTCGAGGCGGGTGAGGAGCTCATCCCGGCGCGCCGCGTCGGCATCGTGCTGCGCGGTCAGCTCCTGCACGATGGCACGGTCGCCCTGCACGAAGTCCGGCACCTGCCAGCGGCTGTCCGCGTCGCTGCGGATGCGTCCGGTGGCGTGATCCAGCACGGGGTCGGCGTCACGCAGGGTGAGCCAGAGCACGTCGTGCTGCACGCGCAGGCGGCGCAGCATCCGCTCGGTCTCGCTCGTCACCGGGGCCTCGTCGGTGATGACGACCACGATCATCCGGCGGGAGATCGTGCGGGTCACGAATGAGAGCAGGGCGTCGCGGTCGCTGGGCGCCGAGCTGTCGTCGATCGCCCGGTCGATCGTGCGCAGGGCGTGTTCGAGCGCGCCCTCGCTGCGGCCGGGCGCGAGACGCCGCACCTTCGCCGCATCGCCGTAGACGGTGCTGAAGTCGTCGCCGTGGCGCAGCGTGAGCACGCCGAGCGCCCCCGTCGCGAGGATCGCCAGTTCCTTCTTCGACCGCTCGTCGGCGGCGAGGGCCGACATCGAACGCCCCGTGTCGACCACGAACAGCACCGTGTGCATGCGGGTCGCGCGGGAGCGCTTGACGAGCGGTGTACCCAGCCGCGCGGTCGCCCGCCAGTCGATGTCGCGCACCTGATCGCCGTACTCGTACTTGCGCAGGTCTTCGAAGTCGAGGCTCCGCCCGTGCAGGAGCGACGCGTAGGCGCCGTCGAGCGCGTGCAGCGACTTGCGCGTCGAGTGGATGAAGAGCTTGCTCTTCACCTGCGTGATCAGGCTGGCCATCGGAGGGGTCAGGGCGTGGGGACCGACGCGAAGATCTGGTCGATGATCTCTTCGCTGCGGACACCCTCGGCATCCGCCTCGAAGGTCAGCAGCACGCGGTGGCGGAGCACCAGGTGGCGCAGCTCGCGGATGTCTTCGGGCAGCACGTGGGAGCGGCCCTTCAGCAGTGCCAGCGCCCTGGACGCCTGCAGGAAGGCGATGCTCGCACGCGGGCTCGCACCGTACTTGATGAAGCGGGCGCTCTCCTCGCCGATGTACGGCGCGGGGTTCCGGGTGACGTAGGCGATCGACACGATGTAGTTGCGGATCGCGGGGTCGACGTAGATGCGGCTCGCGACGTCCTGCAGCAGGCGCACGTCGTCGAGACTCACGGCGCTGGTCACATGCCGATCCGGGTCGAGCACGCCGGAGTCGATGCGGCTGAGCACCTCGAGCTCCTCGGCGGGGCTCGGGTATTCGACGATCTCCTTGAGCAGGAAGCGGTCCATCTGCGCCTCGGGCAGCTCGTACGTGCCCTCCTGCTCGATCGGGTTCTGCGTGGCGATCACGAGGAACGGCTTCGGCAGGTGGTGGATCTCGCCGCCGATGGTGGTCTGGTGCTCCTGCATCGCCTCGAGCATGGCGCTCTGCGTCTTGGCGCTGGAGCGGTTGATCTCATCCAGCAGCACGAAGTTCGCGTGCACCGGACCGAGCACGGTGCGGAACGAGCCCGTCGCCGCGTCGTAGATCTGGTTGCCGGTGATGTCGCTCGGCAGGAGGTCGGGGGTGCACTGGATGCGCTTGAACTGCGCCTTCACGGTGTCGGCGAGAGTGCTGGCCGCCGTGGTCTTGGCAAGACCGGGGACACTCTCGAGCAGGATGTGGCCGCCGGCGATGAGCGACACGAGCAGGCTCGTGCGCAGCCGCTCCTGACCGACCATCTTCGCCGAGTACGAGGTGGAGATGATGCGCAGGACCTCGGTCGCCCGTGCCATCTCGGCATCCGTCGGAGCGCCGTTCGCGGGTGCCGACGCGGGTGCGGGGTCGGGTGTGCGCGCCGGGGCGGGCGGGGGCGGAGGCGCGGCCGGATACGGGGATGCGGCGTTCAGGTCATGCATGCTCTCTCCTCCTGAGGAGCGCGGCGCGTCCCCCCGCGGACCAGCGTAATCGCATCCGTCCGCGCCGTTCCCAGCCCGACCCACCCGCACCGCTCACCTGCATGAACGGATGACGGATGCAGGAGGGCTCGCCGTCCGCCCCTCATGCATCCGTCGAAGGGTCATGCATCCGGAGGGGCGACGAAGCCGTCGGCTCCCGCGACCGACACTGATACCGTCGAAGGGCAGCCGCTTTCCGGGCAGGTCGAGCCTTCCGCTCCCACCGGGACAGAACTGTTCCTCGCTCGGATGCGGCCGCTGACCGATACATGACTGAAGAGTATGAGGACGATACGTGACGAGCAGAGAACGAGTAGCGATCATCGGCGCCGGCCCCTCGGGGATGGCGCAACTGCGGGCCTTCGAGTCCGCGGGCCGCGCGGGGGCGGACATCCCCGAGCTGGTCTGCTTCGAGAAGCAGGCCGACTGGGGCGGACAGTGGAACTTCACCTGGCGCACCGGACTCGACGAGTTCGGCGAACCGGTGCACTCCAGCATGTACCGCAACCTGTGGTCGAACGGCCCGAAGGAGGCGCTGGAGTTCGCGGACTACAGCTTCGACGAGCACTTCGGCCGACCCATCTCCTCCTATCCACCGCGTCCCGTGCTGTGGGACTACATCGCCGGCCGCCTGGAGAAGAGCGACGTGCGCGACCTGATCCGTTTCCAGACGGTGGTGCGCTGGATCGAGTTCGACAGTGAGCGCGAGGTCTTCACGCTCACCAGCGAGAATCTGCCCACCGGTGAGTCGACCGTGGAGGAGTTCGACCGCGTCATCGTCGCCAGCGGGCACTTCTCCTTCCCGAACATGCCGGACTTCGCCGGTATCGAGACGTTCCCCGGCTACATCAGCCACGCCCACGACTTCCGCGGCGCCGAGGCGTTCGCCGACAAGGACGTGCTCGTGATCGGCGCGAGTTACTCGGCGGAGGACATCGGCAGCCAGGCGTTCAAGATGGGCGCCCGCTCGGTCACGGCGAGCTTCCGCTCGGCACCGATGGGTTACGACTGGCCCGAAGGCATCGAGGAGCGCCCGGTCGTCGAGCGCTTCGAGGGCGACGTCGTGTTCTTCGCCGACGGCACGTCGAAGCGCGTGGATGCGGTGATCATGTGCACCGGATACCTGCACAAGTACCCGTTCCTGCCCGACGACCTGGCGCTGTCGTCGCCGAACAACGTCTACCCCGACGGCCTCTACCGGGGCGTGGTCTGGCAGGGCAATCCGCGTCTGACCTACCTCGGCGCGCAGGACCAGTGGTTCACGTTCAACATGTTCGACGTGCAGGCCTGGTACGTGCGCGACCTGATCCTCGGCCGCATCGTGCTGCCGGATGAGGCCGAGCGCGCCGCATCCAGCGCCGAGTGGCGCGCGCGATTCGGGCAGATCGACTCGGCGGCTGCGGAGATCCGCTTCCAAGCCGACTACATCCGCGACCTGCTGGAGCTCACCGACTACCCGGAGTTCGACATCGACCGGGTCGTCGAGATCTTCCTCGCGTGGAAGCACGACAAGCAGGACGACATCATGGGCTACCGCGACCGCGTCTACGAGTCGGTCATGACCGGCACGCTCGCGGTCGTGCACCACACGCCGTGGCTCGAAGAGCTCGACGACTCCCTCGAGCGGTACCTCGATGTGGATCCGGACTCGGTCGAGACGGCTCGCATGGTCGGCGGCCTGCCGCGCGACGACGACCGTGAGGCGCTCGCCACCCTCTGAGCCCGCATGAGCCGCACTCCGTCCCTCCCGCCCTCAGCGGTGTGAGGGACGGAGTCATCAGAGCGCGGCGTCAGAGCGCGAGGTCGGCGGGCGGCACGGTGGCGTCGGCCGCCGAGTCCGACACGGTCGCGCGGCGGCGACCGACCCAGACGACGAGGGCGGCGGCGCCGATGATGATGGCGGCGATCAGGAGCACGTAGAGAGAGACGCCGACGTAGCCGCCGGTCTGCGTCGGGTCGAGGAACGGATACGGGTACCAGTACGGCTTCCCCGTCGCCGGAGCGATCACCAGGTTCGCGCGGATCAGGGTGTAGATCACCCAGACGATCGGGAAGATCGCGGCGATGCCGACGGCTCCCCATCCGAGAGCTCGGCGACGCGGTGCGAAGAGGACGTCGGCCAGCATGATGATCGGGATGACGACGTGGAGCACCTCGTTGGACCAGCCGACGGTCGAGCCCTGCGGCAGCTCGATGCCGCGCAGCAACAGGTTGTACACGACGCCGGTGACGATCATGTAGGTGCTCGCACACATCAGCAGGATCGCCAACCAGCGAGGTTCGGCCGTCGTCGTGCTGCGGCGCGCCAACCCCCAGATCCCGCCGCACGCGAGCGCGACCGCGGCCAGGACGTTCGACTCGATGGTGAAGAAGCTGAAGAAGTTCGCGATGACGGTGGGCAGGTGCGCGCCCCACTCGGTCGTCGCCGCCCCCGCGATCTCCAGGGAGCGGATGAGCTGCGCCACGATCGCGGCGACCGCGAGAACGGCTGCGGCGATGCGCAGGTAGGGCCACCAGGTCGTCGTCATGTTCGCCTCCGTCGGCAACTGTAGCGGCAGAAAACCATGGACCGCGGGACCGATATATCGATATCGTCGGACCGATCACGCAGGTGCGCGCATGGCGGAGGGGCATATGAGCGACAGCGGTAACGGCACGGTCGATGCGGGTGTGGTGAAGAAGGGGCGGTTCCGGCGAGCCGGACTCAGCATCCAGTCGAAACTCCTCATCATGCTGCTGGCGGTGAGTCTCGTGTCCTCCGTGATCGTGGGCGCCATCGGCTTCATCAACGGGCGTCAATCCCTGCACGACTCGGCGGTGGACCAGCTCATCACCATCCGCTCGATGCGGGCGGCCGAGATCACGACCGCGATCGAGAGCGTCCGTCGCGATGCCTCACTGAACTCCCGAAACCTCAGCGCGCAGAACATGTCGACGGCAGTGAACGCGGGCTTCGCCGATCTCGCCGACGCGGAGCTCGACGAGAGCGCGCAAGCGGAGCTCGAGGCCTACTACCAGGACGCCTTCATCCCCGAGCTCGAGGGGCGTTCGGGTGAGGAGTACGGCGACACGGCCTTCATCCCGGAATCCGATGCCGGGAAGTACGTGCAGTCGCAGTACGTCACGGGCAACCAGGACTTCGACGCCGACTACGACGCGCAGCTCGCACTAAACGACAGCGGCGACGGCACCAGCTACTCGGCCGCGACCGGAAGGTACGGCGACTACTTCACGCGCCTGGTGCAGGAAGCCGGATACGAGGACGCCCTGCTGCTCAACCTCGACGGCGATGTCACCTACTCCGCCTACAAGGGGGTCGAACTCGGCACGAATCTGTTGACCGGGCCCTATCGTGATTCGCTCCTGTCGAAGGCGTACTCCGAGGCGATCGCCACCAACTCCGTCAACACGGTCGTCCTCACCGACTTCGATCGGTGGATCCCCTCCCTCAACGTCCCCGCTATGTGGGTCGTCTCCCCGGTCGGCAACGACAACGGAGTGACGGGTGCCATGGCGTTCCAGATCTCGATCGACACGATCAACGACGTGATGACCGGTAACGAGGACTGGAAAGCGCAGGGCCTCGGCGACACCGGCGAGGTGTATCTCGTCGGACGTGACGACCTCATGCGCAGCACCGCTCGACGGCTCGTCGAGGACCCCGAGGACTACGTCAAGCGCCTGACCGCCGGAGGGATGGCGCCGACCATCGTCGACCGCATCGGCGCCATCAAGGGCACCGTCCTGCTGCAGCCCGTCGACACGAAGGCCGTGCAGGAGGCGCAGGCGGGCCGCAGCGGCACCATCGTCGGCCGCGACTTCGTCGGCGGCGAGAGCGTCACCGCCTACGCCCCGCTCGAGATCGAAGGTCTCGACTGGGTCGTGATCGCACGGATCGACACCGCCGAGGCCTTCGAGCCGGTGAACGTCTTCACCCGCAACGTGCTGCTGTCGCTGCTCGGCATCATGCTCGGCGTCTCGCTGCTGTCGCTGCTGCTCGCGCAGGTGTTCACGCGGCCGATCCACCGGCTCGTCGGTGCCGTGCACCGTGTCGCGGAGGGCGACCTCGACGTGCAGGTGCCGCAGGGCTCTCGCGACGAGTTCGGCGACCTCGGCAGCGCCTTCAACGACATGGCCTCGAGCCTGCGCATCAAACAGGAGCTGATCGAGGAACAGCAGAAGGAGAACGAGAAGCTGCTGCACACGCTCATGCCGGCGAGCGTCGCGACCAAGTACAAGCAGGGCGAGGAGGCGATCACCGAGGCGCACGAGAACGTGTCGGTCGTGTTCGCCGAGCTGGTCGGATTCGACGACCTCGCGCGCGACATGAGCGCGGAGGAGGAGATCGGCCTCCTGAACACGCTCATGCGCGGGTTCGACGAGGCCGCCGAGAAGGCGGGCGTCGAGAAGGTGCGCACCCTGCGCGGCGGCTACCTCGCCTCGTCGGGGCTGATCGTGCCGCGGGTCGACAACATCCGCCGCACGGTCGACTTCGCCCGCAATCTGGTCGGTGTGCTCGAGCGCTTCAATGCGCAGAACGGCACCCAGATCTCGCTGCGTGCCGGCGTCGACACCGGGACGGTCACGAGCGGCCTCGTCGCGCGGACCAGCCTCGCCTACGATCTGTGGGGCGATGCGGTGAACCTCGCCTACCGGGTGCGCTCGGTCAGCGGCGAGCCCGGCATCTACGTGAGTCAGACGGTGCGCGACCGCACCCAGGAGCTGGTCACCTACGTCGAAGCGGGGACGGTGGAGACGCAGGGCAGGACCGAGACCGTGTGGAAGGTGGTCTGATCATGGGCGACGTGTTCACGGGCGGCTGGGGCTGGTGGGTGCTCGCACTCGCCGTCGGAGTGCCCGTGGTCCTGGTCGTCCTCACCGAGCTGATCGGTGCGCTGACCCGCCGGGGGAACCCGGTCGCGAAGCCGCTGCGGATGCTGCGCAACTGGGTCATCCCGGTCGGCGCATTGTTCGCGCTGCTGATCTTCGCGATCCAGTCACCGGCGGATCAGGTGTGGACGCGCGTGGTGGCGACGGTGTTCGGGTTCCTCGTGATCCTGCTCGTGCTGTCGGCGTTCAACGTGGCGCTGTTCGCCAACGCGAAGCCGGGCTCGTGGCGCGAGCGCATCCCGTCGATCTTCGTGGAGATCGGCCGACTCGTCCTGGTCGGCGTCGGACTCGCGCTGCTGTTCTCATGGGTGTGGGACGCCGACGTCGGCGGGCTCTTCACCGCCCTCGGCGTCGGCTCGATCGTGATCGGTCTCGCTCTGCAGAACGCAGTGGGCGGTGTCATCTCGGGTCTGCTGCTGCTGTTCGAGCAGCCGTTCAAGATCGGCGACTGGCTGGATGCCGCCGGGGTGCGGGGCCGGGTCGTCGAGGTCAACTGGCGTGCGGTGCACATCGACACGGGCTCCGGCATCCAGATCGTGCCGAACTCGTCCCTGTCGGGGGCGTCGTTCACCAACCTCAGCGAGCCGGAGGGGCCGTACTCGGCCGAGACCGCGGTGACCTTCTCGACCGACGACCCGCCGCACGAGGTGATGGCGCTGCTCGTCGAGGTCGCCGACTCGCTGCCGATGCGGCTGCAGCGGCAGCGGGCGACGGTCGTGTACTCGGGAGCCGGTGCGTACTCCGTGTCGATCCCCGTCGCGGGGCCCGCCGATGCGTCTCGCGCGCTGTCGATGTACCTCTCCTGGCTCTGGTACGCCGCGCGACGCCGCAGTTTCGCCCTCGACGGCGACTCGACCGATCCGCTCGCCGAGCCGCAGCGCCTGGTCGAGGCGATGCAGGAGATCGCGCCGACCCTGCACCTGCGCGACGACGACATCGAGGCGATCCTCTCGGACTCCCGGCTGGAGCGCTACGGCGTCGGCGAGATCGTGCTGCCCAGCGGCGTCGTGCCGGACGAGGTGCGCGTGGTGCTGTCGGGTCGTGCGGTGCTCGCCCTCGAGGTCGACGACGGCCGCGTGGATTTCGCCGCTGCGGAGAAGGGCGATCTCATCGGGCAGACCGCCCTCACCCGCGAGCGCACGCAGGCGGTGACGGTGGCCGGGGAGATCCTCACCGTGGTCGTGCTGCCGCTCACCACGATCGATGCGCTGATCCGCACACGTCCGCGTCTGGCCGCCGAGATCGGTGAGTCGCTCGAACTCAAGCGGACTCTGGCGGCCTCGCGGCTCGCGGAGCTCGGGATCGCGCGGGGAGTCATCACCGGGCGCTGAGCGGCGTCAGGCGCGTCGACGCCACCGCAGTCGGGTGATCAGCACGCCGAGCAGGCACAGCGCGCCGCCGAGGAACATGAGCGGCGTGGGCACCTCGCCGAGGATGGCCCACGACATCAGGATCGCGATGGCCGGGACCACATAGGTGGTCGCCGAGGTCTGCCCCGCGGTGCTGCGCTGCAGCACGTACGCCCAGGTCGTGAAGGCGACCGCGGTCGGGAAGATGCCGAGGTACACGACCCACAGCGTCGCATCCAGCGGGGCGGTCTGGAGCGATCCGATGAGGGGCCCGATCCAGGGCAGCAGCGCGATGGTGCCGACGCCCGCCCCGAGCCAGGTCAGGGTCGTCGGATCGACGCCCGAGGTGAGCAGGCGCTTCTGCACGAGCGTGCACCCGGCGTACATGACCGCGGCGAGGAGGGCGAGGAGCAAGCCGGTGATGTCTGGCCCCGCGCTCGTCGACGAGTTCATGCCGATGAGCACGACGCCGAGGAAGGCGATCGGCGCCCCGATCACGAGCGGCTTCGGAAACCCCTCGCGCAGGAACAGGCCGCTGAAGACCACGACCATGAGGGGTGCGAGGTTGACGACCATCGCGGCGGTGCCCGCGTCGAGTGTGAGTTCCGCGCTGTTGAGGGCGAGGTTGTAGACGCAGAACCAGCCGACCCCCCACACCGCGATGAGCAGCCAGTGGCGACGAGCGGGAATGCGGATGCCGTGCCGTACCGCGATGATCGTCAGCACGACGGTGCCGACCGCCATCCGCAGCAGCGCCAGTGCTCCGGGGTCGTAGTGCGGGCCTGCGCCGCGGATGCCGATGAAGGCGGACGCCCAGAGCACCACGGTGACCAGTGCGGCGATGAGCACGAGCGCGCCCTGCTTCTTCGGTGCTCCGGTATCGGTGCGGATCCCGGGGTCGCCGGATGTGGCTCGTGACATCCTCCGATCCTCGCAGGGGCATCCGACATCGGGCGAGCCGTCGGAGTGCCAACCGCCGTCGCTTTCCCGCCGGTCTGCAGGAGGCGTCCGGAAGGGCGTAGGGGAACCCTTCGATAGGATGGGACCGCCCGAAGAGGGCCAGCTCATCGGCCGGTGCAAACCCGGCGAAAGCCAGGGGGATACCCATGCCAGGAATCGTTATCGTCGGCGTGCAGTGGGGCGACGAAGGAAAGGGCAAGGCCACCGATCTTCTCGGTGAGCGCACCGACTGGGTGGTGAAGTTCAACGGCGGCAACAACGCCGGGCACACCGTCGTCGTCGGCGACGAGAAGTACGCCCTGCACCTGTTGCCCTCCGGCATCCTCTCTCCCGGCGTGACGCCCGTGATCGGCAACGGCGTGGTCGTCGACCTCGAGGTGCTGTTCTTCGAGCTCGAGGCGCTCTCCGCCCGTGGCATCGATGTGTCGCGGCTCAAGGTCAGCGCCAACGCGCACATCATCACGCAGTACCACCGCACGCTCGACAAGGTCACCGAGCGCTTCCTCGGCAAGCGCATGATCGGCACGACCGGTCGCGGCATCGGTCCGGCATACGCCGACAAGATCAACCGCGTCGGCATCCGCGTGCAGGACCTGTTCGACGAGAACATCCTGCGCCAGAAGGTCGAGGGCGCGCTCGACCAGAAGAACCACCTGCTGGTGAAGATCTTCAACCGTCGCGCGATCACCGCCGACGAGGTCGTCGAAGACCTGCTCTCCTACGCCGAGCGGCTGCGGCCGATGGTCGCCGACACCGGCTACCTGATCGCCGAGGCGCTCGACCGCGGCGAGGTCGTCGTGTTCGAGGGCGGCCAGGCCACCATGCTCGACATCGACCACGGCACGTACCCGTTCGTGACCTCGTCCTCTGCCACGGCCGGAGGCGCGGCGACCGGCGCGGGCGTCGGCCCCGGTGCGCTCGACCGCATCGTCGGCATCGTCAAGGCGTACACGACCCGCGTGGGCTCCGGCCCGTTCCCGACCGAGCTCTTCGACGAGCAGGGCGAGTGGCTGCGCAAGCAGGGCTTCGAGTTCGGCACCACCACCGGCCGTCCGCGCCGGGTCGGCTGGTACGACGCACCCATCACCCGCTACGCGACGCGCATCAACGGCATCACCGACCTCGTGCTCACCAAGCTCGACATCCTCACCGGTCTCGAGCAGATCCCGGTGTGCGTGGCCTATGACGTCGACGGCGAGCGGTTCGACGAGGTGCCGGTCAACCAGACCGACTTCCATCACGCGAAGCCGATCCTGGAGTACTTCCCCGGCTGGAGCGAGGACATCTCTGTCGCACGCACGTTCGAGGACCTGCCGAAGAACGCACAGGACTACGTGCTGGCGCTCGAGAAGATGAGCAACACCCGTATCTCGGTGATCGGGGTCGGCCCCGAGCGCGACCAGGTCGTCGTCCGCCACGGCCTGCTCGACTGACCCGGCGCTCCATGACGAGGTTCTGGCTCGGCGGCTACGGCCCCGGTATGGACGGTCAGGCCGAGGGCATCGGCCTGCTCGCGGGGGATGAGGGCCGTGAGGCCAGCACACTCGCCTACCGCGGTGCCGTGACCGAGACGCCGTCGCCGTCGTGGCTCGCACAGCATCCGTCCCTCGATGTCGTCTACGCGGCGCTCGAGGGGGACGCGGCCGTGCAGGCGTTCGTCCGCACCGGTGAGGGGGTGCTCGCTCCGCTGGGCGCGCCCGCGGCGGTCGGACAGTACGTGTGTCACGTGGCGGTCGCCCCGAACGGCTCGGCGCTGGTCGCCAGCTGCTACGGCGACGGCCGCGTGGTGCGGTTCGACCTCGACGAGGAAGGCCGCATCCTGCCTCCGAAGCCGGATGCCGCCGCAGCTCTCCGCGCGGCCCTGTTCGGCGACGACGTGGACCCGGATGCTCCGGCCGCGACCCCTCCCGGTGACGGCGTCGCGGCGATCGATCCATACGCGGTCGGCGGCGACCGCGTCTCGCACGCGCACGCCGCGGTGTTCCTGCCCGACGGCCGCATCGCCACGACCGACCTCGGATTCGACCTCGTGCGGTTCTGGCGGCAGAGCGGCACCGGTCTGACCCTCGATCACGAGGTCGTGCTGCCCCTCGGTACCGGACCGCGGCACATGGTCATGCACCCCAGTGGGCACCTGCACGTGGTGACGGAGTACTCGTGCGAGGTGTTCACGCTCGCCCGCGCGGCGAACGGCACCTGGAGTGTCGTGTCGGTGACCATGGCGAGCCCGATCGCCGAGGTGGGCACGGACTTCCCGGCCGAGCTCGCCCGCACTCGCGACGGGCACTTCCTCTACACGGCCCTGCGCGGCAGCAACACCATCGCGGCGCTGCGGGTGCGCGGCGGAGGTGAGGCCCTCGAGTCGGTCGCGCTCGCCGATGCGGGCGTGGACTGGCCGCGCCACCACCTGGTGCACGAGGGCAAGCTGCTCGTCGCCGGACAGCGCTCCGACACGATCACGCTGCTCGACCTCGACGAGCGCACGGGCGCGCCCCTCGGCATCCGTCATGAGGCGCAGGTCCCGACGCCGACGCACTTCCTGCCGGTGCGCTGAAGCCCCGCGGTCGCACTCGCGAAACCCGCGCTTGACCTCGACCTCACTTGAGGTTCTAGCGTCGTCTCCATGACCACAGAGACCGGGCAGACGCCCGCGCCGGCCGCCCCCGCACCGCGCATCCTGAACAGCGAGTACGTCTGGATCACCATCGGCGCGTGCGCGCTCGTGTTCCTCGGGGCGTTCGAGTCCCTGGCCGTCACCACCGTGATGCCGACGGTGAGCGCCGATCTCGGCGGTGAGCGGCTGTACGCACTCGCATTCGCCGGCCCCCTCGCCACCGGGGTCATCGGCATGGTGATCGCGGGGAACTGGGCCGATCGTCGCGGACCGGTGGCCCCGCTCTACACGGCAGTGGCGATGTTCGTGTTCGGGCTGCTCGTCGCGGGGCTCGCGCCGAACATGGAGGTCCTCGTGGCGGGCAGGTTCGCGCAGGGGCTCGGCAGCGGAGGGCTCATGGTCGCGCTCTACGTCGTGGTCGCCCGGGTCTACCCGCAGGCGCTGCACCCGGCGATCTTCGCCGGGTTCGCGGCCGCCTGGGTCATCCCTTCCCTCATCGGACCGACGGTGGCGGGAGCGGTGACCGAGCTCTGGAGCTGGCACTGGGTCTTCCTCGGTGTCGTCATCCTCGTGCTCGTCGCGCTGCTCATGGTCATCCCCGCCCTGCGTGGGCTCGCGAACGACGGCGATCCGTCGACGCCCTGGGCTTTCGGGAGGCTCGGCTGGTCGGTGCTGGCCGCCGTCGCCGTGCTCGCGTTGAACCTGGTCGGCGACATCCCCGGGGTCGGCCCGGTGCTGGCACTCCTCGCCGTGGTCGTCGCCCTGATCGCGGTGCGTCCACTGGTCCCGCGCGGCACCCTTCGCGCCCGGCGCGGGCTGCCCTCGGTCATCCTCGTCCGCGGGGTGGCGGCCGCCGCGTTCTTCGGCGCACAGGTCTACCTGCCCTATCTGCTGACCGATCGCTATGAGCTCTCACCGACGCTCGCGGGACTCTCCCTCACCGGCGGCGCGCTCGCCTGGTCTCTCGCCGCGACGGTGCAGGGGCGGATGGGCGTGCGGCTCTCGAGTGTGACGGCCGTGCAGGTGGGCACGATCCTGGTGCTGGTCGGCATCCTGCTGATCGTCGCGACCGCCGGGCTCGGCTGGAACGCCCTGATGGTCGCGGTCGCCTGGGTGGTGGCCGGTATGGGCATGGGCCTGATGAGCCCACGGACCAGCGCTCTGACCCTCGCGATGTCGACGCCCGCGGATCAGGGCTTCAACAGCGGTGCCATGACGGTCGCCGATTCGTTCGGCAGCGCCATGGCCCTGGCCGTCACCGGGACCCTGTTCACGGCGCTCGCGGCCGCGGATCCGTTCCTCGGGGTGTTCGTGCTGGCGGCCGTCGTCGCCTTCGCGGCGGCGGTCCTCGCGCCGCGGATCAGTAGTCGGAGCGGCGGATCGGCTGCGGCTGCGGTCGGCGAGGAGTCGGCGGTCGGATGATCGCGCCCGTGGCGGACGCCGTCGCGCGATGATTTGCGCGAGAGCGACGGCATCCGTACTCTGATGAACGGTGTTCAGGTGAACACCGTTCAGGAAGGATGAGCGATGACCGACTCCCCCCGTGACACCAGCGCTACTCTCGGCCGGGTGGCCGTGTTCGCCGCCCTCATCATCGTGCTCGGCACGGTCGTGGTCCCGCTTCCCGGCGGAGTGCCCATCACCGGTCAGACGCTCGGGGTCATGCTGGCGGGGCTCGTGCTCGGTCCGCGCGTCGCACCGTGGTCGATCGCCGTCGTGCTGGCGCTCGCCGCGGTCGGACTCCCCGTCCTGGCCGGAGGCCGCGGCGGCCTCGGCGTGTTCGTCGGACCGACCGTGGGCTACATGATCGGCTGGATCGCCGGCGTCGTGGTGATCGGACTCATCCTGCGTACCGGGCGCTTCACCTGGTGGCGTGCCGCCGTGGCCGCCCTCGTCGGCGGGGTGCTCGTCGTGTACGCGTTCGGCATCCCGGTGCAGGCGCTCGTCACCGGCGTCCCGCTCGACCTCACCGCGCTGTCGAGCCTGGCCTTCCTCCCCGGAGACCTGATCAAGGTGACCGCCGCCACCCTCGTCGTGGTCGCCCTGCGTCGCGCCTACCCGCGCGCCTTCGCCGACAGTCGTCCGGTGCGGGAACCCGTCGCCGCCTGACGCGCACGCCGCGGCATCCGGTCTCGCTCCGGTCCATCTGTCGGACCGACGCACGGGTGTCGGACGACACGCCGGGTATCCGTCCGACATTCGTGCATCGGTCCGACAAGTGAACCCGCCGACCCCGTCCGCCCCGTCGGCACCATCGGCCCGGCACCCGGTCGCTCCACCTTGCCCGCCGCGCCGTCGGGAACAACTCACCCGTGACTCGGCGTTGCTCTTGAGCGAGACTGGGCGACGGAACCGACGACCCGGGCGACGAGAGGTGCGACGCATGACTGCTGCGGAGAAGACCGACGAATACGACCTGATCGTCCTGGGCGGAGGTCCTGTCGGCGAGAACGTCGCCGACCGTGCCGTGCAGGGTGGGCTCACCGCGATCATCGTGGAGAGCGAGCTCGTCGGAGGGGAGTGCTCCTACTGGGCGTGCATGCCGTCGAAGGCGCTGCTGCGTTCGGCCCAGGCCCTCCGCGCGGCGCAGCACGTGGCCGGCGCCTCTCAGGCGGTCACCGGAAAGCTCGACGTGCGAGCCGTCTTCGACCGCCGCGACTCGTTCACCAGCAACTGGTCGGATGACGGTCAGGTGAAGTGGCTCGATTCGGCCGGCATCGACCTGGCCCGCGGCCACGGCAGGCTCACGGGCGAGCGCGAGGTGACGGTGACGGATGCCGATGGCACCGAGCGCGTGCTCCGGGCCCGGCACGCGGTCGCGATCAGCACCGGATCGGATGCCGTCATCCCGCCCATCGACGGACTCCGCGAGGCCTCCCCGTGGACGAGCCGCGAAGCGACGAGCGCCGAGGAGTTGCCGGAGAGCCTGGCCGTGATCGGCGGCGGCGTGGTGGCCGTCGAGATGGCGACCGCGTACGCCGCGCTCGGCTCGACCGTGACCGTGATCGCCCGCAGCGGTCTGCTCGGGGGGATGGAGCCCTTCGCCGGCGAGCGGGTGGCCGCGGGGCTGAAGGAACTCGGCGTCGACGTGCGCACCGGAACCGGCACCACGTCGGTCCGCCGCGGGCCCGATGGCGTCACGATCACCCTCGACGGCGGCGAGGAGATCACCGCGACCGAGGTGCTCGCCGCGACAGGGCGCGCGCCGCGCAGTGGAGACATCGGCCTCGACACCGTCGGCCTCGAACCGGGTCGCTGGATCAAGACGGACGACACGCTGCGGGTTCCCGGCTCCGACTGGCTGTACGCGGTCGGCGACGTGAACGGACGCGTGCTGCTCACGCACCAGGGCAAGTATCAGGCGCGGGCCGCCGGTGACGTGATCGTCGCCCGCGCGAAGGGTGCCGACATCGACGATGCACCGTGGGGCCGCCACGTCGCCACCGCGGATGAGGCCGCCGTCCCGCAGGTCACGTTCTCGATCCCCGAGGTCGCCTCGGTCGGACTCACCGAGGCCGCTGCGCGCGAGGCGGGGAAAGAGGTGAAGGTCGTCGACTACGACCTGGGCTGGGTCGCCGGCGCGAGCCTCTACGAAGACGGCTTCGAGGGCCAGGCTCGCCTCGTGATCGACACCGAGCGCGACGTCGTGCTCGGTGCCACGTTCGTCGGTCCTGAGGTGGCGGAGCTCGTGCACGCCGCGACGGTGGCGATCGTGGGCGAGGTTCCGATCGCCCGCCTGTGGCACGCGGTGCCGTCGTACCCGACCGTGAGCGAGATCTGGCTGCGGCTGCTGGAGGGCTACGGACGCGATTCCGCCTGATCCGCACGGCGGCAATCCGTTCGGGGAAGGGCGCCGAACAGCATCCGGGATTGTTTCTCACATTGACGGCCCGCGCGCAACCCGTCGGACCGATGTCCCCACCGTCTTATACGCTCGAACCCACATCCGAGGAGGCAGGACCATGAAGGCTGTACTCGCAGGAACCGTCATCGCCGAGGCCGACGAGAGCGAGCTCGTCCGCATCGAGGGGAACTGGTACTTCCCACCCGCATCCGTCGCGCCCGGCGCGCTCGTCGAGAGCCCCACGCCGTACACCTGTCCGTGGAAGGGCGCCGCGCAGTACTACTCGGTGCAGACCGAGGGCGAGCTCCACACCGACTACGCCTGGTCGTATCCGAACCCGTATCCCTCGGCGTTCGAGCGTGTGGGCACGGACTTCTCGGGATACGTGGCCTTCGACCCCCGCGTCGAGGTCGGACCGTAGTCCCACCTGCCTTCGCATCGATCGACCGACTGGAGACCAGCCCATGATCGAGTTCCGCAACGTCACGAAGCGGTTCCCCGACGGCACCCTCGCCGTCGACGACTTCAGTCTGGTGCTGCCGTCGCGCAAGACCACCGTCTTCGTCGGTTCCTCCGGCTGTGGCAAGACCACCCTGCTCCGGATGATCAACCGGATGGTCGAGCCGACCTCCGGCGACGTCGAGATCGACGGCGAGAGTGTGCTGGTCGGCGACCCGGTCGCGCTGCGTCGGCGCATCGGCTACGTCATGCAGAACTCCGGCCTCATGCCGCACTTCACGGTCATCGACAACGTGGCCACCGTCCTGCGGCTGACCGGGGTGAAGCGAGCCGCGGCCCACCAGCGGGCACGCGAGCTGCTCGACACGGTCGGCCTCGACCAGTCGCTCGCCGAGCGCTACCCGAGCCAGCTCTCCGGTGGTCAGCAGCAGCGCGTCGGTGTGGCCCGCGGACTCGCAGCCGACCCCAACATCCTGCTTATGGACGAGCCCTTCGGTGCGGTTGACCCCATCGTGCGCGCCGACCTGCAGCAGGAGACCATCCGCCTGCAGCACGAGCTCGACAAGACGGTCGTGTTCGTCACACACGACATCGACGAGGCGTTCCTGCTCGGTGACCAGGTCGTCATCCTCGACAAGGGCGCGCGCATCGTGCAGGTGGGCAGCCCGAGCGAGATCATCGAGAACCCGGCAGACGACTTCGTGGCCGCCTTCATCGGCGCCGATCGCGGCAAGCGGGCGCTGCACCTCAAGCAGACGCCACGCGGCACCGTGGTGGTCGATTCCGACGGTCGCACCCAGGGCGCGATCGTCGACGTGCCGGATGCCGTGACCGACGCTCTGCTGAGCGAGGAGAGCGTGACGAAGGGCGCTCCGTGAACTGGGTCGTCGACAATCTCGGCCTCATCCTCGAGCTGACCGCGATCCACCTGCAGCAGAGCGCGATCGCGATCGTGCTCGGTTTCGTCCTGTCGCTGCCGCTCGGGTGGCTCGCCTGGCGCTATCAGCTGGTGAAAGGGCCCGTCATCGTCCTCACCGGGCTGCTCTACACGATCCCCTCGCTGGCGCTGCTGATCCTCCTGCCGTCCGTCGCGGGCTACCCCGCCCGCAGCCCGATCAACCTCATCATCGGCCTGACCATCTATGCGGTCGCGATCCTGGTGCGTGCGGTCTCCGACGGCCTGGACTCGGTCGACCCCGCGATCAGGCAGTCCGCCACCGCGATGGGCTACGGCGGGTTCCGGCGGTTCTGGACGGTCGACTTCCCGCTCGCGGGCCCCGTGGTCCTCGCCGGGCTCCGGGTGGCCGCCGTCAGCACCATCTCCCTCGCCACCGTCGGCATCCTGGTCGGCGTCACCAACCTCGGCTACCTGTTCGAGAACGGCCTGCAGCGTCGCATCCTCGCCGAGGTGTTCGCCGGCGTCGTCGCGGTCGTCGTGATCGCGCTCGTGATCGACCTGCTGCTCCTGCTGTTGGGCCGCGCCCTGATGCCGTGGACCCGCGCGGCGAAGACGCCGTCGGCCGCTCGTCGAGCCGTGAGCATGGGGGCGGCCGCATGAACGTGTTCACGGACGCCCTCGCCTGGCTCTTCTCCCCCGACCGGTGGGAGGGGACGTATGCGCTGCCGGTCCTGTTCGGCCAGCACATGTACTACACGCTGATCTCGGTGGTGATCGCCGCGGTCATCGCCGTTCCGATCGGCTGGCTCATCGGGCACACCGGGCGCGGACGGGAGGTCGCCGTCGCGGTCTCCGGTGCGGCGCGTGCGATCCCGTCGTTCGGACTCCTGGTGCTGCTCGTGCTGCTGCTCGGCGTGCTCCGCATCCCCGAAGCCGCGATCATCACGTTCGTCCTGCTCGCGATCCCCTCGCTCCTCGCGGGTGCCTACACGGGCCTCGAGGCCATCGACCGGCGGGTGCTCGACTCGGCGCGCTCCATGGGGATGACCGAATGGCAGGTGTTCTGGAAGGTGGAGGTGCCCCTCGGTCTGCCGCTCCTCGTCGGCGGCATCCGCTCCGCGCTCCTCCAGGTGATCGCCACCGTGACGATCGCCGCCTACGTGAACCTCGGTGGTCTCGGCTGGCCGATCATCCAGGGCATCCCGCTGCGCAAGTTCGATCAGGTGCTCGGCGGGGCGATCCTCGTCGCCGTCCTCGCGCTGGCCGTCGACCTGATCTTCGCGCTCCTCCAGCACGCCGCCGTCCCAGCGGGTGTGCGAGCCGCACCGCGGAAGCGCCGCTCGCGCACCGCCCTCAAGGCCGCGGCCGCAGCGCCCGCCTGACATCGACCCACAGCATCCATCCCGTTGTCCCAGAGAAGAGGAAGTCCCATGTTCACAGCACGAAAGTCACGACTCGCCCTCGCCGGTGGCGTCTCGCTCGCCGCGGCGCTCGTCCTCGCCGGCTGCACCAGCAGCAACCCGCTCGACGCTCCCACCGATGACGCAGGCTCCGGCGACGAGACCATCGTCATCGGCTCGCAGGCGTACTACTCGAACGAGATCATCGCCGAGATCTACTCGCAGGCGCTCGAGGGTGCCGGCTTCACGGTCGACGAGCAGTTCAACATCGGTCAGCGCGACGCGTACATGCCCGATGTCGAGTCCGGCGCGATCGATGTCTTCCCGGAGTACACCGGCAGCCTGCTGGAGTACATCTCGGACGACGACATCGACGTCACCGCGCCGGACGAGGTCTACGAGGCGTTGAAGGAGGCCCTGCCCGAAGGTCTGACGGCTCTCGACTTCGCCGAGGCTTCGGATCAGGACACGTACACGGTGCTGAAGAGCTTCGCGGAGGCCAACGGCCTCACCTCCATCGGCGATCTCGCCAAGGTCACGTCGGAGGTGACGATCGGTGCGGCTCCCGAGTTCGAGGCGCGTCCGTACGGGCCCGCAGACGCGAAGGAGACCTACGGGGTCGACCTGAAGTTCTCGGCGACCGGCCCGACCACACTCGAGTCGCTGCTCGCCGGCAAGATCCAGGTCGCTGACATCTACACGGCCGACCCGGCATTCCAGACGGAAGACATCGTGGCCCTGGAAGACCCGGAGAACCTGATCATCTCGTCGAACGTGGTGCCGATCGTCTCGAGCGACGTCGCCGACGAGGTCTCCGATGTGCTCAACGCGATCAGCGCGAAGCTCACGGCCGACGAGCTCGTCGCCCTGAACGTGCAGAGCACGGTCGACCAGAAGTCGGCATCCGACATCGCCAAGCAGTGGCTGGCGGACAACGACCTCTGAGTCGCTGAGACAGAAGCGCCCGGCCCCGTGAGGGGTCGGGCGCTTCTTCGTCTCGGGCGGTCAGATCCTGGCGTCCTGTTTCGGCACGAGCACCTGTTTGATGATGATGAGGATGGATGCCGTGACCGGCACGGCCACGAGCGCGCCGAGCAGCCCCAGCAGGGTGCCACCTGCGAGGGCGCCGATCACCACGAGCGAACCGGGGACCGAGACCGCCCGGTTCATCACGCGCGGAGTGATCACGTAGGCCTCGATCTGCATGTAGACGAGGTAGATCGCGGCGAAGACGAGCGCGGCGATCGGATTGCTGAAGAGGGCCAGGCAGGTGCCGAGGATCCAGAACAGCACGGAACCGACCAGCGGGATGAGGGTGACGCAGAACGCGATCGCCGCCATCAGGGGCGGGAACGGCAGGCCGAGGAAGAAGTAGAGCAGGAACGCCAGCGTCGCATTGCAGAACGCGAGCACGACCATGCCCATCACGTATCCGCCGACCGAGTCGGTGATCTGGTCGGTGATGTCGCCGGCGCGAGCGCGATCGCGGGCCGGGGCGAGACGCAGCATCCCCTGCTTCATGGCGGGGAGGGAGGCGAGGAAGTACAGCGTCAGAACGAGAACGATGATGGCGCCGGAGATGCCGGTCGCGATCGAGGCGCCGACCGCCAAGGCGCCGCCGCCGATCGTCGCCAGGTTGCCGAAGTCGGTCAGGAACGACTGCACCTCGGCCACGAGGTCCTGGAACTGGTCGCCGAACTGGGCTTCGAGCGTCGCGTAGACGTCACTGCCGGTGAAGTCCTTGATCATGCCGGGCACGGAGCGCACGAAACTCGCGATCTGATCGATCACGACCGGGAGGATCATCCACAGCACGAGTGCCACCACGACGATGAGGCTCAGGATCACGACGACGACCGACAGCACCCGTGAGACGCCGCGCCTCTCCAGGAACCGGACGGCGGGGTCGAGGCCGAGCGCGCCGAAGAGCGCGAGGGCGATGTAGATGAGCACGGTCGACAGGCTCGTGAGAGCGAGGCCGATCACGATCGCGCCGAGGCCGCCGAGTGTCACGAGGAAGCCGAACACGAAGGGGCGGTCGATGCGCGTCCAGAAGGAGCGACTCGGTGTCATCGGCTCGATCACGACCGGGCGGGCGATGGCGGGGGCGGCTGACGAGACCTCGGATGCCGGCGCGGTTCGGCGGGAAGACGCAGAAGCCGTGGTGTCGCTCGCGACCGCCGCGTCGTTCACAGCGGGACTCGGTGCGGCGCCGTCGAGGGGCGCGGAGGCGGGCGACTCTTCGTTGCTCATGTGCTCACGATAGCGGTGCGGCAGGTCGAAATCCGGGTGTTCCGCGGCTCTAGAGTAGGGGCATGACCGCCGCCGAGGACCCGAAGGCCGAACTGCTCCGACTTCGCGCCACCATCGACAACATCGACGCTGCACTGATCTTCATGCTGGCCGAGCGCTTCCGCGCGACCCAGCAGGTCGGGCACCTGAAGGCCGATCACGAGATGCCGGCGTCCGACCCGAATCGGGAGGAGCAGCAGGTCGCGCGACTGCGGGCTCTGGCCGAGGAGGCCCACCTCGATCCGGAGTTCGCGGAGAAGTGGTTCAACTTCGTGGTGGCCGAGGTGATCCGCCACCACACCGAAGCGGCCGAGGGCCGCTGAAGGAGGTGCCGGACGGGCGACGGTGTGTGCAGCACTCGCCCGTCCGGAGCTTGAGGTTCATTGACCAACTAAGTTCAATGAATAAACTTAGGGAGAGACTACGGATCGCGCCACGATCTGTCAACAGCTCGCCACCGACGGGCTCGGAAACGGGAACACATGCTCAACGCGGATGACAGCCTCGACACCCAGGCATCGGTACGACGCGCGAACCTGCGCCGAGCGCTGCAGCTCGTCTTCCGCAATCCGGGCACCCAGACGCGGGCAGGCATCGCGAGGTCGACCGGGCTGACCGCGGCCACCGCGTCGTCCCTGGTCGCCGAGCTCATCGAGGATCGACTGATCGTCGAGGGGGAGCAAGCCGCGAGCACAGGCGGCAAACGCGCGACCACCCTCAGCGTCGATGCGAGCCACCACCTGATCCTGGTCCTGGTGATCCAGCCGCTCCACGCGCAGATCGCCCTCGTCGCGCTCGACGGGACGGAGCTCGAGATGCGGCGGGTGGGCTACAGCATCGAGGAGCGCGACCGCTCGCTCGACGAGGCGCTGACCACCGTCGCCGGCGAGTTCGGCGGGAGACTGCTCGCCGCGGGGGTACAGCTCCCGGGGACGACGGACGGCCGCTCGGTGCTGGAGAGCGTGCAGTTGAAGTGGGAGGGAGTGCCCCTCGCTGAGCGGTTCGAGCGGATTCTCGACGCGCCCGTGCTCCTCATCAACGACGTCGACGCGGAGGCGATCGCGGAAGCAGGGATGGAGGAGTCGCCCAGTGGGTACCGGCTCTTCATCCACCTCGGGGGCGGTGTCGGTGCGGCCGTGACGCTGAACGGCGAGCTCGCGCCCGGCCCCCGCGACCGCGCGGGAGAGATCGGCCACGTGCAGGTGGTGTTCGGCGATGCCGCTCGCCTCTGCCGCTGCGGTCAGCGCGGCTGCCTGGAGTCCGCGGCCGCACTGGGCGCGATGTTGGGCGAGGACTTCTCCGACGCGATGGACGCCTCCGAGATCAGGGCGCTCGCGGCGACAGCCGACGAGGAGCAGCTCGACGAGGGTGCTCGCGCGCTCGCCAGGGCGGTCAAGCTCATCGGCGCGCTCCTCGACCCCACCGAGGTCGTGATCGGCGGACCGGCGACCGAGCTCGGACCGCGCTTCCTCGATCGGGTGCGCCGCGAGACCGAGTACCCCGCCCGCGGTACGACGCAGGTGCCGGTCCGCTACGCCGACCCGCGGGTGTCACTCGCCGCCGGTGCCGCGCAGGTCGCCCTGACCTCGGCCCTCGGCGTGCGTTGGAACCCGCAGCAGCTGCGCGCAGCATCCACTCCCGCCCCTGACCGTCAGCGCATGGCCTGAAGGAGTTCTCACGACACGAAGGTCGGAATCGAGCATCCGGTCCTTCAGAACGTGAGATCTCCTTCGGAGCGCGCATCGCGATCCCCTTCGGAACACGCGCCGACGGGTGCTCAGCCGCCGAACTCGCCGATCAGGATCAGCGGGCTGTGATTCGTGTTGCAGGTGTCGCTGATCGGATCGATCAGGCTCGTGTCCTGCAGCAGCGCTCCGGGCGTGTGGCCGTCGCCCTGCACCCAGGAGAGCAGCGCGGTGAACGGGTCGGACATGGTCGTCTCCGAGGCGCCCGCGAGCGTCTCGAGGTCGACGATCGCCGCGTCGACCCGCCGCGTCCACTCCGCCTGATCGAACGCCTGGTACTCCGTGTACCCGATGTCGGCGTTCGAGAACGCGCTGTAGATGTCGGAGAAGGCATCGCACTCGGTCGTGATCGCCTCGTCGCGGAGGAACTCCGCGGTGGAGAAGTGCGGAGTCGCCGTCCAGGCGACGTCGTTGGTGACCCACACGTTGAGGGTCGGTCCCGTCTCTTCGGTGATCGGCCACACCAGCGCGGTCGTGCCGTCGCAGGTGCCGCTGAGTGTCGCCTGTCCGAGCGTCATCGGGTCACCCAACTCGACGCGGAACGGGCCGCCGCCGTCGCACGTGAAGTCGATCGTCACCGAGCGCATGCCCTCACGAAGCGGGAAGTCGACGCCGGGGAACGGCTCGGTCGGCCCAGTCCCGGAGATCTCGGGGCCGTCCACGCTCACGGAGACCATCGTCTCGCCCGTCGCCGTCGCCGTCGCCGTCGGCGTGGGGTCGGCCTCGGGCTCCGCCGCGGTGCATCCCGCCAGCATCACCACGAGGGCGGCGAATGCGGAGGCGGCGCCGAGCGCAGGGCGTGGATGGGGCATGGGACTCCTTCGTCGCGTCTCAGAGATTTCTATCACTGAACGCGCGTGCCCTTCGTCGACCGCGGCCTACTTGACGCTGCCCGCGGTCAGCCCGCCGACCAGGCGCTTCTCGATGAGCATGAACAGGATGACCACCGGCAGGATCGCGACGATCGAGACGCCGAATACGTACTGCCAGCTGGTCTCGTACTGCCCGACGAACTTGGTGAGTGCGACCGACAGTGGCTGGTTCTTGTCGGTCGACAGGATCACGAGGGAGGCCGCGAACTCGTTCCAGCAGGCGACGAACGTGAACACGATCGCGGTGACGATGCCCGGCCACACGAGCGGCAGGTTGATCTTGAACAGCACGGTGAATCGCCCCGCGCCGTCGATCTGCGCGGCCTCGTCGACCTCTTTCGGGATGCCGGCGAAGAAGGAGTGCATGATCCACACGGCGAACGACAGGTTGAAGGCGGCGTTGATGAAGATCATCGCCATCCAGGTGTCGCCGAGCCCGAGCACGGTGAACTGTCGGAACAGACCCGAGGTGAGCACGGCGGGCTGCAGCATCTGCGTGATGATCACGAGGAACAGGAACACCATGCGGCCGGGGAACTTGAACCGGGCCGTGTAGTACGCCGCCGGCAGCGACACCAGTAGCACGAGCAGCGTCGCGAAGACGGCGATGACGATCGTGGAGATCAGGTTGTACGGCAGCGGCGTCTCGGGGGTCGACCACATCGTGATGTAGTTCTCCCAGTGCCACTCCGTGGGGAGGTAGGTCGGGTCCACCGACCGGATCTGCGGCTTCGTCTTCACGGAGCCGAAGAACATGATCAGGTACGGCAGCACGAAGATCGCGAGCACCAGGAATCCGGCCGCCATGCGCAGGATCACGCGGGGGAGCGTCACCTGGTCCTCGGTGTAGCGGCGCTTGCGCCCCGGGATGCGGGGGGCGGCACCGTCGCCGGCGGAGGTCACGAGGGCAGCCTCGGTCACGGTCATGATCAGACCTCCTTCATGGGCTTGACGATCTTCACGTAGGCCGCGACGATCACGATGACGATGAGGAACGCGACCACCGAGAGGGCGCTCGCGACATCGACCTTCTTCTGCAGCTCGATGTACTTGAAGATGAGCGTCATGATCGTGTCGGCGCCGTAGCCCGGTATCGACCCGGTCATCACCTTCAGGATCGGCAGCGAGTTGAACACGTTGATGATGTTGATGAGCACCGCGACCGCCAGCGCGCTGCGCAGTTGCGGGAGGATGATCGACCAGTAGGTGCGGGCCGGGCTCGCGCCGTCCATCTTCGCCGCCTCGATCGCGTCGGCCGGGACCGCCTGGAGTCCGGCGAGGATCGTGTAGGTCGTGAACGGCAGCGATACGAAGATCGCGATCACGATCGACCAGGTGAAGGCCGTCGCGGGGTTCTTGGTCCAGCCGTACCCGACGGCGTCATCCGAGAGCCCGATGTCGTAGAGGAACTTGTTGAAGATCCCGAAATACGGCTCGAGGCTGTAGTAGAAGACCATCGTCGTCATGACGACGGATGCCGCCCACGGCACGATGACGGCCATGCGCACGAGCTGGCGTCCGGGGAACGCCTTGTTGAGGATCTGCGCCAGGCCGAGCGAGATGACGACCGTGAACAGCACGACCGACACGACCCACACGATCGTGCGGAAGAAGATCGGCCAGAACTCGGCGAACGTGAAGACCGTGACGAAGTTGTCGAAGCCCACCGATCCCTTGTCGAGGCCCGACAGCGAGATGTCCCGTGTCGAGTTGAAGAACATCACCCCGGCGGGGAAGAACACCACGCCGATGATGAGGAGGAGTGCGGGTGCGATCCAGGGCAGAGCCTGGAGCAGGTCCTTTCCGCCCGGCCTGCCGCGCACGGCATCCGGGGTCTTCCGGGGGCGGGGGCGGCCGGTGCTGGCCGCCCCCGCGAGGTTCGAGGACTCTGTCTTCTGGCTCATTCGGGTACCCGAACCTCTCCGTCAGCGGGCTCAGCCCGCGTCGACCTGCGCCTGGATCTCGGTCAGCACATCCTGCGCCGGCTTCGACTGCAGCTGACCGAACAGCGACTTGAACGCACCGTCGGCGGCGGACCACTTCGGGTTCGTCGACGGGTAGAACTGGGCGTCGGGCAGCACGTCGAGGAACGGCTTGAGGGCCTCCTCGCCGGCGAGCTGCTCGGCACCGGACTTGGTGACGGGCAGGAAGCCTTCGGCCTGCACCCACGGCACGTACACGTCGGCCGAGTAGTAGTAGTCGAAGAACTTGGTGATCGCCTCCTGCTTGTCGCCGTCGTTCTCGAAGGCCATCAGCTGGTCCATGACGCCGAGCGTGAACGGCGAGCCGTCCTTGGTCGGGATCGGGACGATGGAGTAGTCCAGGTCGGGGTTGCCGTCGGCGATCTGGCCGACCGTCGGCGGGAGGCCGACCTGCATGCCGATCTTGCCCTGGATGAAGATGTCCATCAGGGGCGAGCGCTGCGTCGAACCGGGGTCGGCCTGGGTCGCACCGGCGTCGATCATCTTCTTGATCTGCTCGGCGCCGACGAGGTTCTCCGGGGTGTCGATCGTGATCTCGGACTCATCGCCGAACGATCCGCCGCCGCCCCACAGCCACACGGCCGCCTCGGCCTGCGCCTCTTCGGATCCGAGCGGCATGCCGTAGCCGGCGACGCCCCCGCCGAGTGCCGACACCTTGGTCGCGGCATCCAGCAGCGAGTCCCAGTCGGTCGGCGCCTCGACACCGGCCTGCTCGAGCAGCGCGTTGTTGACGAACAGGGCGCGGGCCGACGCGATCATCGGCAGCGCGTAGGCGGTGCCGTCGATCTCGGCGTTCTTCAGGAACGACTCCTGGAAATCGGAGAAGGTCTCCTTCGAGACGACGTCTTCCGTCGGGTAGAGCAGCTCATCGCCGACGAAGCCCGCGAAGGGTCCGCCGTTGTAGATGTCGGGAGCCTCGCCCGCCTGGATCTTGGTGGAGACGACCTTCTCGAGGTTGTCCCAGGACTGCACCTCGAGCTTGACCTTGATGTCGGGGTTGGCCTTCTCGAACCCGTCGATCACGGTCTCCCAGTTCGCCTTGGTGCCGTCGGAGTAGCTGGGGACGAGCAGGTCGAGGGTCGCTGAGCCCTCTTCGCCTCCGCCGTCTCCGGACGATCCGCCGAACCCGCACGAAGCGAGCGAGAGCGTGGCGACGGCCGCAACGGCGGCGGCGCCGAACCGCAGTGACTTCTTCATGTGTATTGCATTCCTCACTGTGAGTGTCCGTCCCTCGGCGGCAGGCCGCTTCGGGAAGGGGGTGTGGTGCACAGTCGCAAGCACATCTCACGCGACAGTGCGTGGTGATCGCTTCGCCGGGTGGCATCCGCGATCGTTCAAGCCGGGGCTCGGGGGTTCTCGGCGACGATCGGAATCGACGACGAGGCGTTGGAACTTGTCCGATTATTTGTCAGGGGAACAAACAAATCAAGGGTAAGTGGGGGTTGTCGTTGTTTTCCGCCATACTATGATTGATTCCGGCCTCAAACAATCACAAGTATGCAACGTCTCGCCAGAAAGGCACCCCGATGACTGAATCGCTTCCCGGCGCGCACATGCGCGAAGAACTCCACTCCCAGCCGCAGATGTGGGCACGGGCTGCCGACCTCACGGCCGAGCAGGGCTTGCTCCCCGCCACCGGTGCGCGGGTCGCGGTCGTCGGCTGCGGCACGTCGTGGTTCATGGCGCAGTCGTACGCCGCTCTCCGCGAGTCCTCGGGGCACGGCGAGACGGATGCGTTCGCCGCTTCCGAGGCGTTCATCGACCGGGGATACGACGCCGTCGTCGCGCTGACACGATCCGGCACGACCAGCGAGGTGCTCGAGCTCGTCGACCGCGTCAAAGGACGCATCCGCACGATCGGTGTCATCGGCGACCCGACGTCGCCGCTCGCGTCGCTCGTCGACGATGCGGTGCTGCTGCCGTTCGCGGACGAGAAGTCCGTGGTGCAGACGCGCTTCGCCACGACGGCCCTCGCCCTGTTCCGTGCCTCGCTCGGCGAAGACCTGTCCGCGGCGATCGCCGATGCCGAAGCCGTGCTCGCGGAGCCCGGCGATGACGAGCTGCGTGACGCCGAGCAGTACACGTTCCTCGGACGCGGCTGGACGATCGGTCTCGCCCACGAAGCCGCTCTGAAGCTGCGGGAGTCGTCGCAGTCGTGGACCGAGGCCTACCCGTCGATGGACTACCGCCACGGTCCGATCGCCATCGCCGCTCCCGGCCGGGTGACGTGGCAGTTCGGCGAGGCTCCGGAGGGGCTCGCCGGCGAGGTGACCGCGACCGGTGCCCGATTCGAGCAGCGGGCGATCGACCCGCTCGCCGACCTCGTGCGGCTGCACCGCACGGCGCTCGACCGCGCGGTGGAGCGTGGGCTCGACCCCGATCAGCCGCGCAACCTCACGCGATCCGTCATCCTGGATGCATGACCCCACTTACGGCCGGAGCCGATGATGATCGACCCTGACGCGGCGGCGGCCGTTCCCGACGTCGAGCGTGACGCGGCGGGAGAGAAGCTCTCCGACGTGCGCGGGCTCGGAGTCGGCGCGCCCGTCCTGGCATTCGACGTGGGCGGAACCGACATCAAGTCGGCGCTGTTCGACGCCGACGGGACGGCGCTCGGGCTCCGTCGCACGCCCACGCCGATCGCCGACGGCGACCGCACGCAGGTGCTGCTCGAGCGGCTCGAGGTGCTGGCCGCCGAGCTCCGCGCGGCGCATCCCGACGTCGTTCCGCAGGCGGCCGGACTCGTGGTGCCGGGGATCGTGGATGCCGAGGCCGGGGTGGGCGTCTTCGCGAGCAATCTGGGCTGGCACGACTCGCCGCTGCGCGACCTCGCCTCCGCTCGCCTGGGCCTGCCCGTGGCCTTCGATCACGATGTGCGGGCGGCGAGCTGGGCGGAGCGTCGCCTCGGCGGTGCCCGCGATTACGCCGACGCCGTCGTGCTCGTGATCGGCACGGGCATCGCCGGCGCCCTGCTCGTGGGCGGTGTGCCGTACACCGCCGGTGGCTACGCGGGCGAGATCGGGCACTCTCCCATCGCGGACGGGCCGATCTGTCCCTGCGGCGCGCGCGGCTGCCTGGAGGCCGTGGCCTCCGCGGGAGCCATCGCGCGGCGCTACCGGGAGGCGACCGGCATCGCACCCGACGGGGCCAAGGACGTGATCGCCCGCGCGGCGGCCGGCGACGAGGTCGCCGCAGAGATCTGGAACTCGGCGCTCGACGCCCTCACGATGTCGCTCGCGCAGCTCACCGCGGTCGTCGCGCCGCAGGCCGTCGTCATCGGCGGAGGTCTGTCCCGTGCCGGCGGTGCGCTCTTCGACGAACTGCGAAGGCGCCTCGCGGACCGGCTCAGCTTCCACCGCATCCCCGTGCTCGTCCCCGCCGAACTCTCCGGCAACGCCGGCCTGCTCGGTGCCGCCCTGCGCGCGAGGGAGCTCACGTGATCCTCACCGTCACCCCCAACCCCGCGCTCGACCTCACCTGGCACATCGATCGGCTCGTCGAGGGCGATACGCACCGGGCGGATGCCGGAGTCGCGCGCGCCGGCGGCAAGGGGCTCAACGTCGCCCGTGTGGCGTACTCCGAAGGAGCGGACGCCCTCGCGGTCACCACGACGGGCGGCCGCGTCGGCGAGGAGTTCGCCGCCGAGCTCCGTGCCAGCGGAGTGCCGCACGCCCTCGTGCCGGTGGCCGCCGAGACGCGGCGAAGCATCGCCGTGGTCGACGAGACCGCCGGCGACACGACGGTCATCAACGAGCGCGGGATCAACCCGACCGACAGCGAGTGGGCCGATCTCCTCGCCGAGGTCGTCGAACGGCTGCCGACTGCGAGGGTTCTCGTCGTCTCGGGCAGTGTGCCCCCGGGCGCCCCGGAGTCGCTGGTCCCGATGCTCATCGCGGTGGGGAAGGACGCCGGAATCCCGGTCATCGCCGACACCTCGGGTCCTGCGCTCTTGCGCGCGGCGGATGCCGGTGCCGACGTGCTGAAGCCCAATGCGGCCGAACTCGTCGACGCCACCGGCATCACCGACCCCGTCGAGGGTGCCCGTTCGCTGATCGCCCGCGGCGTCGGGCTCGTACTGCTCTCGCTGGGCGCCGACGGCATGCTCGCCGTCACCGCCTCCGACCTCGTGCACGCGCGACTCGACGAACCTCTTGCCGGCAATCCCACCGGCGCCGGAGATGCCGGTGTAGCGGCCTGCGCCGTGCTGTACGCGGAGGGCGAGGGCGACCCCGAGCAGATCCTCCGCCGCGCCACGGCCTGGTCCGCTGCCGCGGTGCTCGCCCCGCTCGCCGGGGACATCTCCCCGCGCTGGCGCGAGCTCGAACAGCAGCTGCGCGTCTCGCATCCCGACCCTGAATCGTTCCGGAAGGACCCTTCGTGACCCTCGTCTCCGCTCGCGACCTCGTCTCCGCCGCATCCGCCGCCGGCACGGGGATCGGCGCGTTCAACGTGATCCACCTCGAGACCGCCGAGGGGCTCGTGCGTGCCGCAGCTCTCGCCGAGCTGCCCGTGATCCTGCAGATCTCGCAGAACTGCGCCGACTATCACGGCGGGCTCGAGCCGATCGCTCTGGCCACTCTCGCGGTCGCCCGCCGCGCGCAGACGCCGGTCGCCGTGCACCTCGATCACGCCGAACGGCCCGAGCTGGTCGACGAGGCCATCGCGCTGGGCTTCGGGTCGGTCATGTTCGACGGCGGCGCGCTGCCCTACGACGACAACCTGGCGCTCACGGCATCCGTCGCGGACCGGGCGCACGCGGCCGGGGTCTACGTCGAGGGTGAGCTGGGCGAGGTGGGCGGCAAGGACGGTGCACACGCGCCGGGTGTGCGCACCGATCCCGACGAGGCCCAGGACTTCGTCGCGGCGACGGGTGTCGATGCGCTCGCGGTGGCGGTGGGTTCCTCCCACGCGATGACCGACCGCACGGCGTCGCTCGACCTCGACCTGATCGCGCGGCTGCGAGCGGTGCTGCCCGTTCCGCTCGTCCTGCATGGATCCTCGGGGGTGGCGGATGCCGTGATCGCGGACGCCGTCCGCGCCGGGATGACCAAGATCAACGTCTCCACGCACCTCAACGGCTTCTTCACCCGGGCGGTGCGCGAGAAGCTCGACGCGGATGAGCGGCTGGTCGACTCGCGCAAGTACCTCGCGCCTGCCCGCGATGCGCTCGCCGTCGAGGCTGCCCGCATGCTCCGGCTGTTCGCGCTGCAGGGCACTCGGCGATGAAGCGGGCGGCGCGGCTGAACGCGATCCTCGACCTTCTCGCCGTGAGTGGCGAGGTCACGGTGGAAGACCTGGTGGAGCAGTTCGGAGCCTCGTCGGCCACGACCCGCCGCGACCTCGACACACTCGCCGAGCAGCGGCTGCTCACCCGTACGCACGGTGGCGCCGTGGCACAGGCCGTCGCCTACGAGCTGCCCATCCGCTACAAGAGCCACCTGCGCACGCTGGAGAAGGACAGCATCGCGCAGACCGCGGCGGGCCTCGTCGCCCCCGGCATGGTGGTCGGGCTGTCCGGCGGCACGACGACCACCGCGATCGCGGCGGCACTCGCCGCCCGAGACGACCTGTCCGGCAACGGCGGCATCACCGTCGTCACCAATGCCGTGAACATCGCCGCACAGCTCGCCACGCGGCCCGACATCAAGGTCGTCGTCACCGGTGGCGTCATCCACTCCCGCAGCTACGAGCTCGTCGGTCCGTTCGTCGAACAGCTGCTGCGCGGGGTGCGGCTCGACATCGCCTTCATCGGCGTGAACGGGATGGATGCGGCCGCGGGTGCCACCACGCAGGACGAGCGCGAGGCCGCCGTCAACCGCATGATGGCCGAACGTGCCCGGCGCGCGGTCGTGGTCACCGACGGCAGCAAGCTCGGGGTCGAGGCGTTCTCGGCGGTCGGCGGCGTCGAGCTCTTCCCGACCGTGATCACGGATGCGGGAGCGGATGCGGAGGCGCTCGCCGCGCTGCGCGCCGCCGGCTATGCGGTGCTCGTCGCCTGAGCCGGGACGTTCGGCGACTGGGCCCTCAGCGCACAGCCTGAAGGAGTTCTCGCGTTCTGAAGGACCGATTCGCGCATCCGGTCCTTCAGAACGCGAGAACTCCTTCGAGAGCGGTGCAGTGCCGTGCGGACAGACGTGAGCCCGGACACCCCAAGGGCCCCGACGTCCCCAGATCGTCGAGGCCCTATGAGGGCGCCGCGGCTCCATGCCGCGACACCCCCGAGCAGATGGTGTCCGTGTCGTACTCACGCTCCCCAGCGCGCGTGATATCCCCAGATCCGACTGCGCCTCCCTCGCGCCTCAACCCTTCGAGGCCCTTCGCATGGCACCTTCCGAAGAACAGGAGCGTGCGGCACCGGTTCTGATACACCGAATGGAGAAAAAGATCAGAATCCGTCTCCGTGGCACTGGAACGGGGCGCTGAGACCGGTGTCGACGGTGGCGCGTGCGAGGGCGGCTGAGGGCGTCGCGCCCTCGGACAGGCCGACGTGCACGGCACTCAGCAGCTCGGCCGCCACCTCGTCGGGCACGGCGACCGGGGCGGCGATCACGCAGTCCGCGCCCGCGTGCAGCCACACCCGCGTCATCCCGAGCGCCTCCTCGCCCCAGCGCACCGAGGAACGCCCGAGTTCGCAAGCCGAGAGGATCACGGTCGCGGGGACGCGCGGAATCAGGTCGACGTCATAGCCGAAGAGGATGCCGTCGGCGAGCTCGAAACCCGAGAACAGGGGATTGTCGACCGCGTGCCTGCCGTGCGCCGCGATGTGCAGCACGTCGCTGTCCGACGCGAGTCGGGTGGCCGCCGCCACCGTCGCGTCGCCGCCCTCGAGGATCCGCGTCGTCACACCCCCGCCGTCCCAGGTGTCCGCGGCTCGCCGC